>CAMEKD010000010.1 GCA_945920825.1 uncultured Anaeroplasma sp.
ATTACTTTTTAAAATCTTATGATTGACTTTTAATAAAATCTTATTGATAGAAAAAACCACCCATGAGAGTGGTTTTGTTCTTATACAATTTGTACCTCTAATTCGCCATATACATCACTATAATTGGAATCTTGTGATGTAGCACGAATAATGATTGTACCTGTTGCGTTTGCAGTTAATTGGCCTGTTGAGGCATCAATTGTAGCTAAGGAACTACCAGATACAATAGACCATGTAACATTCTTGTTACCTAGGGTATCTATTGGATTTACCTTTACGGTATAGGTTGTTGTTGAACCAGCAGTTACCATATCTGAACCTAATACCTCAATCGATGAAATCTCATGGGTAGGTGTAGTTGCATCTATGTAATCTTCAATCTGACCAGCATCTAATAACTTATAATCAGGGATGCTTGTAGATGATTGAATATTGATTGCTTCTACATTCTCTATAGGTCTATAGGTACCTCTTATGGTTGTAAGAGTTGTATAGTCTTTTGGTGCCTCTTGCGCAAGTATTTTTTCAGATATTCTTGCAGAAATTAGATTTGATGCAAGAATAGTATTCCTTGTAGTAGTATCGTATGCTCGAATCGTTTCTAAAGATAAATTAATATCGGATAATGTAGTAGTTGAATTAATCTTCTCTATTGCCTTGAATGTATTGATTGTTTCATCTGCAGTAAGAATTGTTACATCCTTTGTATCATTATAATTTCTAGTCTTAGTTGCGTAGTCTATAGATACAATAGGATCCATTATAGCAGAGTCAACAGTAATGACAACATTCTTAGAAACAGATGCTCTAAAGATGGTACTTAATCGTATTGGCTTCATTAATTCATCATTATTAGGATCAGGTAATACAACATCATCGATGGTTTGACCTAAATTGAAATTAGGATCTAAGGATTCAATAGAACTTAAGAAATAATATGCTGAAGTACTCTTAATTCTTTGAACGGTAGTATCATAATCTTGAATAGGTACATCTAAATAATCATAGGTTACTAATTGATCTGAGAATTTTTGAAGTAATATCTTAGAAATTAATGTTGGGCTACCTTCTTCATCTAATACAAAAGTATCACCATTCATTTCATACATACACTTCTTTAATGTTGATACACGAATCGAATTACCATCAAATTGGAAGTTATTCAAATCTAAGTTTAGCTTAGAAGGGGATAGGCATTCAATTAATGCCTCTGCTTCAACCTCTGTAATATATAATTCACCTGCAACATAAGCATCTTGTGGAATCGTTGTTGCATCCTCAATACCTTCGGTTAAGATTAATCCTGTAATCTTATTTTCATATTGATGATGTAAATTTGTATAATCATGAACGACATTATATTTATCCCTATATGGATTTAAAAGCTTTAATACAGTTTCCTGATTCATAGCACTAGATAAGATATTTGTATTCTTTAAATCTAAGTCAAATAGATTAATTAAATCGACTAAAGAGGATAATTCTTCTTCCTTATAAATTGTATCATTCTTTAGGCATGCCTTCTTTTCATTCGATAAGAAGTCTAAATCATCAATTCTCTTCGAGATTGTTGCTTGCATAATCTGTGATTCATAAGCTACAGTAAGCTTTGTTGAATCCTCATAATCCTCATTTAGATTCTTGAAGGAATCAAAGATATAATCGCTAATATTTGGGTCTGTGATCGTTACTCTATTGCTTGAAGAATCTTTCACATCAGCTAATAATGCACCAATGCTTCGCATTAGTCTTTTTTGTTCAGGGTACCATATATTATCCTTAGTGTAATTATCAAGCTTACTCTTTTTTGCTTCTGCCTCATAAGAAGATGGGATAATAATGATTCCATCAATGGAATTATGAATAGCATCTACATTGACCATCATATTGGTAATGGTTGCAGATAAAATGATATTATCTGTAATACTTGAATCATCTACGATGGAGTTTACTAAAGAACCCATATCGATAGAATTCATATCCTCTGGAAGGATTGTACATGCCTTAGTTAAGAAATCTATAATTTCAACCTTTTTGATAGCTTCATGAATATCAATTTCATCAGGTAAACTATCCTTAGTAATATTTGGAATAATTAAATCTGCATCACCTAAGAAGCCATCTTTATGAGTTAATAGATAATTGGATAAGGAATAATATACAATTTTAGATTCTAAAATCTTATTGTAATCCTCTTTTGTTATGCCCTTTAGCATATCGATGATGGAATTTAGTTGTTCCGATGAATCATCAAGTAGATTTGATATTTTAAAGGATGCAACTTGGAATAATCCAATTAAATTCTTTAGTTCGGATTTATTTCCGTCCTTTGAAATATATCCAGTTCCATCTCTTAATTCCTTTGGAAGTTTTACAAAATCACCGCTGATATGATCAACGAGTAGCTTAGATAGAGTACCCTCAATAATTAAGGAATCTAATGTATTATAGACCTCCTCACATAGTATAGAATCCACTAATTCATTCATATTAGAATCATCTGAAATATTTCTTAGTACGCTAATTAATCCTTTTATCTTTTCAAAGAAGGTATATAAATCCTTACTTTCTATGATTCTTGTTACATTGCCATCAAGAGTGACAAGTAAGGATTCATCGATGTATAGGCTAAAGCTTTCATTTGAATTGCTTGACAATAAGAATTCACTGAATACTGCTTTAAATATTGTAGAGGATAATACATGATTGATTACAGATTTGTCGTTTGAATCCTTCATAAATAAGGAATCTGTTAACCGATCAATTAAATCAAAGATCGAATCCTTATCTGCTGTGAAGCCATTTTGTAAATCACGAATTAGAATTAGATTATCTTGGTTTTCGCCGAAGGATTGTAGAGCACATAATAAATGATAGAATTCACCATATTCCTTTACCGTACCATCACTATTCATTACATTGGCGTAATGAATTTTTGGAAGCTCTAGGTTTGGTAGCATTTCTTTAAAGCCAGCTTCAATAAGCTTAGTACCATATTCACTACCTAAGATATCCCCAAGCAAGAAGGAATTACCTACATTATTTTTAATATCCTCATATTTCATTATATCCTCTTGATAGTCTACTCTATTTGTATTAAAGATATTAAAGATATTATCTAATACAGAATTATCTTGTTTGTATGCATGATTATATAATACAAGGATATCCTCTAAGGAATTGACTAAGCTCTTAAGCTCAGATACCCATTTTACATTTGCATATTTTGAACTTTTATATGGGTTTTCTACTGGAGTAGTACTTGTATAATAAGACGCTAAGGTAGCCTCTGCAGCTTGCTTAAAATATGTATTTTGAACGAATTGGTATAATCTTGCAAGTACCATAGAAACATTATCGGAATTTTCCTCTTGGAAGAAGGAAAAATCGGTAATATATGGCATTATATTTTCGATAGTATCTAATACCATCTTTACTTGGTCTTCTTCTTTAGCATGCTGTACAGATAGGAAGCCAAATAGCATATTCATGATGGTTTTTGTATTATCCTTTGAAATGACTAAATCTGGAGAGATATAATAGCTTTCAAGCTCATTTTGTAAGTTGTTGTCCTTAACATATTTCTCGTAAGGAATTTGATCCGCTAAATAACCCTTTTTGAATAATAATTGGATTAAGGATATGGTATCCGTTCCCATAGATTCCTCAAGATTTAGCTTATCCATATGATTTACAAAGGAAGAAATTAAGGAGAAGGATAGATTTAAGAAATAGGTTGTTTCTTCAAAATTATCAATTAATAAATTGAAATCATTTTGGAATCCATCCTTTAGCATTACAGATATAATGGTATCCATCATATCGACTTGTTCCGTTTTACTCTTTAAAATGGCATCTCTTATTTCTTCTCCGCCATAGGAAAGTAATAAATTGAATGTATCACGTGCAAATTTTGTATAGGAGGATATTTCTTTTCTAAAATATATATTTTCATTAACATTTTGTGCCTCATCCTTTAGTCCACCTTGGTAAACTAAGTCTGCAGCAAATAAATATAGTGGGGCATTGTCTGTACCCTTAAATGCATTTAATACCTTAAAAATACCTGTAGAACCATAGGTTTCAATATCCTTATATGCACCATAAGCTAAATTATAGGTATTATCCTGCCAATCGATCTCAACTGGTGTAACATCATCTCCAGGTCCTCCTGCTAGAATATAGAAGAATCCTCCAACAAAGGATAGGAAGATTAAGCCTGAAATTAAGGCTCTTACTCCACCAATTAATGCTCCAAATAGTCTTCTTTTCTTATAAACAAATGGCTTATGAGGCTCTTCCTTTTCCTCTTCATCAGAGGAAATAGGCTCCTCAGGCTCTTCTTCCTTCTTTTCTTTTTCCTCATCATCCTCTAAGGAGATTTCATTAAAGTCAATGTCATTTAAGGCATCTTTATCGATTTCCTCATCATTTATTTCTTCAAGATTATCGACTTTAATTTCTTCATCGGAATGAATTTCATCATTTAGGGCATCTAAATTCATGCCTGGGTCTTCAATTGTTTCATTATTTACGATAGAAGCCTTAGCTTCTTCCTTCTTGCGCTTCTTTTCTTCCTTTTTCTTACGTCTTTTTTCTTGTAGTTCCTTATTCTTTATATTTTGGTAATAATCTCTTTCTAGATTTTTTACATATCTTCTTTGAGGATAGAAAATCAAATATACCAAATATAGAATAAATATACCAAGAATATAAACGATACCTAAGACTGAGGCAACGACTATTCTTACTGCCATTTCAGCAAGGGTTGCAAGATATTGTCCATTATCTTGAATAATTAAGGCTAAGCCTTCGTTTTCAGGCATCTGCTTAGGAATAAATTCAATAAAGCATTCCTTAAAGCTTTGACAGGATTCCGATACACCTAAGGCGTTTTGAATGGTACCTTTACCCGCAATTTGCGAGACGAGGTCGAAAAGCCCTGTATCTGTAGATGCAGCTCCTGCAATAGATAAATATACGATTAATAGGATTATGAATAGTACTCCTGCTTGAATTGCAAGAATTATACTTTTACGCATACCACGCCATAAGCCAAATAATATGCCAATACCTAGCATTCCTAAGAATATTAAGGTTGGTAGCCAATGGATTAGAAATGAAATTACTTGTTGATTCATAAGCCATAACCTCCTTTTATTTAAAAATTTAAAGTCCTTTTTTTTATTTTACCATAAAAAATATAATTTTATGAAATATTTATATAATTATTTATATAAGCTATAGAAATAGAAAAATAATAAAAATCCTTACCAAAAGATAAGGATTCTATTCTATTCTTTAATTTAGATCATCATCATCGAATAAGGATATTTTTTTGAATTTAATATCCTTATTTTTTTCGTTGTCCTTAGAATCTAAGCTTGGTTGATAGGAATCATTTGTTTTATTTCCATGATGTGCTAAAATCGCATCTAGATCATTTAATAAATCCTGATTGGATTGCTTAGATGCCTTTAAGGATTTATCCTCTTCATCATCATAGATGATAGATTGAGGGTTTTCTGCTTGCATATTTGGGGAGAAGATTGTATCTTCTTGTAAATAATCTGCAGAAACCTTTGCATCTGGCTTTTCTGGCTTCGGTAGCATGAAGCGAATTAATTCCTTGAATTCAGGGTTTTCACTTTGAATGGTCTTACCGGCATCCGATACATTATATTTTAAGCTAAATGCATCAATGGTATCATTACCATTTTTATAAATTAAGATGACAGGAAGGTTTTCCTTATATTGATTTGGTGTCATCTTCATTGCATCGAGTAGGATATATGGGTTTGATTTTAATCTCTTAATTTGAGCACTACCCGACCTTCCTCTTCTCGTTAGTAACACATCCGTAACCTTTAATCTCTTAATGGTATTTCTGCTTGTTAATAATAAGAAATCATCATTTTTATTACAATAAATACAGTTGACAACCTCATCCCCAGGCTTTAGATTAATTGCCTTAGTACCACCGGCGTTTGTACCATATAGGTGTACATCAGTTGAGCGGAATCTTAAGGCCTCACAATATTTTGTGAATACCATAATTTCAAGTGGGTCATCAATAATATCTACACCAACGAGCTCATCGTCATCCGATATTTTCATGGCACGTACTGGTTTTGTATATCTGTTGATATTAAATTCTGAAAGCAAAGTTTGCTTAATTTGACCCTTCTTAGTACAAAGTACTAATTCCTTTGAATCATCGAAGGATTCAATCTTAAATACACCAACAAATCTTTCCTTGGCCTGTGTTTGGCAAAGAGAGGCAATAAATGTACCAACATCTTTGAATTTTGCCTCAGGAATTTTATATACAGGCAGGTAGATAAAATTACCTAGGTTTGTGAAGATTAATAGGGTATCTAGCGTATTGGCTTCCTCTAAGAATAATACGGAGTCATTTTCCTTTGTACCATTACTCTTAGCGGAATTAAAGGCCTTTAGGCTTGCACGCTTTAAATAGCCCTCTCTAGATACACAAACCATTACCTGCTCTTTTGCAACTAAATCTGTTTCGTCAATCTTAATTTGAGCAGATTCATTTCTAATTTCTGTTCTTCTTGGGCAAGAAATTACCTTGTTCATTTCAGATAATTCTTTCTTAATTACCTTTAATAATTCCTTTTCACTAGAAAGGATTTTATTGTATTCATCAATATTGATATTTAAGGTCTTTCTCTCCTCAAGTAGGGTTGTAACATCCTGGTTCGATAAACGATATAGTTGCATTGTCACAATTGCTTCAGCCTGCTCTTCGGTAAAGCCGAATTTAGCAACTAAGTTTGCCTTTGAATCCGCTTTATTTTGAGAATGACGAATGGTATGGATTACCTCATCTAGGATATCTACCATCTTAATTAGTCCTTCTACAATATGTAATCTCTTTTCTGCCTTAGCTAGTAAGAAATTCGTTCTATTGGTGATAACCTCCTTTTGATGATCGATATAGGCATCTAGGATAGGTAATACACCAAGGCGCATAGGTCTTCTATTACAAATAGAAACCATATTGTAGTTGATATTACACTGTAAATCGGTATTCTTAAAGAAGAAATTGATGATGGCATCCGCATTCGCACCCTTCTTTAAATCGATTGCAATTCTTAATCCATCTCTACCAGATTCATCTCTTGATTCAATGACATCAGGGACCTTACCATCAAGCCTTAATTGTTCCATACGCTCTACGGTTTTACTTTTTAGAGTATCATATGGGATTTCAGTGATGACAATTCTTTCCTGATCTTGACCCATTTCTTCAATTTCATATTTACTTCTTACAACGACACTACCTGCACCTGTCAAGAAGGCCTCACGAATACCATCACGACCCATGATGATACCACCGGTTGGGAAGTCTGGACCTGGCATAATTTCAAGTAGGTCATCTACAGTCATATTGGGGTTATTGATTCTTGCGATGGTCGCATTTATAACCTCATTGATATTATGGGTTGGAATATAGGTTGCATAACCGGATGAAATACCCATCGCACCATTGACTAAAAGATTTGGGAATCTTGCAGGTAAAACGGTTGGTTCTGTTTCCTCATCATCGAAGTTTGGAATGAAAGGAACCGTATTCTTATCTAAATCCTGTAGTAGGAATTCTGCATTCTTAGATAATCTTGTTTCTGTGTAACGCATGGCTGCAGGGCCATCGCCATCGATAGAACCATTATTACCATGCATATCAATTAGGGTAACACCCATTTTCCAAGATTGACTCATACGTACTAAGGCTTCATAGATGGATGAATCACCATGTGGATGATATTTACCCATAACATCACCAACGATACGGGCAGATTTCTTATATGGCTGGTTTGAGGTAACCTTCATATTGAACATACCATATAGAATTCTTCTTTGTACAGGCTTTAATCCATCCCTTACATCTGGGATTGCACGCTCTTGAATAATATATTTCGAATAACGACCAAAGCGGTCTCCTAGAGCATCCTCTAATTTAGTTTCTTGGAATTTTTCCTTTAGGAAGATGTCTAACTTTTTCTTAATCGAATCACTCTTTGCCATAGACTATTCCTCCTCTAATGTAAAGGATACATGGTTTTCAAGCCAGTTCCTTCTTCTTTCAGAATCACTACCCATTAATACATTAACCTGGGATTCAGCCTCTGCCTCATCCTCTACATGTACCTGAACTAGAGTTCTCGTTTCTGGGTTCATTGTGGTTTCCCATAATTGCTCAGCATTCATTTCACCTAATCCTTTATAACGCTGTAGGATAGTAGGACATTTACATGAAGCTAAAATCTTATCCTTTTCCTCATTCGTCCATGCATAAACAATTTCTTCTGTTTTACCACGCTTGGTTATTTTAAATAGTGGTGGTAGGGCTAAATAGATTCTACCATTCTCTACTAAAGGTCTCATATGGTTAAAGAAGAAGGTTAATAATAATACCTGAATATGGGCGCCATCATCATCGGCATCGGTCATGATAATGATTTTCTTATAATTACATTTCTTTAAATCAAAATCAGGTCCATAGCCTGCGCCAATGGTATAAATCATCGTATTAATTTCTTCATTCTTTAGGGCTGCATCAATCGTTGCACGCTCCGTATTTAATACCTTACCACGTAAAGGTAAAATCGCTTGGAAGCGTCTATCTCTACCCTGCTTTGCAGAACCACCCGCAGAATCACCCTCAACTAGGTATAGCTCATTGATTTCCTTATTCTTTTCACTCGTTGGGGCAAGCTTTGTAGAAATATTTCTTTCGCCCTTATCCTTCTTATCTAGTCTAGCCTGCTCTCTTGCCTTTCTTGCCGCCGCTCTTGCCTCAGCTTCCTTTTGGGCCTTCTTAACGATTTTCTCTGCAAGATCCTTATTTTCCATTAGGAAGAAGGTAAGCTTTTCGCCTACGACATTATCGACTGCAGATTTGGCTTGTGGAGTACCAAGCTTTGCCTTTGTTTGACCTTCGAATTCAAGCTGCTTTTCACCGATTCTTACTGATACTACGCTCGTTAAGCCTGTACGTATATCTGCACCCTCTAGGGTTTGATTTTCACGAATGAGCTTCGCTCTATGAGCATAATCATTAAATGCTCTAGTTAGAGCAGTCTTATAGCCTGTTTCATGCGTGCCACCATCTGGTGTTTTAACATTATTTACAAAGGAGATTAAGGTTTCATTATAGGAATCTAGGAATTGGAAGGCAACCTCAACTTCAATGGTTTCTGTTGTGGTTTGGCTCTTACCATCCGCACTCGTTGTTGTAACATCACTTTTGTATTCGCCATCGAAATAAGCAACATTGTGCATTGGGCTTTTACCTGTTGTAAGGAATGCTACATATTCTGAAATACCATTCTCATATTGGAAGGATTCATTCTTTCCGCTTCTTTTATCCTTTAATGTCATCTTTAATCCTTTGATTAAAAATGCACTTTCTCTGATTCTTGTTTTAATTGTATCGTATTGATATACTGTCGTAGTAAATACGGATGGATCTGGCTTAAAATGTACAGTTGTACCTGTTCTTCTTGTATCACCTAACACCTCAACAGGAGAAACTACCGTTCCACCATGCTTGAAGGTGATCTTATGGATTTTACCATCTCTATAGGATGTTACTTCCATAAAGCTCGATAGTGCGTTTGTAACCGATGCACCTACACCATGTAATCCACCAGAGGTCTTATATCCTCCACCGCCGAATTTACCACCGGCATTTAGCTTTGTATAGATAATTTCCATTGTGTTCTTTCCGGTTTCATGCATACCACAGGGTACACCTCTACCAGAATCCTCTACTGTAATGGAATTATCCTCATTGATCGTTACGACAATTTCTTTACCATACCCTGCTAGGGCCTCATCTATGGAATTGTCTACGATTTCCCATACCAGGTGATGTAGTCCTCTCTCATCGGTGGAGCCAATATACATACCTGGACGTTTTCTAACATGCTCTTGGCCCTCTAAGTCCTGTATCGAGCTGTCATCATTCGAATTTTTTGACATTCATACCACCTAAACTTTCACGACAATATTATAATATCAAATTTGCAAACGTTTTCCAATATTTTAATCATAAAAAATCATAAAGATAATTTATAAAAACGTCGTTTGACATTAAACTTTATACATTGTATAATTACAATGATTTTTATAGAAAGAGGGAGTTTGTTATGTTTTTAGAATCAACTACTCCAGATACTTGGAATATTATTATTTCCGTACTTTTAATGATTGTTGCTTACCTATGTGGTTCATTCCCATCCGGGGTTGTCGTAGGTAAAGCATTGACCGGTACAGATATAAGACAATTTGGTAGTAAAAACACAGGTTCAACAAACGCAATTAGAGTTTTAGGTAAAAAGGTTGGCTTTTTAGTCTTCTTCTTAGATGTATTTAAAGGTGCTTTCGTAATCATACTTTTACAAATCCTATCAAGGCTTAATGTCTTCCATTCTGTTTTAGATTATGGATTCTATGGTATGATGGCAGTTATTGGTCATTCCTATTCTATCTTCTTAGGCTTTAAGGGTGGTAAGGCGGTTGCGACAAGCCTAGGTGTTGTACTTTGTATATGTCCTTTAGCTGGTATATTATGCTTAATTACATTCCTAATTGTACTTAAGACTACAGGCTATGTATCCTTAGCATCAACCTTCGCAACTATAGCTGTTTTACTTACCTATTTAACCTTATTCTTTATAGGGTATTATGGACCATCCTTTATAGAATATTTCATCAATGCTCCATCCTTAGCAAATCTATTAACGATTTTAGTTCCTGGTATAATTATCATTTATAAGCATATACCAAACTATAAGAGACTTGCTTCTGGTACTGAGAATTCCTTCAAAAAGAAAAAGGAAGCTCCTGTTGAAATAAACAATAATGTATCTAGTGAAAATACTGCAGAACAATAGTCTGCAGTTTTCTTTTACCCAATAACAGCCCTATTGTTTCATTTTAAGAAAAGTCCTATTTTTGATATTGCCTGAAGAATAAAAAATGAATATAATTGAAATTGGGATTGATTATGGAATGGAGTGTATTTCATGGAAACCAATGAATTTCAAAAGCGAATCATTCAAGAATTTGTCCAAAGAGGATTTCAAATTCAAATCCTAAAGGATGATACAAACATGATTTATATGAACAACCCTGTTGGAATGACCGTAGAGATTTATCCTGAAAGATATTTGGTATTCAATGCGAAATATAAAAGTATCTTCGAAGAGAATAAAACGGAATCAGGGGAAAAGAGATCATGGAAAAAGAAAAAATATGATAGAAATGGGAATCTAACGCATTCAGAAACATCAAATGGAGAATGGGATGACTACTTCTATGATAAAAAGGATCAATTAATTAAGCATATGTCTTCTAATGGTAGGTGGGAGGAATATTCCTATACCGATTTTGGGGAGCAATCCTATTACACAAATTCCTCTGGATTTTGGGAAAGATGTGAATATGATGAAAAGCATAGATTAATTCATAAATATAACTCTGATTTCCACTGGAGATATATTTTCCCAGATATGGGAATTGATATTGATGGCATTAAAACAAAATATACAAAAATAAGAGTAAACAAGGAAAGCTATAGATTAAATAAGAGTAGATTTAACAATTATCATGTCTTATTGACTACAGGTTTAATGACAGAAGAGCTTGGTAAAAAGACCTTTTCTAAGCTAGAATTATATTTGTATGAAAGCTTGTCAGAAGTTATGCGTATTGAAGAAAAGGCTGAGGCTAGTAGGCAAAAGGCTATTTTAGAGGCAAAAAAGAAAGAACGTAGACGTAGAGGATTATGGGATGACTAAATCATCCCATTTTTATCGCAAGAAAAAAGGGCTTAGCTAAGCCCTTTTTTGCTAAATATTGTTTTTAAATTTTATCCTTCAACGATAGCGTCTACTGGGCAAACACCCTGACATGCACCGCAATCGATGCATGCATCAGCATCGATATGGGAAACATCCTCAATAGTAATAGCACTAACTGGGCACTCAGGTGCACAAGCACCGCAAGCAATACAATTATCTTCTACAACAACTCTTGGCATAGTATTATTTCCCCTTTCCTTAATCTATTTCTATTATAATCTTATTCTCCTTAGTTTGTCTAGCATAACTATAATATTTTATGTTTTTTAAGAATTGAAAATAAGTGTTGAAATTTATCCTCTTAAAGTGTAAAATAGACTAGAATAGTAAAGGAGACATAATTATGTTTTTAGAAGTTGAAGCAGGACATATGGATTTAGCCATTTGGCAATTTGTCTTAATTATTCTTTTCGTTTTAATTGCAACAGCAGTTGCAACATTCTTCTTAGTAAGAAAGCTATTCAAAAGAGAGCTTCAGAAAAATCCTCCAGTAAGTGAGGCTATGATTCGTGCTATGTTCCAGCAGATGGGAAGAACTCCATCAGAAAAACAGGTACGTGCTGTAATGAAGTCTATGAATGAGGCTAATGAAAAGGAAGAAGCTAAAAAAAGAGAAAAAGCTGAAATTGAGGCTAAGAGAGCAGCAAGAAAAGCTGCTAAAGAAGCTAGTAAAAATGAGGCAAAGTAAAAGGGATTGAATCCCTTTTTTTCTTACTTCTTTTCTTCTATTTTGGAATCAAAACCATGAATTTTACAATAGGCCTTTGCAGCATCCATATCACATATATTTTTGAATCTAACTTTAGAATGCTTAATAAATTTTATCATAACAAATATATCGGCAATACCAAGTAGGATCATAACTCCTCCTACTACATAGAGGATTACCTCATTGCCCGCGTTAACGATTAATAGGATTGCAACAGTAAATAAAAGTAATGCAATGAAAAAAATCAATACGCTAAAGACCTTATATAATACCTTTTGTGTTTTTCTATACTTATCTGCATAGATTTTCATTTCTTCCTTTGTCATATAAACTCCTCAAAAAATCCCTTAAGATAGCTTAAGGGAAATTTCATTATTCTTGTGTTGTTTCAGTTTCTGTTGTAGTTGTAGTTTCTGTTCCACTAGTAGATGTTTCAGGTGTAGCTCCTTCAATATTGGTTGGATGCTCTACAGCATATAAAACATCCTCAATGGTTTTATGACGCTTTTTTTCGTTTTTATCATAGTCCGTAGCATAAATAATTATGCCAACAACCAATAGAATTGCAGCAATAATTCCAATAACCTTAAGTGGATTTGCTCTTTTCTTTGTATCTAGGTAATTTGCTTCTCTTCTTTTCATATTGCTACCTCCCGCGAACATTCTTAACGTTATTATAGCACGGTTTTAAATTTTTGTATAGTGAAAAGAAAAATAGACATTGAATGTCTATTCATCCTGTATTTCTTTAGAAGCTATATTTTCTTCTTCTATTTCTTCTATTTCTTTTACTTCTTTATTTTCTATAGGCTCTATAGATGTATCTTTTGCTAATTCTGTATCACTAGCTTTTTTCTTAAATTTTGATAAGAAATAAGATAGAATAAAGCCAATAGGTAAGGCTCCCACTCCTAAAATAATTTGAAGTGTTGTTGTAGTACCATCAATATTTCCATATTCCGTAAAGAAATTTACGAATATTACTGGAATGGAGCCTAAGACAAAGCCTAATATTGCATAATAAGATCCAATAGGGAATCTTTTAAACATATAACTTAAGAGCTTAGATGCAGGTATTAAACCGAGTAGAATACCTAAGGCAACAGGTAAAATCACTAGGATTACATTACTGTAGCCTTGCATAGTGAAATGGTGAATATTGGCAATTGCATCCATGAATGTACCATAATAATTAAATACAACGAGCATTAATACCCCAGATACACCAGGAATTAGCATAGCAAAGCAACCAATAAATCCTGAAATAAATAATAATAAATAATCTTTAAATTCTAGGGTTACCTCACCAATAGGTACGCTTTGGTCCTTATTAAAGGCAAGACCTAAGAACATTAATCCTATAACGGCTACAAGGCCTAGGATAAAGGATACTATATATTTCCAATTGATCTTCTTTATAACGGGTTTTGCAAGCATAGGTACACTACCTAAAATAATTCCTGCAAAGAAAGTGTAGGTTGCAAGTGGCAAATAGGTAAGCATTACTCTTTTTAAAAAGATACCACCACCTAATATACCAATGACTGCGCCTATAGCGAATAGGAATAAGAATAAAATGACGGATTTGAATTTTTTAATGATATTTGCGATAGCATTTAATAGCTTATCATAGATATTTGTAATGACAAGCATAGTACCACCACTCATACCAGGGATTAGATTGGACGCCCCAAATAAAATACCCTTTAATAGTGTTAAAAGATGTTTCATAATATACTCCTTAATACGTAAAGATTATATAGGATTCATAAAAATAAATCAATATTAGAAGCTTTTTAAGGTGTGATTTTCATTGAAGGAATAATAGGTATCATTTGAGATGATCAAATGATCTAAAAGTAATATACTTAATGCATCTAAGGTTTTTCCTAATTCTATAGTATATTTTATATCTGCTGTAGATGGATTTATATTTCCTCCTGGGTGATTATGTATGATAAATACTCCATAAGGATCCATTTGTAAAATGTCTTTAATGATTTCTTTTATAGGTATATTAATTTCATTATAGGAATCACTCGTATATTTTTTTAGGTTGAGTACCTTTAATCTAGAATTAACACCAATGATCATCAATACTTCCTTTTTTATACCATAATAGAATGGATAAACATATTCAAATAGTCCTTTGGCATCGTTTAGGCACTTCTTGTTATTTTCTTCAGAAATAACTCTTCTTGCAATTTCAAAGATAGCTAAAAGCTTAGCTCCCTTAGCCATTTTAATTCCAGGAATTTTAGATAATTCGTTATAATCTAGTCTCATTAAGCTTGCAAAGCCATAATCTTGAATTAATCTTTTACTCATAGAAAAGACATCCTCATTTTTTGTACCCGAAGATAGCATGATGGCAAGTAATTCATCATCGGATAGCTCGCTTGGGCCATCCTTAATGATTTTTTCTCTTGGTAGCATTATATCAACTCCTATAATTTGATATTATATAGGAATATATTTTTCATTTCAAACATGCTCAAATTTCATTTTTGGATATATTTCCTATATATTATTGAAATTCATGAATAAAAAGAAAAAAGGAATGATTTTTTCATTCCATTTTTAGAAAAATTATAGATATAGTCTATAAATTATTTTTTAAAATATTTTTCTCTTACCTGGGAAATAAAATGTAAGGACCCTGTAATGAATAAGATTTCATCCTGCTTAATATTTTTTATTTCTATATCTAGACACTCGCTAAAGCTATTATAGATTTTATTCGGTATATAGGTATATTTTACAAATTCATTAGGATCTGTTTTTCTTAGGTCATCTAGTCCTGTAAAATAATAGAAGCTTGCTATTTTATTTAGCTCTTCTATCATTTTCTTATAATCCTTATCATATAAGGCACTAAATAAGACCTTAATCTTAGCCTTACCCTTTAGCATATATAGTGTTTTTACGGTAGCCTTAATCGCATGAATATTATGTCCACCATCAATTAATATTTTAGGATTTTTAGAGATATATTCCATTCTACCTGGCCAAAATATATTGGCTAGGGCATAATCGATAAAATCCTTTGGAAAATCAGGAAGCATATATTTTACAGCCTCTATTGCAATACTTGCATTATAGGCTTGGTATTCACCAAGTAAGGATACCTTATAGGATTCATCCTTAAAGGTGAAGGATGTATATTCCTTTAATTCTATATTCTTTATAAAAGGGTTAACATAAATAAGTTTTGTATTCTTTTTATCTAGATATTCCTTAAATAAAGGAACTAAGGATTTATCGCATGCAGTAATTAGGGTTTTGTTTTCTTTTGCAATACCAAGCTTATGGTAGCTGATTTCTTCTAGTGTGTTCCCAAGCTGGGCCATATGGTCATAGCCTATATTGGTAATAATTTGTAAATCGGTATCTAAGAAATTGGTAGCATCGAGTAATCCACCTAGTCCTGCTTCCATAACTAGGATATCAATATTTCTATCCTTGAAATAAAGTAATGCCATAAGTAGGGTTAATTCAAAGAAGGGAATAATATCCTGATATTCCTCTTCATATTTTAAAGAATAATCATATAAGATATTTGCATAATGCATGATTTCTGCATCGGAAATATACCTATCATTAATTTCTATTCTTTCATTAAAGCTTATGACATAAGGGGATATAAATAGACCTATATGCTTGCCGGTTAGGGCAAGCATTTTTTGTATCATAATAGCGGTTGAGCAATATGAATAATCTTATAGCTTGGCATATCTACATTTAAGGCTTTAGCTGCACATTTTATACGGTCTAAATTTTCTCTTTTTTTCGTTTTTCTTTGGTTAAATAGCCAAGAATAAACGGAATCTATAGATGTAAACATTAATCGCCTAAATCCTGTAAGGATTTTAATACCTCCTGGTATTGCTCCTTGTATTCCTTTTGTTTTTGCATTTCTGCATCAATTTTAGCCTTAGGAGCCTTAGAAATAAAGGATTCATTCGATAGCATCTTTTCACTTCTTGAAAGCTCTGATTCAAGCTTAGCTTTCTTTTCAAGAAGCTTCTTGATTGCTTCTTCTTTATTTACTAAATCCTCTGTTGGAATAAAGATTTTACACATAGGTAAAATTTCAATGACATACTTCTTTATATCTAGGGTTTGATCACTCGTTAAGAATTCAAGCTTCTTAGGGTTTGTAAACTTAAATAGATATCTGGTTGTAGATGCGATAGTTTTCGATACGACATTATCCTTAGCTACAATTGTAATAGCAATTGGCTCCTTTGGTGCCTTATTTGCCTTACTACGCTCATTTCTTATCGATGTAATGATTTCAATCATATCATCGATAGCTTCCTTATCTAAAGCGAAATCAAAGTCCTTATTTGCCTTTGGCCAAGAAGAAATCGTAATGGATTCCTCCTTGTGAGGAAGTGCCTGATAAATCTCTTCTGTGATAAATGGAATGAATGGGTGTAATAGCTTAACGATAGATCTTAATACATAAACTAATACATTCTTCGTCATCTGCATTTCTTCTTTGTCTTCGCTTTGTAAATCTACCTTAGATAATTCTACATACCAGCTTGCGAAATCGTCCCAAACGAAGGAATATAAAGTTCTTGCAGCTTCACCAAATTCATATTTTTCCATGTTGTAATCCACATTTTCGATAACCTTATTTAGCTTAGTTAAAATCCATTTTGAAGGTAGGTTTAGCTTATCTTTGATAATTTCTGTTTCCTTATAGCCCTCACCTAAATTCATTAATACATATCTCGAAATATTCCAAATCTTATTTAAATAATTCCAGCTCGATTCAATCTTTGTCTCATCAAATCTTAAATCAAGTCCTGGCGCACTATTCGTAGTTAGGAAATATCTTAGGGAATCTGTACCATATTTGTCGATAACATCGAATGGGTCAACACCATTACCTAAGGATTTAGACATTTTTCTACCCTCTGAATCACGGATTAAGCCGTGGATTAAAATGTCTTTGAATGGAGCCTTATGTGTGAATTCAACCCCCTGGAATAGCATTCTTGCAACCCAGAAGAAAATGATATCATAGCCTGTAACTAATACATTTGTTGGATAATATCTTTCTAACAAATCTGTTTTTTCAGGCCAGCCAAGAGTTGAAAATGGCCATAGAGCACTAGAAAACCAAGTATCTAGTACATCCTCATCCTGTACCCAGCCCTCTCCTGGGCATTCTACTTGAACCTTTACTAGGTCATCCTTATACCAAGCAGGAATTCTATGTCCCCACCAAAGCTGACGGGAAACGCACCAATCCTGAATGGATTCTGGGTCAAGCCAATGCTCTAGAGTCTGCTTAAATCTAGCTGGTACGAAGCGGTATTCATCATTTTCTAGTACCTGTTTTGCAAGTACATCCATTTTAACGAACCATTGCTTAGACAATCTAGGCTCAACAACGACACCTGTTCTTTCACTATGTCCAACAGAGTGAACGATTGGCTCGGTTCTTACATATAAGCCTTCTTTCTTTAAATCAGAAACGATTCTATCTCTACAAACGAAGCGGTCTAAGCCTTCATATTTACCTGCCATAGAATTCATTGTACCATCATCGTTCATACAAAGTGGCATAGGTAGGTTATGACGCTTACCAACCTCAAAGTCGTTAGGGTCATGTGCTGGTGTTACCTTAACACAGCCTGTACCAAATTCCATATCAACATATTCATCTGCAATAACTGGAATTTCAATATCCGTAAGTGGAATTCTTACCCTTTTACCTACGATATCCTTATATCTTTCATCCTTTGGATGTACCATTACCGCTTGGTCAGCAAACATAGTTTCAGGTCTTGTTGTTGCAATTTCAACAAAACCAGATCCATCTGTTAGAGGGTAATTATAATGATAGAATGCACCCTCATCATCCATATGCTCAACTTCGATGTTAGATAATGCAGTCTTAGCCTGACAGTCCCAGTTGATGATTCTTTCACCCTGGTATAATAAGCCCTTATTATATAGGGTAATAAATACATGATTCACTGCCTTATTTAAGCCCTCATCTAGGGTGAATCTTTCCTTAGTATAATCTAAGGATAAGCCAAGTGCTGCCCACTGGGAACGAATGAAGCTTGCATATTCGTGCTTCCACTGCCAAGCAACCTCTAGGAATTTTTCTCTTCCTAGATCATATCTTGAAATGCCCTGCTCTTTTAACTTCGCATCAACCTTAGCCTGTGTTGCAATACCTGCATGGTCCATACCAGGAAGCCATAAGGCATCATAGCCTTGCATTCTTTTTCTTCTTATAATAATATCTTGTAATGTTGTATCCCAAGAATGTCCTAAATGTAATTTACCAGTTACATTTGGTGGTGGGATAACGATAGTAAATGGTTCCTTTGATTTATCACCTGCAGTGAAATATCCACCCTTAAGCCAGAAATCATATTTTCCATTTTCTACTTCTTTAAAATCATATTTTGGTTTTAGTTCCTTCATATTTCAATTTCCTTTCATAATCTTCTCTTGTCATAGAATAAAAGTCAGCATCTATGATTCTTCCATCGTATAGCTCTTTATATTTGCATAGCCTTCCATCATATAAAAAACCACACTTCTCGATAACTCTTTTTGAGGCATAGTTATCGGAATGATGTCCTACCTCTATGACCATGGTATCCGTCTTTTCAAAAATATAGGCTATAACAGAATTGACGACCTCAGTCATAATTCCCATATTCCAATAGGAATCATTTAAGGAAAAACCTAATTGCTTCACATATTTATATTTTCTTATTCCGTAATTATAAATCGATATCGTTCCGATCATTTTATGATTCTCTAGATATTCAATACCAAAGACATCCTTAGCTAAAATCATACCGCTAAAGACTCGTCTGCCAACCTCTTCATTTGGAATTGGCTTCCACCCGGCCATAGGACCTATGGTATCCTTTACTGCATATTCATAATAATCATCGAAATCCCTAAAGCTTAAATCACGGATTAATAACCTCTTCGTTGTAATTCTCATAAAAAAAGTCCTCAGGAATAATATATTCCTAAGGACGAATATTTCGCGGTACCACCTTAGTTCCATACATATAAATGTATGACACTTCATTCATCTTTTAACGCAAGATAACGTTCTAGGCTAATTCAAATTTCTCACCTAGAAGGCTCCGTGACTACCTTCTTTAGAATTTTTATAGGTATTTTCACCAAATATACCCTCTCTAGAATAAAAGATCCTAAATACTCCTTCACATCAACGCTACTTTATTTTAGTCTTATTTTATACTTTTGTCAAACAAATATTGCAATTAGTAATCCTATTATAATCGATACACCTAAGGTGATGATATCATTACGCTTTATTCTAAAGCTTTTTCTATAGATACAGTATACTAAATAGCCTGCAAGTCCAATAAATACCCATAAGGCAGAAATGGATGAGGATATTAGCTTGAAGGATGTAATCATATATAAAGGTATAAATAGCTTATAGCCAAATATGGTATCGGATTCATCACCCACAAGCTCTGCGTTATTCTTCTCACTATGTATGAAGAAGAATGCTATAGAGGCTAATATAGCTAATGCTATATTTAATACGATTCCTAAAATATTGATACCTTCATAGGTTCCACTTATCATATTCGAATGCAGCTTACCTGAAATATCAAATAATGGAGAATAGATAAAGAAGAAACGCATATAGAAGGTTCTATCGGAAAAATTCGCACCTAAAATCAAACTATACATTACATTCATTAATGTAGGTAGGAAGCAGGATGCGAGTGCCATGAAAATAATACCGTCTACTAAGGTATTTCCCATGGAATAAAAGAAGGTTAGGAAGGAATAAATTAATATTCCATAGCCTATGGATGCAAGCATAAAATAAATCGAATAGGATAAATCGAAAATATTCGATACCGAAGGTATAGTCGCAAGCCATATAAAGGATATTAACCACTGTGGGATATATAGAATTAAGAATTCTGCAATCCCAACAAAATATTTACAAATATATAGCTTTATTCTTTTTATCGGTAAGGAATAATATAAATCGACACTTCTTCTTTTCATTTTAAATGAAAATTCTAAAACGGGAATTATCGTTACAATAACGGATAATATAATCGATAAATAGATAAATGGATTGGTTTGGCCTGCCGTTTCTACTCGATATCCTTCACCACTTTGCTCATAATTGATATAAGAGGATTGAGATTGAATGATAATCGTCATAATAGCCATAGCTATCATTAAGATAATCAATAAAGGTAATCTTCTTCTAAAATAATAAAGGAACATCTTTTTCATTTCATCTTCCCTCCATTTTCTACGATAGCAGTAAATACCTCTTCGAATTCTATTGGAAGCTCATCGATGAACACAGGATTCATATCCTTTAGTTTTTCTTCGATATCCTTTAAATTTAATTCTGAAACTAATCTTATAACTCTACCATCTTTTTCGATATGCTTATAAATTCTTGGGAAGAAATGAATATCCGGATCTTCCTTGAAGGCTATTTGGTATTTATGTAATACACCAATAGCATCTTCTATAGAGCCTGATGCAGCTATTGTTGTATTATTTAATATAGCGAATGCATCACATAAATCCTCAAGCTCCTTTAGGGAGTGGCTCGATATGATTACGGTCGAACCCATTTTTTCAACCATATCCTTGATTTGGTTTTTAAATTCTACTCGAGCGAGTGGATCTAGGCCATCGAAGGCTTCATCTAGTAGCATATATTTCGGTCTTATAGCGAAGGCTAGTGACACAAATACCTGTCTTTTCATTCCTTTTGAAAACTTATCCATTCTTTTATGAATTGGAATTTTAAATTTATCTAATGTTTCAAAATAGGTAACCTCATTCACTGGATAAAAGGTATTCATTAGAGTAAGTAGGCTTGCGGGAGTGGTTCTTGCAGTATAAAAGGGATCATCCGATAAAAAGAACATTTTTCTTTTGACCTCTTCATTATCATATGCATTTTCACCATCGACTAAAACAATACCATCATCCGCACTATATATGCCAGAAATAACTCTAAGTAGAGTGGATTTACCGGCACCATTAATGCCGATTAAACCTAATATTTTTTTATCAGGAATGCTTAAGTTAATATCCTTTAGGACCTCATGGTCCTTGAAGGATTTTGATACTCCACAGATTTCAATCATGGATATACCTCCCTTTATAAGCATAATTAATTCAATAAATCTTGAATCTTTATTGAAATGCTTGCGTAACGGAAATAATAATCTCTTAAGGCCTTTAACAAGGAATCATAATTACATGCTGTAAAGTCCTTGATTTCCTTTTTCCCAAAATAATATTCCTTCATGATATATAATTCATCTTGATTTTTAAGACTGCTACAATTGTCGCAAAACGCACCACCCTTATCTAAATCAAGAAATTTAATATCACTACTTCCGCAAGAAACACAAGTCTTTAAATTTGGAGCTATGCCAAAGGCATAAAGCATCTTTACTAAAAAGATACATAAAAGCTTTTTTGGGTTTTCTATCAAAATGTCTTTTAACATTTTTTTAAATGTAGAATAAATAGGACCATGGTTATTATCCTCTGGTATATGATTTATGATATTTAGCATAACCATGAAGCATTTTACTCTTAAAAAATCCTCACTAATCTTATAAATGGAAGATTCTACATTATATTCTACTAGGGTAGGGAGCTTACTATCTGTTATAATGAAGGATACCTGATTTCCTATGGTAGTAAAACCTAAAAGCCCGTTTTTGGGCTTGTTTGCTCCTAGGGCTTTTACAGAAATTTTACCTTGTGGGGTATATAAATGTATAATTTTTGAGGATTCCTTATAATCAATTGTATCTAATATAATTCCTTCACTTTTCATTAGAAATTATCCAAAGAATAGCCAAGAGCTCTTAGGTCATCTGGTCTATCCTTCCAATCCTTTTTCACCTTAACCCATAAATCTAAGTGAACCTTAGTATCTAATAGCTTTTTTATGTCCTTTAAGGCAAATTGCTTAATCTTTTTAATCATTTCACCATTGTGTCCAATGATGATTTTCTTTTGGGAATCTCTTTCAACAAAGATTGTTGCATAGATTTCCATTGTATCTTTTTCTTCCATAGATTCCTTCATGGAATCTATGATAACGGCAACAGAATGAGGAATTTCTTCTTTTGTTGCAACTAATATTTTTTCACGAATTAATTCAGAGATTAAGAAGCGATCGGAATGATCACTTTTCATATCATCTGGATAAAATTTAGGTCCAAAGGGAAGACAACCCTTAATTGCATCCATTAAATGGTCAATATTTTTATCCTCTAATACGGATACAGGAAATATACCCTGAAAAGGATATAAATTCATGTATAGGGCAATGGTAAGGTCAATATCATTAAATTCCTTTAATTGATCCACCTTGTTGATGACTAAAAATACTGGAGTTTTGGTCTTTTTTAAATTATCTAAGATAATTTGATCTCCTGGTAGGACATGCTTTACAGGTGTTGTCATAAAGATTATGGCATCAACACCTAGCGTTGCATCATAGGATGCATTTACCATTCTTCTTTGAAGCTCTGTTGTAGGCTTATGAATGCCTGGTGTATCGGTAAATGCGATTTGGTATTCGTCGGTTGTTACAATACCTAAAATTTTATTTCTTGTCGTTTGAGGCTTATCACTCATTATGGCAACCTTTTTACCTACCATTTTGTTTAAGAATGTGGATTTACCTACGTTTGGTCTACCAATAATCGCAACAAAGCCAGATTTATAGGTATCTATATTCATCATTTTAAGGAATCTCCACTAAAAGAATATGGCAATAATTCAGCTACATTGGTTAATTTTACCTTACGCTCTAGATTGGTTAAGACAACGGGAGTATCCTTTTTTAATAATTCCTCCATCACCTGGCGACATGCACCACAAGGGCTAATTGGCTCATCGGTTTGGCCTACAACGCAGAAAGCTACAACATCTTCTTTTGTATAGCCCTTAGAAATCATTTGGAATAATGCATTTCTTTCTGCACAAATGCATAAGCCATAGCTTGAATTTTCTACATTACAGCCTGTAATGTAGGTACCATCCTTAAGCATGATGGAAGCTCCAACCTTAAATTTAGAGTATGGAGTATAGGCATTGCTTCTTCCGGCAAGTGCCATATCAATTAATTTGTCACAATCAAAATTCATCTTTTAATACCTGCCTTTAATAGGATATCATCCTGTTTTTGGAACATGACCTTTTCGTCTTCTTGACTCATATGGTCAAATCCGCATAAATGTAGATAACCATGGACAGCTAAGAAGGCAAATTCTCTTTGAACAGAATGTCCATATTCCTTTGCTTGAGCAATTGCCTTTTCAATACAAATGAATACATCACCAAGCTCTTTATTATGCTTATCCCATGTAGGATCATCGCAGTTTGCGAAGGATATTACATCGGTAATTTTATCGAGCTTTCTATATTCCTTATTGATTCTTTTTATTTCAGCCTCATCGACAAAAATGATATTGAATTCCTTTTTGCCACCAATAGTTTTAAATACATTTTTAATTATTTTTTCATAGTTTCTTGTTTTAGTTTCTGTTTCGTTAAAGAAATTTACTTTCATCGTTCTTCTTCACTTGCCTTTAAATACATAGCAAGCTGTTTTTCTTCCTTTTCCTTTAAATTTGCCATTACGGCCATGGATTCAATATATAATTTAATCGTTTTCGTTAGGGTTGAATCCTCAGAATAATTTGCAACAGTAACGAAGTCAATTCTTTCTTCCTTAACTAATTGCTCTGCAGCCTTAGTTTTCGCACCACTAGGGTAAATAGCTAAAGCCTTACCACCCTTTTCACGAATTAGGGTCATACATGGAATATCTGTAATTCCATCCCCAATATAAATCATATTTTCATAAGGGATTCTTCTTTCCTTCTTCGATGTAGCCTTGTTAAGATTTTTATCATCGGTAACGGATAATACGCCCTTAGATACTCTAAAGATATATTGTGTTTTTTGTGTGAAGTTAATAGCGATTGCAGGCCAAATAGCCTCTCCCTTACCATCATATAGGAAGGAGCAGCCATAAACAGCCTTGAAAAATTTTGCAATTTCAGTTCCTTCAATAATTTCAGTGATACCACTTGAAATGATATAGTGCTCAATGGTTACACCATTTTCTTCACCAAATTTGTTGATTCTTTCAAACCAAGTTGAAACACCCTTGTATAATGCAACAGATTCACCACAGCGATTTAGGTATTCCCTTGTTAGCTTGATTCCCTTTTTCCTACATTGTTCTACCATGACATACATATATGCAAGAATGCCATCCATATCGTTTTCAAGCTTTAATCTAGCACATTCCTCCCAAAATTCCTTAGGAGACATACCTAGATTCTTGATGAAGTCATATTCCTGCATATCCGTTGGGGATAATGTCTTATCAAAATCATAAAGAAGAGCAATAATTGGTTTTGCCATATGTAATTACCTCTCTTATGCTTGGAATGAAAATAAACCAAATTTATTCGATAATTTTTGCATTTCTTTGTAAATATAAATTAAGAAATCGCCATGTAGGTTATAATTTGTATCTAATGTCATAAATTTATCTTTATAAGCCATAGCTTCTTCTTCACTAATTGGTTCTAGATTCTGATTCACCATTTCAACATCATATTTCTTTGCGACTTCACTAATTGGAAGGCCTGTTAATTCCTCAATAGCCTTAACGTGTTCATCTAAATGCTCCCAAATAATATCTATTAAAGAATAGATGCTTCCTAAGGCATTATAATATTCAACGGTATGCTCAAAGATATATTGGCTTAATTTTACCTGATCAACTGTAGGATCATCTTCCATCTTACGCTTTAAATTGATTAGGTATGTCCATTTAGGGCATCCATCAATTTGAGCTAAGAAGCCTTGTGTTGTTTGAATTACGTCTTGATCGATTGCATCCTTAATTTCATCATGCTGATCTTCTGTGATTAATTTATTCTTGAACTGAGTCTCAAATTTTGCTGCAAGCTCACTATATTGGTTGATAGCAAATTCTCTATCATAATTTCCATTACCATAATTTGCCTCTAATATCTGTGTTCTTACAAAGCAATAATTTAATCCATCCTTTACGACTACCTCAACACCCTTGTTTTCAATCATTATACCCTCAAGGTATGGTACTTTAATGGAGAATGTTGAAACTAGATTTTTGTTTGCTAAAACATTAATCTTTAATACTAAGAAATCAGGGTCGTTTTCTGAATACATTCCAATGAGAGGCTTAGATTCACCAGCAACCTCAAATGTGATATTTGGCATTTCCTTTTTATGCCATACTGCAACCATGAATTCATCTCCATCAAAATAGAATGGGATATCTAAATCCTTAGCAGTCATTTCTCCAACGGTAATCTTTTCAAATTGCTCATCGACATATCTTGCACGAGATGCAACAATATCACTATTGATGGATTCTTTTGCTTCCATAAGTTCGATTGGGAATGCGGCAGCATGACCATTCGATCTACCTAAGGTCTTATGCTCATCTCTTTCCTTTAGGAATTCATCAATTTGACCTTTACACATATTTCCTAAAAATGCATTAGAGCCAATTGTTTTAATGGATTTTGGTAATAGAACAGATTCCAAATTACAAGAGATAAATGCCCAGTCCTCGATGGTCTCTAAACCCTCTTCAAAGACAACCTCACTAAGCATTGGACAATTCGCAAATGCGTATGGTCCAATAACCTTAACGGTCTTTGGGATAATAACCTTTTTTAATGTAGGCATATCCGTAAATGCCTGTGCCTCAATTTTAGATACTGGTTTGCCCTCAAGCTCAGTTGGAATCTCAATTTCAACCTC
This sequence comes from uncultured Anaeroplasma sp., assembly GCA_945920825.1. Taxonomy (GTDB): domain Bacteria; phylum Bacillota_I; class Bacilli_A; order Acholeplasmatales; family Anaeroplasmataceae; genus Anaeroplasma. The sequence continues at coordinate 26,473 of CAMEKD010000010.1, forward strand.
ATCCTTGCTTGCACCTGTAATTACTGCAATTTTACCTTGAAATTCATAACGTATC
>CAMEKD010000011.1 GCA_945920825.1 uncultured Anaeroplasma sp.
CAGCAGCCTCAAGCTCTGCTCCACGAGTTGCGTTAACAAACTTAACTGGCTTACCGATTAATTCCTCAAAACGCTTTGCAACAGGAGTGATATCATTCTTCTTAATATCCTCAGCGCTCTTAACACGTCCTAAATGAGAGAAAACGATAGCTCTACCACCATTCTCAATAACATACTGGATAGTAGGTAATGCAGCCTTGATACGAGTATCATCAGCAACCTTGCCATCCTTCATTGGAACATTAAAGTCAACACGGATTAAAACCTTCTTGCCTTTAACATCTAAATCTGAAACAATTTTCTTAGCCATATTCAATTATCCTCCATAAATTTGACTATTTTACTAAAAATATTATAGCACAAACATTTTAAAAGAAAAAAGTGTTTTTTCTCCATATCGACATTATAGCGTTTTCATATCTCTTTTTCTTTAGAAAAAAGGCGCTAAAATATAGCGCCAAACTTCAATTTATTATTTATATTCTTTTGTATTTGCTCGCATTGCGTTTAAAATGCACAAAATTGCAACGCCAACATCGCCAAATACAGCAATCCACATATTCGTAATTCCTAAGGCAGAAAGAACTAAAATAACGATTTTGATAAGCAAAGCAAAGACAATATTTTCATACACAATACGCATTGTTTTTAAAGCGATTTTTTTTGCAACCTCAATGCTTCCTAAATCATCATGCATAAGCACGATATCTGAAGCCTCAATCGCAGCATCAGAACCAACTCCACCCATAGAAATACCTATATCCGATTTCATTAAAACAGGAGCATCATTAATACCATCTCCTACGAAGCATAATAATTCATTATCCTTCTTTTCACCTAAGATAGCATCTACCTTCAAAACCTTATCCACAGGTAATAAATTCGCATTAAATTCTGTTAGCCCTAATTCCTTTGCGACATGGAAAGCTATTTTTTCATTATCGCCTGTAAGCATAATTGTTCTAGCTCCAATAGAATTCAAATAATTTATGGTTCTATAAGCCTCTTCCTTAATCTCATCTACAATTACGATATAGCCTAAATATTCATTATTATAGGCTACATGAACAACAGTACCAATAGGATCTATTTCTACTGCAGGAATATTATATTCCTCCATAAGCTTATGATTCCCACATAAAATAATATTCTTATCCTTTTTTGCAACAACGCCCTTGCCAGCTATATTTAAAAGAGTATACCCCTTCTCAATTTCTTTATTATATTCACTTACAATAGATTTTGCGATAGGATGATTCGAATCTACCTCAGCTATAGCGGCAAGCCTTAATATTTCATCCCTTTTTTCCTTAGGATATATATCAAAAACCTTAAAATTCCCCTTAGTCAAGGTACCTGTTTTATCGAAGACAAATACATTTGCCAAATTCAATCTTTCTAAGTGGATTGATCCTTTAATTAAAATACCATTTTTGGATGCCCCACCAAGTCCTGCAAAAAAGGACATAGGAACAGAAATAACTAACGCACAAGGACAGGATACTACTAAGAAGCTTAAGGCTCTATAAATCCAAGTAGCCCATGTATTATAATTTCCTAAGAATGTATAAATAACTGGTGGGATAATGGCTAAAGCTAAGGCAAGGATTACTACAATTGGCGTATAATATTTTGCAAATTTCGTAATAAATGCTTCACTCTTAGACTTCTTAGATGAAGCATTCTCTACTAAATCCAAGATCTTTTTTACTGTGGATTCACCATATTCCTTTGTCGTCTTAATATGGATTGTACTATTTAAATTAATAGCACCAGAAATAATACTATCTCCTACAGTTACATCATGCGGCATGGATTCCCCATTTAACGCTCTCATATCTAAGCTAGATTCACCAAAGGATAAAATACCATCTAGGGGCACTCTTTCTCCAGGCTTTACTACAATAGTAGCCCCTAAAGGAACCATATCTGGTGATACTACCTTAATTTCATTTTCTTCTAATAGATTTGCATAATCTGGCCTTATATCCATTAGGCTTGCAATACTTTTTCTTGATTTTCCTATTGCATAGCTTTGAAACCATTCTCCAACCTGGTAGAAAAGTAATACCGCACAGGCCTCATCAAATCCATCTGGTGAATGCTCTGTAATTCCTGTATAGATACCTAACCCAAATGCGCCTAATGTTGCAACAGCCATTAAGAAATTCTCATCAAATACCTGTCCATGTAAAATATGAATTAATGATTTTCTTAATACATTATGACCAATAAAAATATAGATCAAAAAATATAGGGCAAAGGGTAAGAGCCATCCAAATTCAATTGAAGGAATAATAGATGCAATCCCATAGGGAAAGGATTCACTAAAGCCATATTTTAATACCTTATCTAGGGTAAGGACAACCAAAAAGCATACGAGGGCAATGATAATATTTTTCAGCATTCTTTTTTGTTTTTTTGTCATAACATACCTCCTCGGTTGAACGTTTGTTCAACTAAAGTAGAAAAAATATCTATTCTACAATTAGAAAATCTGGCTCAACCTTTCTTGCAGCCTTTAATACCTTCTTCATTAAAGCATCAGGATTTTCTGCATCTAAGGACATCTTTTGTGTCATGAAATTGATATTACAATCCACTACTCCTTGAACCTTTTTGATTGCCTCCTGGCATTTTAGTGCACAGGCTGCACAATCTACTTCTATCGTATAAGTTTTAATCATATATAAATCCTCCTTAAGTAAAACAGTTGATTAACTGTTCAACTATTATTATATACTTTTTTTATTTTCTGTCAAGAGAAAAAAGAAAGATGTAAAAACATCCTTCCTTTAAACAGAAGCAATAGCGACATTCGATATAGAGAAGGATAATTCCTTTTTATTATCCTCTTCTAAAATTCCTCTTAATACATATAATTTATTCTTCACTAAAACACCATATGGTAATTTTTCATATATTCTTGGGAAAATGGTGAATTTAATATTCCTTGCATCATCCTCAAGCATACCTAAAACCATGCGTTCACCCTTTTTTGTTGTGATTTCTCTTAAATCACTAAATGCTGCAATAACATTCATGTAAACCTTAGGCTTTAAATCACTTAGGGAATAGGATTTATATTTAGCATATAATTCCTTCATGTTTTGGAATAAATTATATTGAATATTCATTCCCAAATATTCCATTTCCTTTTCCTTTAGGAAATCAAAATCATATTCGCTTACACTTACCTCACTGCCCTTAATATACTTTAAATAGATTTGATATTGCTTATCCGATTCCTCAAGCATACTTTTTTTCGTTTTACCTAAGACATCTAGTGCACCAGAATAGACTAACGCTTCTAGGATGGATCTTGTTGGCTTACATCTTTCTATAAAATCATTAAAATTACGGAATAGACCATTTTTATTTCTTTCCTCTGTGATTTTTAATACTGTATCCTCACCAATACCCTTAATGGCCTTAATTGGTAAATATAGCCAATTATCTAAAAATACAAATTCACCCTTAGATACATTAATGTTTGGCTTTTGTACGAAAAGCCCTCTTTGCTTAGAGTAGGCAATATATTTAATTAAGGTCTCTTTGTTTGATATGGCATGATTCATAATATTTGCCATAAAGGCATTAAAATGATGAACCTTTAGATAAGCCATTTTATAGGCAAATAAAGCATAGGCAACCGAATGAGATTTATTAAATCCATAGTTTGCAAATAGCTCAATCAATTCATATATTCTTTCTGCAATTTCCTTAGAATATCCACGGCCAATCGATTTTTTAACAAAATCCATTCTCATTTCTAATAGGACATCTGCCTTCTTCTTCGATACAGCTCGCCTTAAAATATCTGCCTCACCCAAAGTATAGCCTGCAAATTTTTGCGCAATCTGCATAATTTGCTCTTGGTATACAATAACGCCATAGGTTTCCTTTAATATTGGAGCTAAATCCTTATGGATATATTCAAATCTTTCGCCATGCTTTCTTCTTATATAGTCTGGTAATGATTTTATTGGGCCTGGTCTAAATAATGCGTTCATCGCAACTAAATCATTAAATTCTGTAGGCATACATTCCCTTAATGCCTTTTGGAATGCTGGCTTTTCCATTTGGAAAATACCTAAGGTATCTCCAGATTGGAATAGCTTATATACAAGCTTATCATCTAATGGCATTTTTCTAAATTGCTCAATGGAATAATTAGGAATATCATGAATCATTCCATCGATTAAAGTTAAATTGCTTAAAACAAGGAAATCTATTTTTAATAAACCAAGCTCTTCTAAATCGACTGCCTCAAATTGGCTTTGGTAAATGTTTGATGCCCCAAAGGATAATGGGATGATACAATCTAATTCCTCTTCCGATAAAATGATACCCGATGCATGGGTAGATATGTGTTTAGGAAGTCCTTCAATTCCCTTAGCACAATATAAGAAATTATATAGCTCATCATCCTTATAAAGATTTAATAATTCATCGTAGCCTCTTTCAGATATCATATCTGAAATCTTTTTTGCACGTTCTAGATTAATTCCAAAAATCTTAGATAATTCATTAATGGAAGATTTCACCTGGAAGGTACCAAAGGTTGTTATCGTACATACATGCTTTTTGCCATACAAGTCACTTACATAATCGATAACCTTATCTCTATCCTTATCTGGGAAATCACAATCGATATCGGGCATTGTAATACGTCCTGGGTTTAGAAATCTTTCAAATAATAAGCCATATTCTAATGGATTAATTTCTGTAATACCTAACGTGTATGCAACTAAAGAGCCTACAGCACTACCTCTACCTGGGCCAACCAATATGTGATTTTTCTTAGAATAACAAATAAAATCCCATACGATTAAAAAATAATCATCAAAGCCCATTTTATGAATGATAGATAATTCGTAATTTAATCTTTCTATATAAGGTTCTCTATAAAAGCCTCTTTTTTCTAAGCCCTTATGGCATAAATAATATAAATATTCCTGTGCACTTTTTCCTTTTGTATTTGGATAATGAGGAAGTAATGCCTTATGCTCAAATAAATTAAGATTTATGGAAGAAACAAATTCATCTAATTCTCTTGAAGTAGATGGATTTACCAAAAAGGAATAATCATCATATTCTGATATCTTATCCTCTTTTCCATCAATCTTTGCCAAGCATTCATAAACCATAGAATCCATAGGCTCTAAATATTTCATTTGATGAATAGGTAAATAAGAAACCTGAAATGTTTTTATATATTCTATAAATGCACGAACCAAAGGGATTTTTTCTAGTTTATTTGTCATGGATATACCAATATATCCATTCATTTCTTTAATTTTATTGATATATTCTAAAAGAATATGTAAGGAAGATGGATCCATATCCCTTTTTATAAATACTCTTTCTAAGAAGGAATCAAAGAAAGGAAATACAAAATAGATATTTTTATATTGAACTATTGAATCTAAGGTATCTATACCCTCTATTTTGACTAAGGAGGAAATCTTAACCAATTCTTTATATCCTTCGTTATTCTTTGCATATAATAGAACACAGGATGTTAAATTATCCTCATTTTTAAAGGTATATTCTAAGCCTAAGATAGGCTTAATATTCGCATCCTTACATGCCTTATAAAACTTAAAGGCTGCATACATATTCGAATCTGTTATTGAAAGAAAATCAAAATGCTCATTCTCACCCTTAGCCACATAATCTGTAAGCCTTGTGGAATTCTTTAACAGATTATATTCAGTTTGACCATATAAGAATCCTTTCATAGCAATCACCTGTCTACATTATATAGCAACCAAGACAAATCGAAAAGAATTTTAAAAAAAGATTTGGTATAATTAACCAAAATCTTTTAAATCCTATTCCATTTTATGCTTTCTTTTTTTAAGGATAATATAAATAAGAATGAACGCAATTAAGCCAATGGAAATTGCTAAGGATATAATCATACCTATAAGCATAGGATTCATCGTTCTTCCGTTACTATTTACGATTACCTTAAATGTTTTTGTAGTACTTAAGCCTGATGAATTCATACAATAGGCTTCTGCATAATATGTACCAGGTTCCCCATAATTCACATTTTGATCATAGATTTCTAAGGATTCTAAAATATTCTCATCCGATTCGTCATAGCACTCAATAAATAGGGATAAATCCACCTCGCTATCTTCTAAAATAGAAATATCCTCTACGATAATTTCTGGCTTTGTATAAGAGATTAAGGATACTGCAATCGAATCCGATACAGTATAAATATCATCTGTGTAGCTATACCATATCGTATAGCTTCCCACCTTATTTTCCATATCGGTTGTAATCTTTAGATTATCATAATTAATTTCCTTATTGTCACTTAAGACCTTTATATAATCCATATAATCAATGCTATTTAAATCGGTCGTATAATCCAATAACAAGTTTTTTGTTGTAAGCTCTAGCTTTGGCTCAACATCATCTACTACTCTTATCGTAATCGTATAATGATTCGATAAATTCGCATCATTTTTCACACTTACGGTATAGCTATATTCTTCTACTATATCATTTTTTATTGTAGGATATTCTATTTTACTGGATATATCTCCTTCAAATGTATCCGTTGCAGTAAAATGTGATTTTATATCACATGGCTTATTTAATGGAATTTCTAAGATATCATTTGGCATATCAAAGGAAATCACTGGTGCTTCATTCTCATACACAACTGCATAAAAATCCTTAGAGGATTTATTCCCGCTTGCGTCGATTGCAACTACCGTAACTGGGTAAGTACCAACCTTATTTGAGTTGATTTCATGCATTAGGGATACCTTATCTATTTTATCGTTATCCTTTACAGAATAATTATAGGATAAATCAATACCAGATCCTCTTTTTATATAGCAATAGGAATTCCCAATCGTTATTCTTGGTGATTCCTTATCTTCGACCACAAAGGTAATTAAAGCCTTATAGCCTGTACAGGTACCTGGTGAATATTTTGCATCATAGGCCTTATACCATACCGGATAATTTCCTGTTTTGTGGGTGTCGATGTCTTTAAAATAATACATCCAATCCCCTTCCGTATTATAGGTTATGGCAGTATCGGTTAATAAGATTTCATTTCTATATAAATACGCTTTTGGAACGTTTTTGAAATCCTCTATAGATGCACCTAAGGGAACATGTACAGTTGTATTTTTCCACATGAATTTCCAGCTTGCTGCAGAAGCCTTAAAAGGGATAAAGGCTAGTGCGATAAAGATAAGAAAGAAAAATAGGAATTTACCTTTTTTCATTGTTTATAAAATGCTGATAAATGGTGGTTATCGTTTCTTTATTGTGGGGTTTTATTTGATTGAATCTCAATAGCTCCTTCATAAAATAATGGATTACATAAACATCCTTAACCTTTTTATAATAGGGTAGGGTGGTTTGAATAAAGTTTCTTTTTTCTTCTTCTATAGTAAGTGATAAATATTTTAATAAATTGGCACTGAAATCATAATCATCCTGAGCACTAGATAAGTGCATAATTACTTCGTTCACACTACTGTTTTGTTCAAGCATTTGGACTAAATATTTGGAAAAGGAATTTAGTGGCTTGTCCTTAAATTGACGGACTTTATCAAAATCCTTTTCTAAATAGGCACGTAGGAATTGTAAGGAATTTTTATATTCTATATTGTTTAAAAGATTTAAGGCATAATCAAAGACATAATTTGATTTTATTTTAAGTGCATAAATTCCTAAGGAATAATGTAGTTCCTCAAGCTTTGCGTAATATCCCATGTTCTTATATTTTTCTTCTACCTCGTAATAATAAAACATAGTATCTCCCTTTAGCATCATAGCTGAGGATAAGTATAGATACTTCGAATATAGGATGGATAGATTTTTATCCATTGGTATTCCTTGGATTTGATTTAAAATATCTAAAGCTTCCTGATAATTCTTTTCCTTATATTCTAAAATGACAGAAAAAATAGAGAATATTAACATATCTATATCCTGCATAGAAGATAATAGCTTTACAAGCTCATTATAGATTCCCTTTGCTAGATATAGCTCACCATCATAGATGTATTTCATGAACAATAGGATTCTATATCTATAATTTTCAAAGCCTTTACCCTTAATTACAAAGGAATTCAGTACATCAATATCATCCTTTACAAATGCTTCTACAGATTCAAGCAATACCTCATAGGAATGGAACAAAAGCTGTTGCTGCTCAGAAGAGATGGATACACGCTCACAAATCTCTTGCAAAATGTAATTATTTGCTTGAATCTGGTTTCTTTCTATTTTGCATAAATAGGAGGGGGAGCATATATCAAAGCATAGTCCTTGAAGGGTGTAGGAAAGCTCAAGACGCTTTCTTCTAATTTCAATTCCAATAATTTCTTGATTGGATAAATGAATGATATTATCATTCTTTCTTTGTGACAAAACATCTAAAATCATACTCATGTTCAAATGATCCTTTCTAAATGGGCCCTATTTCAATTATAAGGTCTTTTTTGTTCAATTGAAAACTGAAAAAATATTTTTCAATATTCGTGAAAAATGGGTATTTTTTAGTGGAAAAAGCACGAAATGGCACCTCATTTTTCGAAAAAATTATATAAAAGATCCATTCTTGTGAAAACAACAAATGTGCTGATGAATTTTTAAATGAAATGATAATAGATTAAATAAATATTTTTCTTTGTTTTTTCTCTTCTTTTTCCTTTATTTGTCGTATATGGGGCATATTTCATTATACTTTTATAAAAGGTAACATTTCCTTTAGAGCCTAAGGTTATGAATTTTTGCGAAATATCCTTATCTAAGCCTTGGCTTTTAAGCCATTTAAAAAAGGAATTTCTAGGAGTCCTTTTTAAGCCATCAAAGGGATTATCCTCTAAATCCTCTACCTTTAAAATAGAATTTGGTATTAAGGATAGGGGGAATAAATCAAAATAGATTTTATGATTAAAGACCATTCTTTGAATGAAGAGGTATCTTCTTTTCCCTCTTTCTAAATAAATCTTTTTTCTAGTCCCGTTCTTCGCTAAAATACCCTTTGGATCTAGAAGCTCTAAAAAAAACCACGGGATCATACTATTCTTTAATTCCTCATATAGCTTTAGGGTTTCTTCAAAGGAATACATAGAGCTAAAGCCTATATAAATCATTTTTTTCCTCCAAAATAAAAGTACAAAGCTAACCTTTGTACTTACAATAATTTTTCAATTTACAATTATCACATAATGGATGAAGAGCCTTACAGAAATATCTTCCGAAGAGTAAGAATAAATGATGAGCAAGTGTCCATTCTTCCTTTGGAATATATTTTTTATATGCTATTTCTGCATCTACTACATCCATATCCCCTCTTATATAGCCTAATCTTACTGCCATACGATATAGATGGGTATCTACAGGCATTGCAGGTATATTGAACCCTAAGGCTAATACGACATTCGCAGTTTTTCTTCCAACACCAGGAAGAGCGATTAACGAATCAAAATCACTTGGTATAATGCCATTATATTTTTCTTCTAATTCTTGGGCCAAAGCGATTATGTTTTTGGCCTTTGTAGAGGATAATCCAAGAGGAGATATAATCTCCTTAACCAAAGAATACTCTGCACAAGCTAAGTCCTTAGAGCTTGGATATTTTAAAAATAAATCCTTAGTAACTATATTTACTCTTTTGTCTGTAGTTTGAGCACTTAATACTACCGCAATAATTAATTCATAGGGATTTTTAAAATCGAGCTCAGGCTTTGGGTTTTCTATGATTTCCTTTAATATATCTAGGATTTCTTTTGATTTTTGTTTATTCATTATTTTATATTATCCAAGAAGTTCTTAACGAAGTCTGGTACAGGCTCCTCTTCTTCTTGAACCTCATTTCTAAAACGATTTAAGGAGGTAACTAAATTCTTTATATTTAATACCTTATATCTACTCTTCATATATTCTAATGCTTCTTCCATATCCGAAACCTTTACTCGATCCTCTGTGATTAGGCTTGATACGATACTTAGCTCATCGGCAGTTAATACTCTTCCTATTTCCTTTTGAATAAGCTGAGTTACATAGAAAAAATCATTTTCTAAATCCTTAGAATTTACTCCAGATAAAATGTCCTTTACACGGTCAAAGAATCCATCTAAGGATACAGCCTCTCTTCCGATTCCATCCTCATATTGAATATAAATCGAATAAAATTCTCTTTCTAAAAGGTTTGCGACAGCCTCGTCAAATTCCTTATCGGAAATCATCATTTTCGATTTTAAGGATTGTACAGAGAAATATTTATTTGTTTCATATTCCTTCAGCATTTGAATTAAAACGACAGAGGAGGCAGGAGTTAATAATAATTCCTTTTGGTGAACTAGAATAAATTTTTCATATTTGAAGCATCCACATTCGTATAATTTCTTTATCATAGCTTTGCTTCCTTTTCTAATGCGTTTTTGGCAGCATTTTGTTGGGCTTCCTTCTTTGTTTTACCCATTCCTCTTCCCATTAAGATTTCATCCATGTAAACGACAGCCTCAAAAATCTTATCGTTTGCAGGACCCTCATCTCTTACAATTTCATAACGAATCGTTCTTTTTTCGCTTTGAAGCTTTTCCTGAAGTAAAGATTTATAATCCTTAAGGCTTGTAACCAGATCAATATATGGAATAAAGAATTTTTTAACAATTTCATAGGCTTGATCAAAGCCTGAATCTAAGAATATGGCTCCTAATACTGCCTCCATTGCATCCGCAATAATCGCTGGACGCATTCTTCCACCAGATAATTCCTCACCCTTACCTAAGAATAAATATTTCGGAAGATTAATTTTAGCTGCATAATAATCGAGTGCACCCTCACATACTGCCTTAGCTCTTGTTTTCGTTAATACACCCTCATCTAAGGAGATTACGGCATATAAATATTTACTCATCGCAAGCTCTAATACTGCATCTCCTAAGAATTCCATTCTTTCATTGCATTCTAGATTATGCTCATTGGCATAAGAGGAATGCGTAAGCGCAGTTTCAATATATTTTTTATTTTTGAAGGTGTATCCAATAACCCCTTCAAATTCTTCTATATTATTCAAATTCCTCACCACTCTTTTTAGGTAGTGCTTCAACTACTTTATTAATAATATCGGATTTCACCATGCCTCTAACCTGACGAATAGCGCTCTTAAATGTTTTCGCATCCGCATTACCATGTGCCTTAACGACTGGCTTACCAATACCTAAAATCATTGCTCCACCAACCTCAGATGCATCCATTCTGCCTGCAAACCTCTTCAGGTTCTTTCTCATGAATAAATAACCAATTTTGCCACCTAGGGAAGCCTTAATTTCTTGCTTAAGCATACGGCCCATCCCCTTAGCTGTCCCCTCAAAGCTCTTCAGTGCGATATTGCCAGAGTATCCATCGGATACAACAATATCGGTCGGACAATCAATGAGCTTATCCGGCTCTACATTACCCTTAAAGTTAATGCCCTCTTGTGCTTCTAGTAATTGATAAGCCTCCTTATCAATTTCTCTACCCTTGCCTGGTTCTGAACCTATATTCAGTAATCCTACAGTAGGATTTTTAATCCCTAGGATTTCCTTTGCTGTAACGGTTGCGAAAATAGCAAATTCAACATAATGCTCTGCCTTTAATTCTACATTAGCACCAACATCAAGAAGTAATCTTGGATGTCCATCGAAATTTGGAATAATAGGACATAATGCTACTCTTTCCATTTCCTTAATTCTTCTTATGATTAGGTGAGCACCCATAACGACACATTGGGTTGGACCATTGGTTACAACAGCATCTACCTCACCATTTTTTGCTGCATACATCGCCTTAACTAAGGATGCATCCTTTTGCTTTCTTACAGCACGAACAGGATCCTTTTCACCCATAGATAGGGTTTCCTTTGTATGTACAATAGAAATTCTTTCCTTATTTGTTAACAATGGCTTAATCTTTTCCTCATCACCAAATAATACAATTTCAATATCATCAAATTCCTTTATAGCCATCATAGCTGCAGGGACAGTTGTATTTACTCCATTATCTCCGCCATTTGCATCTACACCAATTTTTATCATATGAACCTCCAACGATTATACTTATACTATTTTAACATTTAAAGCCTTAAAAAACTAGTTACTATTAAAGCCATTCTTCGCATTTTCTATGATTAAATCATTAAAACGAATCGATTTTTCTTCCCCATTCATATATTTTGGAAAATAATCGTCTGCATCCTCTTTCGCACATTCCCATATCTTATAATCCGTTTCAAAATCTGCATATTCTAAGGATAAAAACCCAGATTGCTCCTCACCAAAATAATTACCAGGCCCTCTTAACCTAAAATCGTTTTCTGAAATGCCAAATCCATCTAAGGTATTTTCTAACACCTTTAGTCTTTCGTTATCTAATCTTTTTGTCACCAAAGCACAATAGCTTTGCTTTAAGCCTCTGCCAACTCTACCCCTAAGCTGATGTATTTGAGCAAGACCAAAGCGATCTGCATCTAAAATGACCATAATGGTCGCATTTACTACATTTACACCAACCTCAATTACGGTAGTAGAAATCAATATTTTTATATTCCCGTTTTTGAAATCCTCCATTACCTGGTTTTTCTTATCGGTAGCCATTTTACCATGAACGACACCGATAGGTATATTCGGTAATTCCTCCTTAAACATTTCCTCTGCCTTTTCAATAGGGATGGCATCATAATCCTGATTTTCTATAACTAAAGGTACAACCACATAGGCTTGCTCGCCAAGCATAATTTTTCCTTCAATAAAATGCATTAAAGCCTTAAGCTTAGAGTAGGAAATGATTTTTGTATCTACAGGAATTCTACCCTTAGGCATAGTTTTTATAGATGTAATATCTAAATCCCCAAAGAAGGTTAAGCCTAGAGTTCTTGGAATAGGTGTTGCCGTTAGATATAAGGCATCCGTATTCGGATATTTTTCAATTAATGCCTTTCTTTGATTTACACCAAATTTATGCTGCTCATCAATAACTGTAATACCTAATTTATGAAATTTCACATCTCCTTGAATTAAAGAATGTGTACCAACTAAAACCTCTACACTTCCATCCTCTAAGCCCTTTAATATCTTATTTCTTTCTGTCTTTTTTATAGAGGAGGTAAGTAATTCTACCTTAATATTAAAATTCTTAAAATAGTCTAAAATTAATTGATATTGCTGGTTCGCAAGAATTTCTGTAGGGAGCATTAAGGCAGCTTGATACCCTGATGTAACTAAAGCTAATATCGCAAAAATAGCGACAATGCTTTTTCCACATCCAACATCTCCTTGAATCAAACGATTCATAGGATATTTCCCTAAAATATCCTTTGTGACATCTCTTATCGCATCCTTTTGGCCTATGGTTAATTCAAAGGATAAGGAATTTACAAAATATTTCATGAAATCCATATCGATATTTCTTTTTTGCTTTTCGCTTTTACTTCTCATGGTTCTTAAGATATTAAAGCTCATCGCATACCAAAAGAATTCTTCATATTTTCTTCTTCTATTTATTTGTATAATGTCTAGCTTTTCTATAGGTAGGTGAGCTTTATATACAAGCTCATTCATAGAAAATAGCTTATATTTTTTAATTAATTCTTTAGGGATAGTTTCATCTACTCTATAGCCTAATTCTTTTATATTCGATACGATTCTTTGAATTTGATAGGCTTTAATATTTTTATATTTGTAAGAGACATTTATCTTTTGGCGAAAATCATCAAAGAATACTCTTTTAACATAAAATTCATTATCTTCTTTTTTAAATCTTCCATATAAAACAATAGAGGTCCCCTTAAATAATTTATACCTTAAATAATCTGAAGAAAAGAATATACACTTTACTCTATAGCCTAAAACAAAACAATAAAAAATAACAGAATATACGTTAGATCTATATTTAATAAACGCAGGCTTTGTATCGCATACTGCGTTTAAGCATATATATTCGCCAGAAAAAATCTTATTCTCATCAAATTCATAAACCTCATAGGAATTTGGATAAGTAAATAAGAGCTCATCAATGGTAGTAACACCTTCCTTATTCAATTGTTCTAAGGTAGCTTTACCTACACCCTTGATATCACTTAATTTCATATATAATCTCCATAATAATTTATAATTATTATACATTGAATGTATAAAGAAAAAAAGAGAATTACTCCTCTTTTCCGTTAAGCTTGAGATTTTTCAGAAATATCAATATTGGGGGTGACTATTAGTATCAAAATCTAGGGGGATTTTTTGCATAGGCTTATCCCCCTATTTTTCTAAAGTCTAAAATCCTCTTTTTGCTAAGTCAAGACAAATTTGACTATAGAATTCGTAAATTCTATCTCTTTTCTTCTTTGTAACAAAAAAGTCAATGATTTCTGAATGCGAGATAGAATCATTAAATGCAAGTCCCTTATATTCTCCAAATTTTGTAGAATCCTCTCCAACCAAGCCATCCGTTTCTGTTTCTTTGATAAAATAATGGAAAAAGGCAAATGGAATTCCCATAATAAAGTCATCCTTCGCTCGATTCATTTTTGTAGAATAGCTTTGGCAATAAATATTTTTTGAAATTTTAAATGTTTCCTTTTCAATATCATCGACTAAAGCAAGCTCCTTGCAAACCGTTAAGGAATCTGGCTTTTTATCCCCAAAAATTCTATACCAAAAATTAATCCAAAATGCGATAAATTTTAACATCCATTTTGGTAATTTTAAGATACTTGAGGCAATAGGGCTTCCCTTATGAGGAGTACATAATGTAGTTAAGCTTTGTACATAATCCTCCATGCCGAGCTTCTCAATCATATATTTCGCATCTAAGCCTCCCTTAGAGTGTGCGATAATATTGACCTTAGTCGTTTTTTCATCTTCTAATATTTTTAATATTTCCTCTTTTAAGATAGAGGCATTATTTTCAATAGTCCCAAATCCATCGATATTACTCTTATATACCTTATAGCCTTCATCCTTTAGATGACTATCTATCTTACCAAAGGATTTAAGAAAAAATAAATCTTTAATCGCTATACCATGAACCAATATAATTGGATATTTTGTTTTCATAATACTCTCTTTCTAAATGTCATAAAGATTTTAGAAAATTGATTATTAATTGTCAAATTTTTATCTTATTATGATTTCATTCGATAAAAAAGGGCATATAAATGCCCTATTCATAATTCTTATTCAACTGCAATAATGTAAGAATAAATATCTTGATTACCATCGATGATTTCAACATCAAGGTTTTTATTAATTTCAAGACACATTTCTTCAACAAGAGCCTTTTCCTCTTCTGTAACATCCTTACCACAGAAGAAGGTTGCAATTTCAGATTCATCATCGATCATCTTTTCAAGTAAGCCCTTAACAGCATCCTTTTCTTCCTTAACAGAAACGATGATTTCACCATCGGCAATACCCATATAATCACCAGCGACAATCTTTACGCCGTTGATTTCAGTATCACGTACAGAGTAGGTAACCTCACCAGACTTAACATGGGCAATAGATTCACCCATAGCCTGTAGATTCTCCTCCATTGAAGCCTCAGGATTATAATTGATTAAAGATGCGTAGCCCTGTGCGATAGTCTTAGCTAGGATAACCTTAACCTTAGATCCTCTAACCATACCTGCAGCCTGCTTAGCTGCCATTACGACATTACCATTATTAGGGATGATAATTACATTCTTTGCATTAACTGCCTTAATTGCAGATACGAATGCCTCTGTAGATGGATTCATTGTCTGTCCACCCTCAATGACATAATCTACGCCTAATTCCTTAAATGTATTTACAATACCATCACCGAAGCATACAGCAATTAAAGCGAATTCCTTCTTTGGCTCATTTGCCTTTAATGCTTCAGTTGCCTTTTGACCCTTTGCACCGTCTTCTAAATGAGAATGCTGTAAATGCATGTTTTCAATTTTTAGGGTTTGGAACTCACCAGACTTTTGAGCGATTTCTAGTACACGACCTGGACGGTTCGTATGAATATGTACCTTTACGATATTTGCCTCTCTAATTACAACTAAGGAATCACCAAGTAAGGATAATGTAGCTGTAAGCTCACGCTCCTCAAATGTATCTGGCTTTCTTAAATCTAAAATAAATTCTGTGCAATAAACGAATTTGATTTCTTGTGCGGCATCACTTGCTTCCTCCTCCTCTGGCTTAGCTTCCTTAGCCTTAAGGATTTCACCCTTTAATGCCATTAACATACCTTCAATAATCTTACAGAAACCAGCTCCACCGGAATCGACAACTCCAGCTTCCTTTAATACTGGTAAAAGCTCTGGGGTATTGGCCAAAGTTTTTTCAGCCTCATGGTAATAAAATTCAAGTAATGAATCAATAGTATCAAATTCAGTTAAATGAGATTCTGTATTTTCTGCAGCCTCACGAACTACAGTTAAAATTGTACCCTCTACTGGTGCCATAACTGCCTTGTAGGCAATCTTTCTACCAGAAAGAAGACAGTTCATGAATTCTTCGATCGTAAGATAGTTATGCTGAATTTCCTTTAATCCTACATAAATACCTCTAAAAAATTGGGATAAAATTACTCCTGAATTACCTCTTGCTCCCATTAATGCTCCACGAGATAATACCTTTGCGTTTTCAATAATTGAGCTTGATTCGCAATTTTCTAATTCTCTTACACCAGATGTAATTGTCATAGACATATTTGTTCCTGTATCACCATCTGGCACTGGGAATACATTTAATGCGTCAACCTCAGCATGATTGTTCTTAAGATTAATTGCTCCGTTAATCACCATTTTCTTAAACAGATCAACATCTATTTCCTTAACACTCATGTTTTTCCTCCTATTATATAACTATATATTCTAGCAGATTCCTCTGCGTTTCCTTTTAATTTAAACTATGATTTTTGCAAAAATCATAAAAAAAGAACAAGTATCGCTATCATCCTTTCCTGGATTATTCTAGCACCATAATCTATTTAAAACTTCGAATAGAATATACACTACTAGTAATAACATTTATAACACTTTTTTCAATTGTTGTCAATGAAATGAAAAAATGGGCAAACATTTTCAACATGTTCACTCTTTTATTAAAAATAATTTCAAAAAAAACTTGAATTCATATATGAACTATGGTAAATTATTAAGGCTGAATTAAAATAAGTCTAAGGAGGGAAAGACTATGGCAAAATGTTATGTTACAGGAAAAACAACTGTTACAGGTAACAAAAGATCTCACGCTTTAAATGCTACTCGTCGTACTTGGAAGGCTAATCTTCAAACAGTACATATCAAAGACGAAAACGGAAATGTTAAGAAGGTTAAGATTTCTGCAAGAGCTTTAAAGAAGGGAAACATTGAAAGAGCATAAGCTCAAAATTATTGCGCATTTAACAGGCCAAGCCTGTTTTTTTGCTTTTTATAGGGCATAATTTTATATTATATTCTTTAATTTTTCTATTAAGGATAAATATTTCCTATAGGCTGTTCCATAAGGGATCGCCTTTTTTTTAGCATATAATGTTAGGCTAAAGCCATCTAATATGACAAAACGGTATAATTCCATATCCTCACTATCCTCTAGTAATTTTTCCGATAGGTAAATAATCCCCTTAGAATAATCATTCGTTGATTCTAATTCCTCCTTAAAGCTATAGCTTCTTTGATAATAATCATCTTTATGAATCGTTCTTATAAAGCTTCTTTTTAAGCATATAGTTAAAAAAGAAAAAAAGGAAAGCTTATAATCTGCATTATATTGCCAAATACAGGTATATAGGATAATTCTACCCTCCTGTATTAAATCCTCTTTGTTCCAATTATATATACAAACACTATTTGCAATCTTTGTAATATAGGTTTCATATTTTTGAAACATTAGGTTCAATGCACATTCGTTTCCTTCTTTTATTAAATACAAAATTTCATAATCATTAAATTTACTATAATCCATTATTTCTTTAAACAGAGGTCGTGTAATACAATACCGGCACTTACACTTGCGTTTAATGAATTGACATGGCCTACCATAGGTATAGTAATTAAATAATCACTTTGCTTCACTAAGGTCTTAGACATGCCAAAGCCCTCAGAACCAATGATAACAGCTAAGGATAGAGATTGATCTATTTCACTACTTCTTATGGTGCCCATTGCATCGGTACCACAAATCCAAAAGCCATTTTCCTTTAATATAGTAATAGCCTGATTTAAGGAATTAACATAAACAATCTTTGTATATTCTATAGCCCCTGTAGATACATGGGCTGCAACCTCAGTGACTAAAACACTTCTATTCTTAGGTAGTATTACCATATCAAAGCCAAAGGCATCTACGCTTCTTAGGATTGCACCTAAATTATGAGGGTCTTGAATTCCATCTAAAATAAGAACTCTTCCCTGATCCTTTTTGAAGGATTTTATAAAGCCCTCATCATAGATTTTATAATCCTCTCTATATGCTCCATAGCCTTGATGGGATGTACCAAATTTCATATCCATTTTTTGTTTTGTTAATACCTCATATTTATAGCCCTTATCATTCAGCAAGGATAAAATATTCTTATCCTTTTTGGTTTGATTATCTTCGATAAATACTTCCATTTGTGCTTTTGCACGAATGGCTTCATAAACGCAATTTTTGCCATATATTTTTATCATTTCATCACCATCTTAAAGATGCAACTGGTAAAGCATCTATATAATCTCATACAATTTAAGATTATTATATCATTTTTTTCGAATATTGCGAGAACAAATCTCTTTTGTAAGTGTTTAGTAAAACTTGTATTTTACACCCCACTTTGATATAATTTAAAAGTATTTAAATTAATTGGAGGTATATATGGCTGATTTAAATTTATCTGAACAAGAAATTGTCAGAAGAAACAAGTTAGAAAAGTACAAAGAATTAGGCCTAGATCCATTTGGTTCTGCCTATATGCAAAAGGATAAAAGTAGCGATATAAAGAAAAAATATGAGGGCTATAGCCATGAGGAATTAGAGGAAATGAATGTTCCTTGCCAGGTTGCAGGAAGAATTATGTTCATCCGTAAGATGGGTAAGGCATCCTTCTTCTCTATTCAGGATAGAGAAGGAAAAATCCAAGTATATATCCGTAAGGATGTCGTTGGAGATAGCCAATATGATCTATTCAAGATGGCAGATATTGGAGATATCGTTGGAATTAAGGGTAGTGTTATGAAAACACAAACTGGTGAGATTACCATTAAATGTGAGGAATACACTCACCTTGTTAAGGCATTAAGACCACTTCCAGAAAAGTTCCATGGATTAACGGACGTTGAGGAAAGATATAGACGTAGATACGTTGATTTAATTATGAATGAGGAAGCAAAGAGAGTTGCAATCCAAAGACCAAGAATCATTCGTGCTATGCAGGAATATTTCGATTCTAAGGGCTTTATTGAGGTTGAAACTCCAGTTCTACAAAACATTCAGGGTGGTGCTTCTGCAAGACCATTCATCACTCACCATAATGCACTTGATGCTGATTTCTATTTAAGAATCGCAACAGAATTACACTTAAAGAGATTATTGGTTGGTGGACTTGAAAGAGTATATGAAATTGGACGTATCTTCCGTAATGAGGGTATGGATAAGACACATAACCCAGAATTCACTACGGTTGAATTATATGAAGCATATGGTGATTTATCTAGCATGATGGATTTAAACGAGGGTGTAATCCGTTTTGCTGCCAATAAGGTTATTGGTAAGGAGCAATTCAAAAACCCATTCAATCCTGAAGGAGATTTAATCGATATTTCTAAGCCATTTAGAAGAGTTACAATGTGCGAATTAATTAAGGAAAAGACTGGTGTTGACTTTAAAGCAAACCATTATACTCTAGAAGAAGCTAAAGCTTTAGCTAAGGAGCATAATGTACCACTAGAGCCTCACTTCACTGTAGGTCATATTATCAATGCATTCTTTGAGGAATTCTGTGAATCCTCACTTATCCAGCCTACATTCCTAATGGGACATCCAATCGAGATTTCTCCACTTACAAAGAAGGATCCAGAGGACCCAAGATTCGTTCAAAGATTTGAGCTATTCATTGGTGGACATGAATTCTCTAATGCTTATACAGAATTAAATGACCCAATCGATCAAAGAGAAAGATTTGAAGAGCAAATGAAGGAAAAGGAATTAGGTAACGATGAGGCTAACGGTATGGATGTTGACTTTGTAGAGTCTTTAGAATATGGTATGCCTCCTGCAGGTGGTATCGGTATTGGTGTTGACCGTTTAGTTATTTTCTTAACAGAATCTACAACAATTCGTGATGTTATCCTATTCCCTCAGATGAAGACAAGATAATGCAAGACGTAATGGATATATATGAGGACTATGCCTCTTGGAAAAAGGAAAATAGTCATCTCATTCAAACACTTGTAAACAAAAAAAGCAAAGCTATTGTAAGATTTTCCTGTGTCATTGCGGTAGTGGATTACCTATATCATAGACACATAGATGGTAAAAAGCTATCCGAAGATGAGGAGGTAATCTTTTCAACAGGCTTTGATTATATATATGATTCCTTCATGATGATTGATAACATATTAC
Organism: uncultured Anaeroplasma sp.; assembly: GCA_945920825.1. Taxonomy (GTDB): domain Bacteria; phylum Bacillota_I; class Bacilli_A; order Acholeplasmatales; family Anaeroplasmataceae; genus Anaeroplasma. Next base: position 20,610 of record CAMEKD010000011.1, read on the forward strand.
AAAGTGATTTTAATGGGGATATTGATTTAATGGAAGGCTGTAGCCAAACCATTAATCTTCTTCTTTACATCAATGACTTTGAATCAGAAATCACATCTTCAGGTAATGAAGATTTAAAAAAGGAATTAAAGAAGCTTTCTAATCTCGATGAAAAGGTAAATGACTACCTAGCAAAAAGAGAAAATGCTCCAGATGAATATTTTGGAATATTAAATGATTTAATTGATGATATTTTTGTTTCAAACAATGTAGAGATTCATACAGTTGAAGAAATCTTCTATGAAATCGCAATAGAATATGATATTTACCAAGAAGATGATTTTGATATGTTTAATGAGGCAATTAATCGTCAAATCGAAAAAGATAGAAATATCGACAAATTTATTTAAGAATAGTGCCAGCAAAAATGCTGGCATTTTTTAATGCAAAAAGAAAAAGGTTAATTTCAACTACAAGATAACAGCAAAAACGAACCATAAAACCAATTTTTATTTTTTACAACCTTTATCAGCGGAAATTACTTTTGTAATGAACCATCATAAAGCATAGTAAACATTTGCATTACATTGTATTGATTTTACTATATAATATAACTAGAGGTGATTATCAATGCAAAAAGATGCAACTATTTCATTACGCATAGATTCAGATTTAAAAAATGATGTTGATAAAATATTGAAAAATCTAGGAATTCCTATGACAACTGCAATTACTATGTACTTCAACCAAATTAAAATGAGGAACGGCATTCCATTTGCACCAGTTATTTCAAATATGCCTAAAGCATATGAAGATTATACTGATGATGAAATTGCTTTAATGTGTGATAAGGCAATTGAAGAACACAATAATGGTACTACTATTTCAAGTGAAGATGTAGACGTAAATTTAAGGAAGAAACATTAATAATGTAAATATTTAGACATATCATAAGCACCTTCTTTTGCTTATGATACACAAAAGGAGTATCAATTGCACCTGCGTAGATACAAAAGCTACCCCTTTTTTTACTGTCTACTTTTATAGAGCCAGTTCATTGTTCTAATTTATACAATTTTCTTAATTCTTTTAGTTTTCCTTTAGAATGTAAAGATGACCCTTTTTTTCCACTTCTTCTTTTATAATAACCAGCGATTCAGAAATTGCAATTATAGGCATATATTCTTCCTCTATATTTCATCAATTCATTTTTATCCAACATTTTGCCTTCAATATTATCATATGTCACAACATAAAATTCATTGATGCTTTTAATATATGGCATTGCATCTGTCACATTTCCTTCATATACAATTCTTTCAGGAATAATGATTTTTCGTGTCATGACAAAAATAATTCATAAATTTTTCTTTCTTTTTCCTAGAATTCAACTCGAATATTAATCTATCTCTTTTATTAAAAACAACATAATTAGAGATAAAGTATTCCTGATAGAGATTCATAATCATCTTCCTCATCTCCTATATTTAATAAAACATACTCTGCCATTAACCTCTCAATTTCAAATCTAAAATATTAATTATTCTTCTCGATATTTTTCGATAAGTCTTTGATACTTTGAATCAATTTGAAGCATAAAAATATTTGAAATCTTGGTTTTTAAAATGCGGCTATTTAATTCTGCATACCTTGTATACTCACGATATTTCACACAAATGCCATCAAAATCTAACACTTTAACGTCAGTAATTCCTGCACTCTGTTCATAATACTTCATAATACCTAGCACTCTATCGTGCTTTATTGCTTCATTAATAAAATCAGATGCGTTCTTCAAATCCATGGTAGGAACTTTAGTCATATCGATAATCGACTCCATAAAATTAATATACTGCCCCTTATGTGTGACAGCTTCTATAGTCTCACTTGATTGTAAAATGTATCCATTATATTCTCCGAAAATATTAAAGTCCACAAAACTGATATAATCATTACTATAATCATTAACGATTCCAACATCAAAATGATTATCATTAAAGTATTTTATTTTAGAAATTCTAGTTCTACTATATGACACTTTATCACTCCAATTCTATTCAATACGAACGCGCTCAATTAATCTCTGGTATTTTGCATCAATTTGCATTCTAATTATATCGTTGATTCTTACTTTACATTCTCTACTCAATAATTTGCCAGTTCTAGAATACTTCTTATATGTCAAAAAACTTCCATCAAAGCTTAGTACCTTAACATCATCAAAAACACCCACAGGAAAACAACGTTTTACAATTCTTAATACTCTATTATTCTTTATTGCCTCCATTATGAAATCACTTTTCTTATATAACTCAATATCGGGAATATCATCAAAATCAACTGTTTTTCTTTCAAAATCAAGCCTTTTCCCCGAATGATATACACCCTCAATATCTTTAATTCCTCTAATCAAATAGCCATTATATTCACCAAAATCATTAAAATCAATAACTACCATATGCTCTTCATCTTTAAATACAATTATTCCCCAATAGGATAAATCATCATTATAATATGTAATCTCACAAATATCTGAAAAACCATATTTCATCTTCTTCATCTCCTCTTAAGCCTAAAAGCCAAAGTAACCATCCTCTCTTCTTGCGTTTATGTGGTTTTTTAGGATCCTTTCGTTCCGTTCTGACTACGTCCGCTCTTTCACCGCCATTGTCTCTCTTCCTTCGTGCCTCCCCTTCTTCATGTTTATTCTTAAGACGATTCTTCCCATTTGAAGTTCCTCTATGCGGATTAAAATCTTCTTCATCCATGTCTTGAACAATATCTAAACTTGATTCTTGATTTCCAATGGATTTTATTCCATTTTCAATATAATGGTATTCAGACTCGGTTATTGCGACTGCGGTAACAGTAGCACCAGCTGCCAAAATTCCAAGAGCAACAAGTATTTCATAAGTGCCAATTGAAAGTCCAATAGTTAATGTAATCCAAAACATTCCCTCTTCATCAACATTCATTACAGGGTTGTTATTGCAGTAAACAAATAAATTCATTCCTGAAATAATTTCTTGATTTAGATAGCATGGATTATCAGGAGTAAGCCATCTTCTCCATAATGGATTATAGAATCTTGTATGACAATAATACATCTTTAAATCATAATCATAATAATATCCTTTATATAAAAATGGATTATATATATTTGTTCCTGTATGGCTTATATTATGTCCATATGCATCATAGTTATATTTTACAACTAAAATACCATTATTATCAACGATTCCAAGAATATTTCCAAGTGAATCTCTAACATAATAATATATATTTATACCATTTTGAATAAGCCTATATAGTTTATTATTTTCATCATATAAAGATACTTTATTAATATCCACTAAAGCATTTTTTAATTGATTCAATAAAGCTATAGAACAATATGCCCCTCTTAAAGAAAGCATTTCTATTTGACCTAATAATGCATTACAGTTTGATAATACTCCGATATTTGTGACATCCTCTTCTTCATCAAATGATCTGCCGACCATTAATGATAAATCGCTATATGAATTCCTACTGAATTCATAAGTTCTTTCATCAAGATACAACCTTAAATACTTTGTTGTTGTAATAATGGATTTACCAGGATTGTTTTCATCAAACGACAATCCTATTGTATGCCATGTATTTGAACTAAATAGAATATTTGTGGCAACTTAAGCAAGTTGTTGACAAAAAATAATATAAAAATGTATAATCAAATCGAAGTATGCGATTCAAAATAAATAAGGGGGGAGTATGAAATATAAAAAATACTTTGCTATCCTCAATAAATAAATCATACAGATTAGAATTTGTTTTGGCTTCCCAATCCTTCATTTATGGCGGAGCGCATTATTCCTATGAAATCGGGTGAAAAAAGTGAAAAAAGCACTTCTTGCATTATTATTCTTATTGTGTATCTTCTTCATTTCTTCATGTAAAATGAATTTATGTATGAAGAATATTATTACCAATTCTCCAGCTGTAATCTAAATAGTTATGATTCATTTATTATAAAATCACAAGATGAATTAAATAATTATATAGATAGTAAAAATACCAGTTTAAAAAAGCCTTCCCCTATACAAGTCAAAGACAAGAAAACGGAGTATTTAGATAATCTTCCAATAAACTTTGACGAAGAAAAACTATTAGTTATTGAATATGCACTTGGCTATGATGTATCTCAAAGATACATTAATAGTTTTAAATATGAGAATGGAGAATTCTCTATAATGCTATATGAAGATGGAGATATCTATATGGATTTAGAATCTACCGTTGCATATTGTATAAAGGTGGATAAGGAAGTTATTATTAAATCACTATCTTGTAAAATCATTGAAAAGAGATCTGATAGTGAAAAAATATATTATGATTTTCATAAAACATTTTAAAAATAGTGCCAGCAAAAATGCTGGCATTTTTTAATGAAAAAAAGGAAGGCATTGTCTTCCAAAGTATTATTTTCAATAAGGTTCGCTGAATTGTAATGTCTTATCCAGGTAGATATGGTTGATTTACATATATCCTTACTATCACAAAATTTTGTTAATGATAATCCTGAATTAAAGTATTCTTCAATATAATGCATTTTTTCTTCTGAACTGTACCAGCCATGTTGGTCTTTAGCCATAATAAAATCCTCCTATATAAGTATTACCTTAATTATAGGAGGATTCATTATAAATTATTAGATGGAAATCTTTTATGGATACATATAAATTGAAAGGTATATGAAGACATGCTTCTCCATATACCTTATTTTGTACAGGTTGTAATGTTATTTTTTATATTCGCATAATTGCGTAAATTTTTTCTTACTAATTTTTATTGGATAATATTTTTTCTCTATTGGAATCATTAAGTCGCCTTCTTTATACCAAAACTCCATAGTATTTTGCTTTAATATAAATAAATAGCTTAAATCATTATAAGTTAACTCTCCAACATCTTTCCACAAAACCTGTGTGGTAACCTTTCTTGATATAAATTCTATTCCTTTTTCGCCAAACAAAATATATCCTCTGGGAAAAAGATATAATCCAACTTGTATTAATATACACATTAGAAGCAGACTACCAAAAATATATGTAGGAATACTAAAGAATGGAGGAAATGCTATGCCGCAAGAGGTAATAATGACTAATAAAATGAAATCAAAAACAAATAATAATCTAATTGACCTAATATCATACAACCTAAATTTCATAGTGCATATGCCTCCTACAAATACTTATTCAAATATATCCAAGGGAATGTCATTGCTGTTTTAATCGCAAATCTTGCTGCCATTTGACCAGCATTTTCAGCCAAGTACATGGCAGTTGCACCACCTAAACTTTTAACAGGACCTAATCCACTTCTTAAGAAACTGTAATTTGAACCAAATTGTCCTTTGTTCAAAGAATTCCATATTCCTGTTTGAGCAAAAGCAGCACCTAAAACAAAATTTACATAGCCTTCTACTGCCACTACTGCACCTTTTGTAAAGGCAGCTTGAGTATTCCACTCTTCATTTCTTCCCCAGGTGTGTTCCAATGCATAAGATCCTACACCAGCACCAACTGAAGCAAGACTTGAGGCTCCAAGACTAATAGCAGCCGCTTTCAACCCTATATATCCAGCTCCTGCCAAACCACCCAACGTACTTGCAGCACCTAATGCTCCACCTACGAGAGCGCCTCCTAATATATCACCTATTAAAGCTTTGCCTCTATTTCCATCTTTGTATGATGAAACACCAGCGCCTGCACCACCGATTAAAGCTCCTATCCCAATTCCAATAAGAAGAGCAAGAATTGGAAAATGCCCACTTCCATCGGAATACATCACAGGATTATTATTACAATATATAAATAGAT
>CAMEKD010000012.1 GCA_945920825.1 uncultured Anaeroplasma sp.
AAATATGCTATATGAGACAAATTTAAGTGATGATGAGCTTATTTCTTTGTCTTCCTCTTTAGGTAGTGATGTTGGTTTCTTTATTAAAAATAAGGTGGCTCTATGTACAGGAAGAGGAGAAATTGTAAATACATTAGATATAAAAATGCCAAAATTAAATGTTTTATTAATAAAGCCTAATGTTGGATTATCTACAAAGGAAATTTATAAGAATTATGAATATTTAGGTGAACCTAAGGAAGATAAAATCAATGGAATTATTAATGCTTTAAAGAATAAACAAATAGATGAATTAAAAAGGAATATTTTTAATGATTTAAAGAGAGTTTCCTTGGATTTTTCTAAAGAATTAAGAGAGCTTTATAATGAAATTAAAGAATTAGGTATTGATGTATTTGTTTCAGGGTCAGGACCAACGATGTATGTTGTTGATCCAACGATGGAGGAAATATTAAAAATAAAAGATGTCGCTAAAAGCGACACCTATATACTTCTTACAAACACATTCTAGATGGATGTGTTTTTTTATAATATTTCTTTGTTAAAATGGCCCCTTGTATGTAAATCCTTATTGAAGGTTTTTGTATATTCTCCATTCAATTTATTTTTTAGTGTATTTATAATATTTTTTGATTCGTTATAATCCTCTATAGTCAATTGTATTCTATAGACATTTACATGAGAAATTGATGCTAGATCATCCATTAAATTTAAGATTTTACCATTTAAAATAGAAGTAGTACAATCCATATGGTTTTCTATAGGAAATGTACCAAATTCATCCTTTAAAACGTATTTATTTTCTCTACATTTACCGCATTGATTATAGACCTTTAAAGGACAATAATGTGTAAACATCATTAATGCGTGACCATATACAATCATTTCTAAATTAGGGTATCCACTAAAGGCATTATAATAATCCTTTGTTAAATCATCGATTTGACCTTTGTTGATTTCGAAGGATAAGCAAATTCTATTAATACCTAGCTTGTGAAGCATATATACACTCTTATAATTTACGACATTCATCGTATAATCTGATGCAATTTCATTCTTACCTCTATAGGCATAAATTCCACCATAGCCACCAACTAATACCTCACCATTATATTCTTTGTAGGTAACCTCATTTCTTCTTATGAAGTTATCATAATAGATGATATCAACACCAAGCTCCTTGGCTGCTTGGTATTGCTCTTTCGTTGTACAAAAAACAGAGATTTTTTTTGCCTCTTCAAAGATAATTCTATCATAAGAGATTTCTTTTTTTATTATAGGGGCTCTTTTGGTTAATCTTTCCTCATTCATTAAATTTACAATAATTCTTCTTAAATCATTGATTTTAGAAACAGGTAAGAAAACATTAGAAACATTAAATTCTAGGCTTGCTAGAGAATAAATGGAATCATTTAGCTTCGATAATTGCTTTAAGAAGGTATTATAATCTGTAGGCTTATTTTCTGCTTTATCAAGGGTGTAGTCTGTAGTGTAGGAAACATTTTTACCCTCACATTCTGCAAGAATTGTAAGTGCCTCATTTGGGCTTCCATAAAGGGTAATATGTAATGGGAATCTTTTAAATTCCTTTGGATAGGATTTTAATAATTCCTCTTGGAATTTTGTATCCTTTGTTTTATATACCTTATCGCTTGTAAATAGCTTTTCCTGTATTTTTATATAAATCTTTTTATCCGATTCTTTAATTAAATTCTCATTTGCATCATACATTTTTGTTAGGGATAAATTGATATCCTCACCCCTATGATCAATTCTTATGATATCTCCTTGATGAACCTTCATCGATAGAGTTATTTCATAATATCCATTTCTTTTACCGGATACATATCCAATTAAATATCCGTAATTATTAGGCTTATCTATATTGGTAATATTCTTTTTATCCTCGCCAAAAATATAGCCCTTTGTGAAGGTTCTATTGAAGGTTTTATATAGATTGAATTCCTCACCCTTGGATATTTTACCATCTAGGGCATCTCTATAGGTTTTTATGATATTTGCAACATATGCGGGTTCCTTCATTCTTCCTTCGATTTTTAAGGAATCTGCAACCTTTAATTCGTTGATGTGATCTAATGTTTTTAAATCCTTCATAGAAAGAATATAAGAGGTACCTAAGGATTTATTCTCTGTTACGTTAATGAGCTCATAGGGCTTTCTACAAGATCCTACGCATCTGCCTCTGTTTCCGCTTCTATAGCCAATAAGACCAGACATATAGCATCCACCACTATAGGATACACAAAGTGCACCATGGACGAATACCTCAAGAGGAATTTTTGTCATCTTTTTGATTTCCTTTATTTTTTCTATAGAAACCTCTCTAGATAATACAATTCTTTTAGCTCCCATTTCCTTTAAAAGAAGTGTGCCTTCTATATCGTCAATACCCATTTGAGTAGAGGTATGAGCCTCAAGCAATGGATAATTTTCTACAACATAGGAGAATATGGCAAGATCCTGAATGATTAATCCATCGACCCCAATTTTATATAATTCATCGATTTGACTATATGCATCCTTAAGCTCACTATCAAATACAATAGTATTCATAGTAACATATATTTTTACACCTCTTAGGTGGCAATAGTTAAGGGCTTCTTTAAGCTCATCAAAGCTAAAATTATTCGCATAGGCTCTCGCACCAAAGCGGTTCATACCTAAATAAATGGCATCTGCGCCATTCGATACAGCGGCAATTAATGCCTCCATATTTCCGGCTGGGGCTAAAAGTTCGCTCATTTTCTCACATCCTCGGGGTTATTATATACTATTTGGGTATAAAAACAAGTAGAAAAAGTGTGCAGTTTTTCTTATATTATTTCACGATTTTAATCTTTTGATAAATTACATTCAAAAACAAAGTTTTTATGAAAACGTTTTGAAAAATTTGTTGTAATATTTGACAATATAAATTATAATTTATACTATAGAGAACATCGAGGTGATTTTATGTTTTTATTACATGGTTTTAAAACGGTCGACATCTGGTTCTTTGTTATATGTGGCATCATAATTGGCTTAATTGTGATCATATATTTCCTAATTCCGGTATTTAAGCGTAAGCAATTTGCTGAGGCTAGAAAGAATTTGGCAAGAAGAGAAACCTTATTTAGACAAAACCAAGAAGATGAGCTTTTAGAAAATATCTCTGTTGATTCTAAAAGCGAAGATAAAAGCGTCGCTTTGGAGGTAGACCCTACGGAAAAAGAAGAATCTGTAGCGAATGCTTTATCTGAAGAAGAAATCGATCAAGAATCTAAATTAGAGCCACAAGATTCAAAGGTTGCGATGGATGATTTCATGAAATCTGAAGAGAAAAAAGACGAATAAGCACCTGCTGAAAAATAAAATGTAGGTAAATCAAAAATGAATAAGAAGTTGAAAATTTTTATAAAAGTAATTTATTACATTTTCACACTTGGAATTGGTATTCTACTTGCTTTTGTATTGCCTGGCCTTTTGATGACTGTGGATTTACCTGGGCATATAGAAGATTACCTAAACAATGGTGAATTTGCAAGAAGTGTAAATCTATTAGCTGGTTATGACGATAAAGAAATTGCATATGAACGTGTCTATGATGATGGATATGGCATTGTGCTATTTAGAACTTTAGTCATTATCGATAACCAAGAAGAGGATAAAAAGCAAAATGACAATGCATATTTTGCCTATTCTGGCTTTTTGTATAAGCTTGGTGGAAAATATAATACCTATAAGCTTCAAAATAATAAAACGAAATTAGTTGTCAACCATGATGAGGATTATAAATCTGGTAAGGGGACAGCGGATGGTTTAAAAAAGAATGCTGAGGTTGAGCTTTTAGGCTATGATACGAATAAGGATGAAATGTTTGATAATGTTTTAACTCTTGTGAAATATAATTACATCTATTTTGAAATTCTAGAAAAAAGACTTTCTACAAACATCAATAATATTACATTCATTGATGCGGAAGGTAATGTATTCTTAAAGGTAGATGGATTAGATCTTGATTTTAGTAATGTTTTTTATCAAAGATTAAAAGAGTTTAAGGACGTTTACAATACAGATTCAACGGATTTGAGGCTTGTAGATTTACAAAAGGATTTCTTGTCTTCGAGTGAAAATTATGAGAAATGCAGCTATCAAGAAGAAACTGGTATTGCGGCGAAAAAGGGAGCAATCATTGTATTAATCTATTTCATATGTATTTACATATTAGCTGATTTCTTGGTTGGACAAAGATTTATCATTCGATTTGTCTCATTTATCATTAAAAAGATTCGCAAGAAGATGGGAAAAGAAGAAGAACCAAAACCCGTTGAAGAGGTTTATGGTACAGACTATTATACAATGCTTACGGTTACCCTTAAGGTACCTGAGGATTGTTTAGTAAACATGACGATTCATTACCATAATGAATCGGATGAAATCAACATGATTTTTACAAAGGATAATAATTATACGGTAACACAAAGAACACATGCGGGTGTTTATAAGAATGCATGGCTTGAGGCTCCAGGCTATGTATCACAGAATTTACCAAAATTCTTATCCGTTAGAGGCTTTAAAATGAATGTTGAGGTAAGCATGAAAAAGGCTTTAGAAAATGAAAATAATCTGGTTGAAGAAAAAGAAAATAAAAAAGAGGAGTAGTTAAAATGAAGATTACTATTAATAACTTGACAAAAATCTTCCCCGCTAGAAAGAAAACAGAGCATGAAGTAACTGCAGTAAACGACATGTGTATTGAAATTCCTAGTGGAAAGCTTGTTGGTTTATTAGGTCCTTCTGGATGTGGTAAGTCAACAACACTATTTATGCTATCTGGACTTGAAGAGCCAACAAGCGGTAGTATTTATTTTGGTGATGATGATGTTACAGATTTAGCACCAGAAAAAAGAGGTATTGGACTTGTGTTCCAAAATTATGCCTTATATCCTCATATGACTGTAGAACAAAATATTATGTTCCCATTAACAAATATGAGAATTCCTAAGGAAGAGGCAAAGCAAAGAGCGCTAGAGGTTGCAGGATTAGTTCAGATTGAAGAACTAATGGGAAGAAAGCCATCTGAGCTTTCTGGTGGACAGCAGCAAAGAGTTGCGATTGCGAGAGCCCTAGTTAAGATGCCAAACGTATTGCTGTTAGATGAGCCTCTATCGAACCTAGATGCAAGATTACGTTTACAAACTCGTGAGGAAATCAAGAGAATCCAGGTTGAAACTGGTATTACTACGGTATTCGTTACACACGACCAGGAAGAAGCAATGTCCATTTGTGATATCATGGTTGTTATGAAGCTTGGTGTAGTTCAGCAAATTGGTGAGCCACAGGCTATTTATGATGATCCTGCAAATCTATTCGTTGCAAACTTCTTAGGTACACCACCAATTAACATTTTTACAGGATATATTCATGATGGTGGAGTATATATTGGAAACGAAAAAATTGCAGATTATGATAAGGATTTAACTGAAAAATATACAGCGAATATAAAAGCACTTCAGGATAAGGTTGAAGCTAAGCACAACGATTATCTTGCAATCAAGAATTTATATGATGAAAAAACAGCTGGTATGGAAAAAGAGAAGGCTGAAAAGGCTCATAAGAAGCTATTTGTTGAATTAAAAGCTAAAGAAGCTGAATACGAAAATATGGTTACAAAGATTGCTGATCTTGAGCAAGCAATTAAAACAAAGACATTTAAGATATTTGTTGGTATTCGTCCTGAGGGCTTTATCTATGATCCAAATGGTGCATTATCTTTGAAGACCAATCATGTTGAAGTAATGGGTAGAGATAAAACAATCGTTTCTGTTCATGAGGAATCCGTTAAGCCAACCGTTCGTACAATTGTTGAAGCGGATTTAAAGCTTCCTGAAGGAGCAACCTCATTAAAATTCAATTTAAAGCCTAATAAGTTCTTCTTGTTCGATGGCGAAACGGAAGAGAGGTTGAGATAGTGGAAAATGGAATTATTGTTAATGATGCTTCAAGAGAAGAGGAAATAGCAAACGAAAGAAAAAGAAGAAGAAAGAACCACATAAAAAGAGTAGCTAGAGATACTGTTGGTGGTTGGCTATTCGTTTTACCTGCAGTTATTCTAATGGCTATATTTACCTTCTATCCAATTTTGAATTCCTTCGTTGCTGCTTTCTTAGAGCATTTTGAGCAAGGAGTAATTGGACAGAACACAAAGATTGGTTTTGACAATTTCCGTGCAGTTATTCTAAACGAAACTGGTTCAACCGGAATGCAATTTTTAAGAGCATTAGATAACACATTGTTCTTCGCAATTGTTTCTGTTCCTATTTCTACATTTTTAGCATTATTAATTGCAGTTGCGCTTAATTCAATTAAGCCTCTTCAAAAGCTATATCAAACGGTATTATTCTTACCATACTTAACGAACGCATTATCCATGGGTGCAGTATTCGCTACATTCTTTGATGTCATTGGTACAAAGAGAATGAGAGATAATGGTACAGCATCCTACGGTTTAGTTAATGATATAATCATGGCCTTTGGTGGACATTGGCAGGATTGGCTATCAACAGGAAATACTTGGGGTAACCGATTGGTTGTTGTCATCTATTCTATTTGGTCTGGGCTACCATTTAAGATTTTGATTTTATTTAGTGCACTTCAGAATGTTAATAAGCAATACTATGATGCAGCTAAGGTGGATGGTGCTTCTAAGGCTACCACATTATTCAAAGTAACGGTTCCACTAATTTCACCAATGCTATCCTATTTAATTGTTACAGGTATGATGGGTGGTTTAAAGGCTTATTCATCTATCGTTGGTATTTGGGATGCAAAGATGAACAGTGGTGAAATGGGTACCATGGTAGGTTATGTTTATGCATGTATCCAAAATAATCAAACGGGTTACGCCGCGGCGGGATCGTTGATGCTGTTCGGTATAATTATGATATTTACGGCAATTAATATGTACGTAAGTAAAAAGAAAGTTCATTATTAAGGAGGGGTATGATGGAAGCTACAAACAAAAAAGCAAGCCCAGAAAAAACCGGTCTTGATATTGAAAAAGAAAAAAGAAAACAAAAAAAGTTAGATATTGTTAAGGCTGCAGTCGCTTATATTTTCTTAACGATTTGTGCTGTTTTAGCATTCTTGCCTTTCTATTGGATGATTATTTCATCCCTAAAGACAGAGGATGAATATAGATTAACTCAGCCAACCTTCTTCCCAAGAGAATTTAAGTGGCAGAATTATTCTTATATGCTGACAAGCGAAACAAACGGCTTTGGACAGCCACTATTCAATACTATATTAATTGGTGTTGTATCTACACTATTTGGCGTAGTTGTAATTATTCTTACAGCCTACGCTCTAGCAAGAATTGAATTTAAGGGAAAGGGTATCCTATTTTCCTTAATGCTTGCAACCATGATGATTCCTGGTGAATTATATACAATTACAAATTATGTAACAGTTTCTAATTTCGGCTGGTCAAATACATATATTGTTATGATTTTACCGTTCCTAGTAAGTATTTATTATATATACTTGCTAAGAAATACATTTAAATCGATACCTGAATCGCTTCATAAAGCGGCTAAAGTCGATGGATGTGGCAAAATGGCATTCTTAGTTAAGGTAATGATTCCACTTGCTGCACCTACACTTATTTCTGTTACTCTATTAAAGTTCATCGCTACATGGAATTCCTATATTTGGCCACAGTTAGTTAATACACAGGATTATCATTTGATTTCTAACTGGATGACATCAGGATTTACAAACGATGGAACCTTATATCCATTAACTGGGGTAGGCTCTTGGGCTAAGTCTGAGTCACTTACAACTTTACGTATGTGTGCTGCATGCTTAGTATCTATGCCTCTATTTGTATTGTTCCTATTCTTCCGTAAATACATCATGCATGGTGTATCTAAGAGTGGAACAAAAGGCTAAAATTTGTTAAAAATTACGTAATAAAACGTATTTTAAAAATAAAAAATAAAAGGAGAAAAAATAAAAATGAAAAAGATTTATTTTGGTGTTGCTGCATTAGCTGGGGTAGGAGGCGTAGCGTGAGCATCCTGCGGTGAGGAAGTAGGTCCTACAACACAAAATCCAGGTGAAACTACAACAGAAGTAGATCCTGGCACAACAACAACAGAGGTTCAAGAACCTCAGGAAGGTATGCATGAGGACAAGACAGTAGATTTAACTGCTGCCTTAAAAACTTCAGATTTTTCTGGAAGCGCAGAAGACAAGACGATTGTTTTCTATCATACAATGGGTGATTCCTTACAAGAAACTTTACAGGTTGCCATTGATGCATTCAATGCAAAATATCCTGATTGGACAATTGAGCATTCTCAAATCGGTGGATATAACGATGTACGTTCTAGATGTATTGCGGGTCTAGCTGCAGGTAATCAGCCAGACTTAGCATATTGCTATGCTGACCACGTTGCACAGTATTTAAAGACTGGTAAGGTAGTTGATATGAGCGATTATGTAAATGCTACAGGTACATTAAATGGTGAAGCTATTGGTTATAGTGCTACAGAAATCGCAGATTTCGTTCAGGGTTACTATAAGGAAGGATTTGCTACAAACTATGGTGCATATTCTAATTATGGTTACAAGGATGGAGATATCTTAACATTCCCATTCGTAAAGTCAACAGAAGTTCTATATTATAATAAGGATGCATTAAAGGATGCTGGTATTGAAAAGGTTCCTTCAACTTGGGATGAGCTTTGGGATGCTTGTGAGATTTTAGTTAATAAGTATCCTGATTGTACTCCTTTAGGATATGACTCAGAAGCAAACTGGGTAATCACAATGGCAGAACAAAACGGTTGGGGTTATACTTCAGCTAGCGAGCCTCATTATCTATTCAACAACGAAAAGGTTGCAGCTTGGTTAGATGACTTATACGATAAGTATCAAGAGTATTATTTTACAACTCAAACGGAAAATGGTGGATATACATCTGGATTATTCACTAAGGGTCCAGAAGCAGGTGGAACAGTATTCTCTATTGGTTCATCTGGTGGAGCATCTCACCAAGGAACAGATGCTTTCCATTGGGGTGTAGCTCCAATGCCTGGATCTAAACAAGCAGATGGTACAGTTAATGCTGCAGCAATTTCTCAGGGTCCATCTTTAGTTATGTTCCAGTCTGAAGCTAAGAACGAGACAGAAAGACAGCTAATGACTTGGGAATTCGTAAAGTGCCTTGAGGATGCTACATTCCAAGCAGCATTCTCTATGACTTCAGGTTATAACCCAACTAGACTTAGTACATTTGAAATCCCAGATTATGCAGAGTTCTTAGAGGGTGATTCCATCGTTGCTGTTACTGCAGGTGTTGCTGCAACAATGAGCGACAGATTCTATACATCTCCAGCATTCAGTGGTTCTTCAACAGCCAGAGACCAGATGGAAGCTGCATTATTATACGTAATTCGTGGTCAGAAGACTGGAGCAGATGCTTTAACAGATGCTTACAAGGCTTGTGGCGGTAAGTAAAAGTGAAGAAAAAAATATTTAAATTTTTGGCATTGTCTGCAGCAACTCTTGCTGCAGGCATGGGCCTTGTTGGCTGTGGAGAATCTAGTCCTACAACAACAAAGGAAGAACCACTTCCTACCACAACAGAAACTACAACAGAATTACCACAAGAGACAACAACAGTAGAGCCAACCTCTACATCAACTGCTTTTGTTCCAAAGGATAATTATGATGATATTACAAAGACATTGAAGCTTACAAAGAGCTATAGTGATGCATCAAAGTTCCTTACCGATGGTATAGAAGAGGTTACATTACAAAATGCAACCGATGGCGATACTGCTAATTTCAAGTGTAAGTATAGTGGTGAATCCGTAACGATTCGTTTTTATTCCGTAGATACACCAGAATCTACTGGTAGTGTTGAAAAATGGGGAAAAAGTGCTTCTTTATACACGAAGAAGAAGCTAGAGAGTGCTTATGCATTATTACTAGAAGGATCTAAAACTCCTCCAGTAGTAGACTCATATGGTTCTAGATATCTAGCTTACATTTGGTATAAGGAAACAGCAGATTCAAGCTGGAAGAATTTGAATCTTGAAATTGTTGAAAATGGTTATTCAAAATCTAAAGCATTAGTAGAAGATACATATTTTGATTATTTCGAGAATGCTCAATCCTTTGCAAGAAAAGTTCCTCTTCATATTTGGAGTAACGAAGAAGACCCATATTTTTCTGAGGATGCAGAATATGTTACTGTAAAGGAGCTTCATGATAATTTTAGTAATTATTATGATAGCGAAGAGGGTGTTGGTAAAAAGGTAAGCTTTGATGGATATGTTTCAAGCGTTCAGATTTCTGGTTCTGGAACATATACATGGAAGGTAACGGATTATGATTCAGAAGGTAATCAATACACAATAAATGTATATACTGGCTATACAAGCTCTACTGCAACAAAATACATTAAGGTTGGAAGCTTATATACATTCACTGGAGCAGTTCAATTCTATGGTAGTTCATACCAGGTTTCTGGTATTACCTATGTTCCAATGCAAACTGGTGGAGATTACTTAACTCGTAAAGAAAAAAATTATTACATGCAATTTAATTCTAATGTTGAATATAAGGATTATATTGAAAAAAAGACATTATATAAGGATGCAACAGTAGCTACAGCAACCGTAGAAGGAACTACATTAACTATCACTGCAACAACTGTAAATACTTATAACTTTAATAAGGATGATTATGAAAATGAAACCTTTACCTTCTATACTACGGTTGAGGAAGGATTTAATCCAGCATCTTTAGTTGGAAAGAAATTTTCTACAACGGGTATTCAAGAGGAAGATGGAAGTAAAATAATCCATGTATTACGTTATCAAAACTTTAATTTTAAATAATATTATATAAAAAAGGTTTAGGAGGAAATATTTAAAATGAAGAAATTTTTATCGCGTGCTGCATTAGGAGTTGCAGCTGTCGGTGTATTTGCTTTAGCTTCATGTAATGGTACACCAGATCCAACTACAACAGAAGAAAAGCCTGCAACTACTACACCAGAGCCAACAACTACAGTTGACGATTCAGTCAATGAAGCAGCAAAGAAGTTATTAGCTAATTTAATTTTTGAGGCTGATGGCACTGCTGTAACTGGTGATGTTTCACTTCCTGCTTACTTAGCAAGCGGTGATACTCAGGTTACTATTCATTGGGAATCTGATAGTGAATTAGTTAAGGTTGGTACTACTATTGATGAGGCAAAGGGTGCTTTCACAGGAGCTGTTTCAAGACCAGAAGACAAAGCTGTTACTGTTACTTTAACTGCATCTATTACTTTTGCAGGTGGTGAGGCTCAAAGACAGTTTACTGTATTAGTTAATCCATATTCTGTTTCTGATGCAATTGATTCATTTACATTTACTTATAATGGTGGAACAGTTGAGAAAGATTTCGAAGTTCCAACTTCATTTAAATTTAATAATCAGGATGTTACAATCGCTTGGAGTATTCCTGATTCTTCAAAGGAATTATTAAGTGTTGATGCAGATGGAAAGACTATCCATGTTGTACAACAGGCAAAGAGAGAAAAAGCTCAAATTAAGGCAGAATTTACATATAAGGGCGAGACTTTATCTCGTAATTATAGATTAAATGTATTCCATGTAAGAACTGCATTAGAATTATTACATACATTCTATGATGATCCAGGTGCTGAAGCATATACATTAAAGGGATATGTTGCACATAAGGCTGGCTATGATGCAAGCTATGGTAATGGTTATTTATACATTGTAGACCAGACTTTAGAGGGTGGTTATTATGTATACCGTGCTTATTGTAGTCAAGACGTATTGTGATCAAGCAACTTGGGATAGCTTAGCTATTGGTACAGCTGTTGAAATTCCATCATGTAAGTCTACAGAATACAATGGCTTAATTGAGGTTGGTCAGAACAAGGAAAATATCGTTAAGGTATCTACTGAGCTTCCTGCACTTACTGCAGAACAATTAGCATTAGTTACTAATGGTCTTGCAGCAGATCAATTATTCGTAAGATATAGCCAGGGTGACAAGGAATTAATGTATCATACTGGTCAAAGAGTAAATCTTACTTCTTGGAAGGTTGTTGAAATTGATGCTACAACTACAGCTAAGAGCGGTGGTGTACTTGCTACATTAGAGAAGGCTGGCGTACGAGTAAATGTTCAATTATCTAAGTATGCTGCAACATTAGATGGTGATATTGCTAAGGCTGCTGCATCTCAGGTTAAGACACTTAAGGTTGGCGATTTCGTTAACGTAACTGGTATTTTATCTAACTATAATGGTTATTGTATTTATGTTTCTGATGAAACTACATTCACTAAGACAGCAGATGATGCAAATGCATCCTTAGGTGAATTAAAGAATTTAGTTGATCCAGTATTTGCTGCTTTAGATAAGTTCCCAGATACAATTACTGAGGTATTCAATTTAGACAAGACTACAATTACAACTGCTGAAGGCGTTACTCTTGATATCGTAGCATCTGAATTAGGTAATTTGGAAGGTAATGTATTTACTATTACCCCAACAACAGAAGAAAAGACGATCAAGGTTACAATTCGTGCAACTAAGAATGATGTTTCTTATTCTAAGGAAGTTGAGATTTATACAAGACTTACTACAGTAGAAGAAAAGGTAGCTAAGGAAAAGGAAGATTTCAAACTAGAAATTGATGAATTTGGTGTTTATACTTTAGATACAAATGGTGCTACATTTGCTGAGGTTTTAATTTCTTATACAACAGAATCACCTATCGCTTCAATTAATGAAAATAAGTTAACAATCCTTTCTGTTGATGCGGATACAACAGTTACTATTACTGTTACATTCACGTGTGATACAATAGTGGCTACAAAGGATGTTGAATTAACAATTAAGAATAAGCCACGTTATCAAACAGATAATGTAGAAGTTACTGCTCCTGAAGCAGATAAGGTTTACTTCTTAGGATTAAAGCAGAATTCATTAGGACAGGTTTTATATGCTAATGGTACAATTGGTTCTAATAGATTAAATACAACTCCTAATGCTTATGAAGCAACAACAGTTACTGCAGAGGCAAGCGAAGGCAAGTATGCATTCAAATTTGCAAATGGCAAGTATTTATCCCTAACATCTGCTGGTAAATTAGATTTTGCTGATGAAGCATTCTATTGGGCATATGATACAGAATTAAATTGTTGGAAGGCAACTGCTGGCACAACAGATTATTTCTTTGGTACATATAATAACTATAATACGATTTCAGCTTCTAAGACATCTTACCTTCCAGGTGCTAACCAGTATATCGGAAACTTATATTTAGCAACTCCATTAACAAAGACAAAAGAAGAAAAAGTTAAATATGAATTAGCAAAGATCGAATCAGCACTAAAGTCAAAGGTTGATTCTGGTGAAACTATTACATTACCTACAGTTGGTGGTGTATTTGAGGATGTTAAGGCAGTATATGCATTAACATCTGCAAAAGGTGCTACAATTGATGGTGGCAAGATTACTTTCGATACAGTTGGCGCTCTAACAACACTAAATTTCACGGTTACATTAACTTGTGGTGATGCATCTGTTGTTAAGAATTTCTCCGTTGACGTTCAGCCAGTAGAGTTCTTAGATGTAACTGCTGCAATTGCAGCAGCAACAGAAGGCGAAAATATTTATATCCAAGGTGTCGTAACAAGCGTTAACGCAACAGCATCTACTCCATACTGCTGGATTACAGATGGTGAAAATGATTTTGAGGTTTATGGTGCAGTTGTAGCCGGATCACCTCTTAATTACAAAGGCATTAAAGTTGGTGATGTAATTAAGGTATCCGGAAAATATACAGTATATAATGGTACAAAGGAAACAGCTAGAGATTCTGCTACAATCCATGAAAAAGTTGAAGCAACGGATGCTCAGAAGGTTATGATGACTGCAAGAGAGTTAACTGATTTAGATGACATCCAAGACAATGTTGTAAATCGTCAGTTAGCAACAGCTGGTACTGTTTATAATGATGTAGCTATTTCTTGGGCAGTTAAGGGTGACAATACTCCAACAGTATCTATTACAGATAACAAATTAACTGCAACACAAACGGATGTTGATCAAAATGTTACTTTAGTTGCAACTATCACTAAGGGTGAGGAAACTACTTCTAAAGAAGTTAAGGTAACAGTTAAGAAGGTTTCTGCAACAAAGACAAAGACAATTGCATATACTTCTGATACAGCTACAACATTGAAGGCAGAAATAATAGATAAAGATTATGCAGATGTCTTAGGATTAGATACAGCTATTTTTGATATCAAATTTACAAAGGGAAGTCCATCAAACTACCCAGCTTTATATAAAAATTCTATTCGTTTATACGGACATGCAGATAGCGCTAATGTAATGACCATTTCTTGTGTAGAAGGATATAGAATTGATAGTGTTGTATTAACATATGATACATCAAAGACTGGTGGTACAGCTACAGTTAATACTACTGCAATTGCAGCAATATCTAAAGATCATACTACTGACACAGTTAACTTTGCTGAGGCAGAAAATGTAAAATCTGTAGTAATTACGAATACAAGCACATCTCAATTTAGAATTGCTTCTATCGAGATTACTTATACTAAGATTGCTTAATAGGTAATTTGAGAAAAATCATTTGAGAAAAATGAAATAACAAATTAAGGGTTCTGAGGGTTCGGAGCCCTTTTTGCGTTAATTTTCCACAAAAGTTTCCTTTAGATAGTTGTGATTTTATTGTATAATATGATATGAAGCAAATTGTTTTACTGTTGCTTTAACAAAAATTGAATACGAGGAGTGATTATATGAAGGTTAAAAACCGTCTAGCTGCAGCCTTAGCGGCTTTAGCTACCATAGGTCAAACCGCAATGTCATCTCTGCGTAATGAAGATAAAGAAAATACCTTTGGTGCACAAGAAAGATACTTAGGCTTTCATGAAGGAATTGAATCTGTTGATGAAATATTATTAAAAAACACTTTGAATTCTATCGAGCTACCAGAAGAACCAGAAGATACTTTCTTGCTTGACACCTTTATCGATGATATCGTAATTAATTGGGTATCCTCAGATGACAAGGTTTTACACCTCTCTGGTGGAACCGCAAGAGTATACCATCCAAAGGGTGGTATAGATAAAACAGTTACTCTTACAGCATCCGCATTTTTAAGAGATGCTATGGTATCTAGAGATTTTGAAATCACAGTATCGGCTGAAGAGGATGATTCTATTACTATAGAAGAAGTATTAAAGTCCCCTATTGGTTCTAAGGTTTCTATGCACGGAATTGTTTCTGCCTTCCTATACGCTTCTGGTGACCATCCAGAATATCGTGCAGGATTTTATGTTACGGATTCTACTGGTACAATGTATGTGTATGGTAATATGGCAGAGGATGTTGAAATAGGTGATGAGATTTATGTTTCTGGTATAAGAAGTGTCAGATTTAATACCCCACAGGTATATAATCCATATAATTTAACGATTATATCAAGAAATAATAAGCCATCCTGGGATGCGGTAGATACATCAAAAACAGTAGAGGAAATTTATAATTTAGGAAAAGAAGCTGTTGGTAATGTATATGAATTTGATGCCCATGTATCTGTAAACCAATATGGGCTTTATACATTAAAGGATATTCATTATAGAGATAATGGTGCAGCATTCAAATATTATTTTGCTGGTACAATTACACCAGAATGTGAAAATTATGCGAGCGAATTAAAGGGGAAGGAAAATCAAGTGGTTCGTGTTAAATTTGCGGTAGGCGCAAATCAGGATTGGGACTTACGTGGTGACGTATTAGATATTGTATCTTATGAAAAGGAAGAAGAAAAAGACTCTCATGAATCCTGATGACCATTTTAAAAGAGGATTATGGATAATATTATTGCAAGCTTTTTAAAGGAAAACAATTTAATAATCGATAAGCCAATCATTGTTGCATGCTCGGGTGGGGCGGATTCTGTTTGTCTTTTATATGTATTATATAAATTAGGCTATAAAGTAATATTAGCTCATGTTAATCATCATAAAAGAATAGAATCAGAAACAGAAGAAGATGCAATGCGTAATTTTGCGAATGAATTAAATATTCCCTTTGAGCTCTTAGAATACCATTATGATGGAATGGATAATTTCCATAATGATTCTCATAACGCAAGATATAATTTCTTTAGAGGTCTATGCAAAAAATATGATACGAATATTATTGCAACCGCACACCATCAAGATGATCAAATTGAAACGGTATTGATGAAGATCATGGAAGGATCTAATTTATATGGCTATGGTGGTATTGCAATTGTAAACGATGATGGAGAATATAAGATTATAAGACCACTACTTTGTGTAGATAAGGATGAAATTTATTCTTATGCAAAAAAGAATAATTTAATATATTTTGAGGATAAATCCAATCATGAGGATGATTTCTTAAGAAATAGAATAAGACATCATGTTGTGCCTCTTCTTAAGAAGGAATCACCATCTGTTGGCGAAAAATTTGAAGAATATTCCATTCAAGCACATGAGGCCTTCCAATTTATTAGAAGCTTAAGTAAAGCATATTTAAAGGAAAATAAGGACTCTTTAATAGTGGATTCGTTCAATAAGCTAGATATCGCATTAAAGAAGGATATTATTGCATTAATGCTAGAAAAATATAATATTCGCAAGAATAAGGAAATCGTATTAAATATATTATCTTTAATGGAGGATAATCATGGTACAAAGACGATTCATCTTGAAGGAGATTATGTGTTTTCTAGGATCTATACTATAGGAAAAATCAAAAAAGAAGTTGTAAATAGCGATATCAGCTATAAGATGAATAAAGATGATATCATTATGATTGGAAAGTATAAGTTTTATTTCACAAATTCACATAATAATATTTGTACAAAATCGATTAAACTATGCTATAATGTTTTAGAATTCCCTCTTTCCATTCGATATAAGAAAAAAGGGGATAGTATAAACTTGGCTGTTGGTACAAAAAAGGTATCAAGAATATTAATTGATAAGAAGGTGCCAAAGGAAGATAGATTATCTATTCCTATTATAGAAAATGGAAATGGAGAAATACTTTGGGTATATGATTATGCCAAAAGTGATTTTGTTTCAAAACAAAAGAATAGTGGAGATATTTATTTAGTCTGTGAGGTTTTAAATCATGATGAATGATGATATCAAAAAGGTTAGTGTTTCTGAGGCTGAAATTAAGCATATCGTTGAAAAGCTTGGAACACAGATTTCTAAAGATTTTAAAGATAGAAATCCATTATTTATCGGATTATTAAAGGGATGCATTCCTTTTATGTCTGATTTATTAAAATATGTAGATATCGATTGTACTTTAGAATATATGAAGGTTTCCTCTTATTCAGGCACGGAATCTACAGGAGTTGTAACAGTAAAGGGTGGATTACCAGAGGTAGTAGGTAGGGAGGTCATCTTAATTGATGATATCCTAGATACAGGTAGAACATTAGCCAACGTTAGAAAAATGCTAGTGGACGCTGGTGCAAAATCTGTTACTATTTGTGTATTATTAGATAAGCCAGAAGGTAGAAAGGTAGATATCACACCTGCATATGTAGGCGGACTTGTACCTAATGAATTCGTAGTAGGCTATGGCTTAGATTATAATGAGCACTATAGAAATTTACCATATATTGGTGTTTTAAAAGAAGAAGTTTATTCAAAGTAAGGAGGTCATTATGCAAAATAATAACAACAAAGAGCCTCAAGAAAAAAAGTCAAGACGTAAGTTTGACATTGTCTTTATTCTTGTGGTTATCATATTAATTATTGCTATATTCTTTTTAATTCGCGGATTTACTACAAAGAATCCAGAGAATTTAGATTATCAAACATTTGTTACTGCATTAAAGAATGGTAAGGTTACAGATACCATTAGTGCAACACCTGTTGGTGGAGACAATTATTTAATGTATGGCTTATCTGGTACATATATTAACGCAGAGGGGAATAAGGTATCCTTTAGTATTAATGTTACAAGTACTATATTAGAAGAGCTTATTAAAGATAATGCAGGATATAAATTCTATATCGTACCTGCATCAAATAATTATTGGTTATCTATATTAATTAGCTTCCTACCATATATTATTATGGGTGTAATATTCTTCTTCCTATTTAGAGGAATTATGAAGTCTCAGGGTGGAGCTGGTGGAGCATTTGATTTTGCAAAATCTACAGCAAAGCTATCGAAAGGAAAGAGTGTTACATTTAAGGATGTTGCTGGTTGTGATGAGGAAAAGGAAGAAATGGTTGAGATCGTTGACTTCCTTAAGAACCCAAGAAAATATAATGAAATTGGTGCTAGAGTACCTAAGGGTGTTATCCTAGTAGGTCCTCCAGGAACTGGTAAAACATTACTTGCGAAGGCAGTTGCAGGAGAGGCAGGAGTACCATTCTTCTCGATTTCTGGTTCTGACTTCGTTGAAATGTTCGTTGGTGTTGGTGCATCTAGAGTTCGTGATATGTTTAAAACAGCTAAGGAAAACGCACCATGTATTATCTTTATTGATGAAATTGATGCTGTAGGTAGACAGCGTGGTGCCGGCTTAGGTGGAGGACATGATGAGCGTGTGCAAACATTAAACCAGCTATTAGTTGAAATGGATGGTTTCAATGGTAATACAGGTATTATCATTATGGCTGCAACAAACCGTCCTGATGTACTTGATCCAGCACTTTTAAGACCAGGTCGTTTTGACCGTCAAATAACTATTTCTAATCCAGACGTTAGAGGTAGAGAGGCTATTTTAGCTGTTCATGCAAGAAATAAGCATTTATCTCCTGATGTAAGACTTGGAGATGTTGCACAAAGAACTCCAGGCTTCTCTGGTGCAGACTTGGAGAATCTATTAAATGAGGCTGCCCTACTTGCAGCAAGAGATAACCGTAAGGTCATTACTCCAAGAGATATTGATGAAGCAACAGACCGTGTAATGATGGGTCCTGCAAAGAAATCCAAGAAGTATACGGAGAAGGAAAGAAAGCTAGTTGCTTACCATGAGGCAGGCCATGCCGTAATTGGTATTAAGCTTGAAAACGCAAGCCAGGTACAAAAGATTACGATTGTACCAAGGGGTCAGGCTGGTGGATATAACTTAATGATGCCAAAGGAAGAAACCTACTTCCATACAAAAACGCAAATGCTTGAAACAATCACAGGCTTCTTGGGCGGTAGAGTTGCTGAAGAATTAGTATTTAACGAGGTTTCAACTGGAGCATCAAACGACTTCCAAAATGCTACAAACATTGCTAGAAGCATGGTTACTCAATATGGTATGAGCGAGCTTGGTCCTGTTCAATATGAGCAGCAGGGTGGTTCTGTATTCTTAGGTAGAGATTACCTAAAGGAAAAGAATTTCTCTGACCAGGTAGCACTTGAAATTGACCGTGAACAAAGAAGAATCATTGAAGAATGCTATGAAAGAGCTAAGGATGTTATTTCTTCCAATATGGAATTATTAACAAACATTGCTGAATATCTTCTTAAGGTTGAAACAATTAACAAGAGAGATATTGATGAAATTGTTGCAACAGGCCATTTAGCATGGTGTGATGAAAAATATGCACCAGGCGTTTCCCCTAAGGAAGTAACTCCAAATGAGGAAGTAAAGGAAGAATCCGCTAGTGTAGAGGGCGAGGCAGAAGCTAAGGTAGATGATTCAATTGAGACAGAGGAAGTCAATATTGATGATCATTTAGTTTTAGCTCCAAAAGAAGATAATGACGGTGAATAAGCATGCGTCTAGATAAATATCTTAAGGTTTCTAGATTAATAAAAAGAAGAACTCTAGCGAAAGAGGTTGCTGAAGCAGAAAGAATTTTAGTGAATGATAAGCCAGCGAAGCCCTCTAAGGAATTGAAGGTTGGAGATTTAATCACTATTGAGTTTGGAAATAAGATTGTAACCGTAAGAGTTGTATCCTTAGAGCCAACAGTAAAAAAGAGTGAAGCTATAGACCTTTATGAGTTTGTAAGTGAACAAAAGAAGTAAAATCTGCAAATTTTTGCAGATTTTTTCTTTTTCGTGAAAAAAATTTTTAGAATTTGACTATTTATTTAGTGAAAGGAAAAAAAGGTGATAACAAATGAAAACAAAATTAACCTTAAGTATTGCAATTATTTTTACTGTATTTATATCTATTCTTTTTATGCTACCTGTACAAGCAGGAATTGTTGAGCATGGAAATTATAAGTCCATTTCTATGCAAAGCTCCTTTAACGCGATGAGGGGACTATATTCTTCTGAGGAGGAAGCTTATGAACATATTTGCTATTATGTAGGAAATCATGTAGGTGATGGAGTTGTCTCTTATGAAATGCCAGGTAAGGTATTAGGTGTAGATCATACGATATGGGAATATCAAACCTATAAGGATGGACTATTAATTAAAATCGAGGATTATTTGGATGATACCTTATTTTACTCTGTTGATATCTTTGATGATTTATCTTGTGAAATAATTAAGGATGAGGAAATCAATTTTCCTTATCTATTTCATGATGCATCAGCAAAATTCGAAAAAGGGGACAATGTTTATATTCTATTAAACGATGAACAAATCGTAGATTATAATGCATTTACGGATATCTCATGTTATTCCTATTCTTATCTTTTTGGTATTACCTATACCTTTAATGAAGCATATATAGATAATGATTTACATGTCGTTATGGGATATCAAAACAAAAAAACAATAGATGAAATTGTATCGGACTTAGAAATCATAGATGTATCTACTACAGGCTATGAAATTATAGATAATACCTATGATCATCAAGAATCAGGAGTAGGAAGCTATACATT
Source organism: uncultured Anaeroplasma sp. (assembly GCA_945920825.1). Taxonomy (GTDB): domain Bacteria; phylum Bacillota_I; class Bacilli_A; order Acholeplasmatales; family Anaeroplasmataceae; genus Anaeroplasma. The sequence continues at coordinate 20,914 of CAMEKD010000012.1, forward strand.
TACTATTGTTGCATATGATGATGCAAAAAATGTTACTCTTCAAAAGGTAATTGTAGATGTTGTAGATTTAGTAAAGCCGGTTATAGTTCAAAAGAATACCATTAGGACAAGATATAATAATTCTTTAGATGAGGATGCAATTTTGGCTTGTTTTGACATTTCTGATGCATCGAATATAGAAATAAAGTTAGATATAGAAAATTACTTAAATAACAAAAATACTGTAGGAGAATATGAATGTAGGATAACCGTTAAGGATAATTCAGAATATCAAAATGAGGCATTCTTAGATTTTAGTATTTATGTAATTGATGATGTACCTCCTCTACTTGCCTATGGAAGAATTATTAATACGGATTATCATACCTATTATACAAAAGAGGATATAGTAAAATTATTTACAGCTATCGATGAATATGATGGTAATATAAGGGATTCTATTCAAATAGAGGATTTAGATGATTACGAGAATAATTATATGAATATAGGTACTTATCAATTTATGGTTTCGGTTCAAGATTCTTCATCAAATTCTGTTTCTGTTAAATTTAATCTTTATGTTAGAGATTATACAGCTCCTATCATTAAGCTTGAGCGATATGTAATATTAACAGAAAAGGGAAAGCCTATAACAAAGGAGCAAATTGTAGAATTATTCCAAAACTTGGGATATTCTATGGATGGATCTATGGTGAATAGCGAATGCTTTAGCTTAGATGCATTAGATGGAGAATATCCTTTAGAAATCATATTTGAAACAGGAGACATTGAGCATGATATTATTTCAACAGAGCATGATATAAATATTTCCTTTGATGAACCCGCAAAAAATGAAAACAATATCAATTTATCCTTAATATTATCCTTATCTATTGGAGGATTCTTAGTATTAAGTATCGCTACTATGGGAGTTATCATTTATAAAAAGCGTCATTAAATTGAAAATATAATACAAATTATGTATAATATACGCATACTTTTATGAGGAATGGTGATATTCATGGTGGATAATATTTGTGCAATCGCAACCCCCTATGGTGTAGGTGCTATCTCTATAATTCGTGCATCTGGTCCTGATGCAATTCCATTGGTAAATAAAATATTTAAGTGTAAAGATTTAACTAAGGTAGAAAGCCATACCATTCATTATGGCCATATTATAGATCAAGATGAAGAGGTAGATGAGGTATTAGCCTTAGTATATAAGGCGCCTAAATCCTTTGATGGAGAGAATATGGTAGAAATATCTTGCCATGGTGGTATTTATGTAACAAACCAAGTATTATTAACCTTACTTAAGAATGGATTTAGAATGGCAGAAAGAGGAGAATTCTCTAAAAGAGCATTCTTAAATCATAAAATGGATTTAACACAAGCAGAATCCATTATGGATATTATTTCTGCATCCAACAAAATAGCACTAAAATCCTCGAATGCTTCCTTAAGAAGCCAAACATCGAATTTAATAAAATCCTTTAGAGATGAAATCTTAGATATATTAGCAAAAATAGAAGTGAATATAGATTATCCAGAATATGAGGATGCGTTTGAGGTTACGCATGATTATTTAAGACCTATCGTAGTCAAGTTAATTGAAAACATGGATAAGATATTAAAGAATTCTTTAATTACAACCGTTGCTATACATGGTATAAAGACCGCTATTGTTGGTAAGCCTAATGTAGGAAAGAGCTCTTTATTAAATATGTTATTAGATGAGGATAAGGCTATTGTATCTAGCTATGCAGGTACAACGAGAGATACCGTTGAAGGCACATTGGCCTTAGGTAATGTAACCTTGCATTTAATGGATACTGCAGGAATTCATGAAAGTATAGATTATGTTGAATCGATTGGTATCGAAAGAAGTAAAAAGGCTATGGAGGAAGCGGATTTAGTTTTACTTGTATTAGATGTATCTAAGGAATTAGATGATGTAGATAAGCTATTGCTTGAAGAAACGAAAAAGAAGAATCGTATAATTATAGGAAATAAAATAGATTTAACTCCTAGGGTTAAATTAGATGATATTATTTATATTTCCGCAAAGAATAAGGAAGGCTTAGATTTACTTGCAGAAAAAATAGAAGAGGTTACAAAGATTGATTCTATTGATCAAATGAATGGTAATTATTTAAATAATACTCGCCAAATGGGCTTAATGGAAAAGGCGATGAAGTCTCTTAAGCAGGCATTAGAATCTATAGATTATGGATATGATATATCCTTAATTGAAATCGATATTAAAAATGCATTTGATTCTTTGGGAGAAATCACAGGAGAAGCGAATCCAGATGAGCTTATTACTGCCCTATTTACAAAATTTTGCTTAGGAAAATAATATTATGACTGTAAATTGGAATTTGATTCTTTAAAAAATTAATGTGTAAGGAAGAACTGAGCTTTAAAATAATGCGTGTGTAGATTAAAAAAAACCGATGTGTTTCTAAAATAGACCCTATAAAATAGACACTTAAAAAAAGGGGGATTCAGTTTGTTGAAATCACCGGTTTTTGTTTATTCTTTAGCATATAAATTTTTATTTTTAATTCCTAATTTGCACAGAGTTGGTAAATTAGAGATCAAATGATATAATAGAACCAGTTTATAGAAAGGAAAATCACGTGAATTTCTGAGAGCTGGTTCATATGTGATACAATAAGAATATCTTAAGGAGCTGGTAATTATGATATTACAAAATGCCCAATTTAATATAACGATGATCCTGTAAGGCTTAAAGCTTTGCAGGATTTATTTTTTTGAGAAAAGAGGAAATAAATACTATGACTAAAACAGACGAAATAACAATTTTAGAGAAAGATTATTTAGAGGATTTAAATAAAATCAAGGATACTATTAGAACGAACCAAGCTAAAGCAATGGTTGTTGTTAATAGTGCCATGATAATGACTTATTATGAAATTGGTAGAATTATCAATGAAAGAAAAGTATGGGGAAGCAAATATATAGAGAACCTAGCTAATGATTTAAAAGAATATGGAAAGGGATATTCACGTGAACAGCTTAAAAAAATGTCACAATTTGCAAAGGAGTTTTCTGAAAATGAAATTAGGTCACAACTTGTAACCCAAATTCCATGGGGAACATTAATAACAGTTATTTTACCAAAATCTAAATCTCATGAAGAAATGCTGTGGTATATTGAACAAACCTATAAAAATAGATGGTCAAGGAGCCAAGTGGAATTACAATTTAAAGCTAAAGCTTATGAAAGACATTTAATTAATCCATATATTTCTATACAAGATAGGGAAGTATCTATTAATTCTGAATTAAATGAAATATAGATTTTTGCAGATGTTAAGAAGTATTATCAGGGCGATAAAAAGTAGCAGATGTGTTATGGGAGTATTTTCAAATCGAATATGTAGATAGTTGAGTACCCAAGGCAACTTCAAATTATGGAGTAGTTAAAAAAAATAAAAAATAAATGTACCTTTGCTCTACTTATGTGTGTGATTTCGTAATGAATTATAAAAAATAATGTATGATAAAGTTATAGTTAATGTAAGAATAATGGATTCTCAACAAATAAGAACAAACAATAAGGTGAAGTATGATAAATTATTTTGTCGTATTGGCATTCATAAATATAAATAGGTAGAATTATTTATAAAGAAAACGATATGTATTTTAAGAGGGAAAAATGATATGCTTAACATAAAAATTGAAGAAGGAAAGAATAAAATCACGTTGAAATCAATTAGAAGCATGAAGGTTGTTAATGACTTAATTAATATTTTTAATCAATATAAGAATATAAATAATAAAAATTTTGTGCTTGATTTTTCTGAATTATCTTCGCGAGCCTTTCCTCCTACATTGGTTTCAATAGCGGGAATTTCAGATTATTATAGAGAAAAATACGGTTTTAATATTGAATTTATAACAAAAAAGAATAAATATTTTACTCATACAAGCACTGAAAGTCCAATCCCGGTAAGCAATAATGGTATAACTAATATTGAAAATATATTTGACCAGGTAATTACTTTTTCTTCTGACAAAGATGTTTCTTTTATAAGTAATGCTATTACAAATTATCTTAAAACAAATATTTCGTGCGAAGAAGGTGTATTAATAGGGTTAAGCTGGTGCATGAATGAAGTGATGGATAATGTTTTATGGCATTCCGAAGTATCGAAAGGATATTTTATGTCACAAATCCATAAAGAGAATAAATTGATTTCAATATCAATTTATGATAATGGCATAGGTTTACTTAACTCAATTAATTCGTCTAAGCAGTATTTTGAAAAAACAGATGTTGATGCCATTAGAAGAGTCATTGAAAAAGGAGTTACGTGCGATCCTGAAATAGGGCAAGGGAATGGCTTATGGGGATTATATCAAATTGTAAAAGACAGTCATGGTTATATGACAATTAAAACTGGCTCTACTAAAATTGAATTTAATTTTAAAGATTCAAAGGAAAATGTTTCCCTTAATAATGCGTATTTAGATTCTCATAATAAGGGTACTAGAGTTGATTTTACATTGAAATTTAATCAACTTATAGATGTTAGCAAGGCACTTGATAATTATATTCCTCTAGAGTGGGTTTCAATGGAACTGGAGGAAATGCTGACTGAAACAAATTGGATTGACTTGATTATTTCTGAAAAAGCTAAAGGTGGAACAGGTACAAGAGCGTCAGGAAAAGATATTCGTTTATATACATTAAACACCGCAAAACTATCGAGTTATCCAATCTTATTAGACTTTTTAAATATAGATGTTATTTCATCATCTTTTGCTGATGAATTCATTGGAAAATTAGCTGCAGATATAGGTATAATCGAATTTACTAATCATTTTAAGATAATTAACGCAAATGATTTTGTTAAAGGATT
>CAMEKD010000013.1 GCA_945920825.1 uncultured Anaeroplasma sp.
AGACACTGGATGACTTACTAGTTGAGGCATATGCTGTAGTGCGTGAGGCTGCCTTTAGAGTTACAGGCATGAAGGCTTATGTGGTACAGTTAATTGGTGCTGCAGCGATTCATGGTGGTAACATTGCAGAAATGAAAACGGGTGAAGGTAAAACCTTAACTGGAGTATTCCCTGCATATTTAAATGCATTAACTGGGGATAGCGTTCATATCGTTACCGTTAACGAATACCTAGCAGGAAGAGAAACTGAGGGTATCATTGGTGATATTTATCGTTTCTTAGGCTTAACTGTTGGATTAAATTTAAGAGAATTAGATCGTCAGCAAAAAAGAGATGTGTATAATTGCGATATCGTTTATACAACAAACTCAGAGCTTGGCTTTGACTACCTAAGAGATAATATGGTTCCAAACTGGGAAGAGGTTACTCAGCTTAAGGGATTAAACTTCTGTATCATCGATGAGGTTGACTCCATTTTAATTGATGATGCAAGAACACCACTTATTATTTCTGGTCCACAAAAGGATGATGGTGGATTATATGAAAAGGCGGATTCCTTTGTTAAGGCTTTAAAGGAAGAGGATTATGAAATCGATATTGAATCTAGAACCATTGTATTAACGAATAGTGGTGTTGATAAGGCTGAAAGATTCTTCCATGTTGAAAATTTATACGATATTGAAAATAATACTTTAGTTCATAGAATTAACAATGCCTTAAAGGCGGTATATATCTTTGCAGATGGTAAGGAATATGTTGTAGATAGAGAAACCAGTGAGGTATTAATTGTTGACCAGTCTACAGGTCGTATTCTAAAGGGAAGACAATTTAGTGAAGGCTTACACCAAGCACTTGAGGCTAAGGAAGGTGTTGAAATCAAGAAGGAAACCATCACAGTTGCAACCATTACCTATCAAAATTTCTTCCGTATGTATAAGAAGCTATCTGGTATGACCGGTACAGCAAAGACAGAGGAAGAGGAATTTAGAGATATTTACAACATGTATGTTGTTGAGGTTCCAACAAACCGTCCAGTAATTCGAATTGATGCACCAGATAAATTATTCTTAACTCCAGAATATAAATTCAATGCGTTAGTTGAAGATATTAAAGAGCGTCATCAAAAAGGACAGCCAATCTTAGTTGGTACTGCAAACGTTGAAACATCAGAATTAGTTCATAAAATGCTTGTAAAGGAAAACCTTGCCCATGAGGTATTAAATGCGAAAAACCATGCAAGAGAAGCAGAAATCATCGCTCATGCAGGTGAGCTTGGTGCAATTACGATTTCTACAAACATGACTGGTCGTGGTACCGATATTAAGCTTGGTGAGGGCGTAAAGGAGCTTGGAGGACTAGCCGTACTTGGTACAGAAAGATTCGAATCTCGTCGTATCGATAACCAGCTAAGAGGTAGATCTGGTCGTCAGGGTGACCCAGGCTATTCTTGCTTCTTCATTTCCTGCGAGGATGAGCTTATGCAAAGATTCGGTGGAGATGCATTTAAGGCAAGACTTGCCACTATTGTTCGTATGATGAACGAAGATGATGAAACAAAGCCAATCGAATCTAAAATGCTAGTGAAGATGGTTACTATGGCTCAAACAAAGATTGAGGGCTTAAACTACGATTCACGTAAGAACGTATTAAAATATGACGATGTTGTACGTCGTCAAAGAGAAACCTTCTACGCTGAGCGTCAGCAGGTAGTTAAGGCTTTAAACCTAGTAGAATTATTAAAGCAGATTATGAAATCTGCCATCACAAATAAGGTAAATCAGTTCATGGAATCTGAGGCTGAATTTGATGATGAGAAGCTTACAAAGACATTCAATGAAAGAATGTTTGGTGCACCTCTTCTCGATGTAAATGTAATTAAGGGATATGATGAGGATACCGATATCATTAATTATATTTATGATGCATGTGTTAAGGAATTTAGCGACCGATTAGAAAAGATTAAAGCGGATCTTAAGGAATTCATTCCAGAAGAAGTACAAAAGGAAGACCCAGCTATTTTAGATAAGCAGATTATGCTATTTATTAAGAGAATCATTCTTCCAATTCTAGATAGAAACTGGAGAGAGCATATCGATGATATGCAAGGCTTCCGTCAGGGTATTTATCTACAGCAATATGCCCAAACAAATCCGCTTGAGCTATACCAAAGTGAAGGATATGAGCGTTTCAAGAGATTAAATGCTAAGATGAATGAGGAAATCCTAATTTCTGCAATGCATGCAAGAATTCGTGTAACAAGAAAGGTTGAAGAGCCAAAGGATGAGCTAAAGGGCTTAAGAACAAATCAGGATTTATCTACTGTAAATAGTAAGCAACCCGTAAGAAAAGAAGCAAATCCAAATGCTAAATTTGTCAATGTAGGTCCTAATGCACCATGTCCATGTGGATCTGGTAAGAAGTTTAAATTCTGTCACGGATTAAGAAGATAATCAAATAAAAATTCCCTCACATTTCGGTGAGGGATTTTTCTATAGGATAAATAAGGATATACCACAGGATATAAGTAAGAATAATGTAATGATAAATCCATTCTTCATAAAATCTAAAAATGTATATTTTATTCCATTTTCCTTTAATATTCTCATCCACATAATACCTGCAAGTGCACCTACTGGTGTAAGAAGTGCACCAATATTAGAGCCCATAATGGTTGCATAAACAAGCTTCATATTGGAAGTAGAAGATAGAATAGATGAATACATCATAGTCATTGGAATATTATTTACTATATTGCAGGATAAGGTTGAAGAGGATAAATACAATAAAGGCTCTATGGATTCCTTTGTATTATGAAATAGATTTCCAATTTCATTAAATATTCCATATCCATTTAATGCCATAATGATCGTATACATAGATAATATAAATGGTATTAAGCTATAAGGTCCTCTTTTTAATGTCGATTTAATATATCTTTTCTTTTTAGCGATTAAGCCATAGCTAAATAGGAATAATAATAAGGATGCTGCAAAGGATAGACATATAATCCACATTTCAAAGTGAATGTAATTGGATATAGCCAATAAAATCGTAGTTAAAACTAAATGAATGAGGGAAAGGATACATACAAGCTTATTTTCAATTTTGGCTTTTTCAAAATCGAATACTTCGATTTTTTTAGATAAGCTTTTATGAAATAAAAGAAGTAATACAGATATACTAAATATAGATGTGAATATAGAAGGAAGAATCATTTTTAAGAAATATTCTAAGAAATCTAAATGAAATAGGGTAGATAGGTATATATTGGTTGGATTACCAATGGATAATACCATACTCCAGGTATTTGCTGCAGTGAATTCCATAACTAAATACGGAATAGGGTTTATATTTCCTTTTTTAGAAAAATATAGAATAAAAGGGGTAAAGGTTAATATGACAATATCATTTGAGGTAAATACAGTTATTATAGATATTAATGCATAGAGTACAAAGAATAGCATATATTGACTCTTCCTATATTTTTCTATGAATATAGATGCAATATATCTAAAGAAGCCTGCCTCATCTAGTGCTATAGATATAAAGGATATAGAAATAAATAATATTAATATTTTTAAAGGATTAATATCACTACTTGATATTAAGCTTTGAAAGAATTGATTTCTATCAAACCCAGGCAATAATATTAACAATATTGCTGCAAATAAAAGTGGCATAAAGAATGTGTCTATTGTAATATTTTTAATTCTTAAAATTGGGAATTTTAAGATACATAAGAACATTAAAATTATGGCACTTATAGAAATAACTAATGTATATACCATTTTAACACCCCAAAAGATTATATACCTTTGTTATAAAACTTCAAGTTTTTTTATTTCAATGAATTGAGATTTTTTAAAAATCAGTATATAATGAATCTATATGTCGATTGGTGGGATCAAAATGCTTTATCTAGGATTTATTTTAGGAATAATTCTATATGTCTTATCCATTGTAGCCTTTATAGGATATACTATATTATTCTTTATGAAAAAGAATCAAATCCTAGAAAGATTTGTAAGTTTGATTTTCCTACTTCATTTAGTCTTACTTGCAGGATTATCCTGGAGTGTAGTATTAATGAATGGATCCTTTAGAGTAAATATTAATTTAGGAATCGATTATTCCTATGTATTCATTATTTCTGTTCCTATCATCATTTTATATGAGGTATTGGATTACTTCCAAAGAAAGAAGATTCATAAAAGTGATAAAATGTTTGTGAATGTTGTAAGATATTTACTTCCTGTAATCACAGCGATTTTATTCTTTGTATGTTCGATTGTTTTTTATTTCTTATGGAATGATTTTCAAATATTATCGATCACCATATAATATTAAAATTTATGTAAACGTTTTAAAGAGGACAAAGAGAAAGTATAACTTTTTTATTGTCCTTTTTTATTGTAAAATAAACGTAGTTTTGTGTATTTTACAAAAATGACTTTAATAGCAAACGAGGTATAGAAAATGAAGGCTGTTGTATCCGTAGTTGGTAAAGATTCTGTAGGTATTTTAGCATCTGTTGCTACTAAGTGTGCAGAATTTAAAGCAAACATTGATGATGTTAACCAAACCATTATTGATGATTACTTTACTATGTTTATGATTATCAACATTGATGAATTAACCATTGAATTCAATTCATTTGTTGATAAGATTCAAGAATTAGGAAAAGAGAAGAATCTTGAGATTCATTGTATGCATGAAGATATTTTTAATCTAATGCATCGTATCTAAGGAGTACATAATGAATAATAAGAGTGAAATTGTAGAAACCATAAAAATGATTCAGGAACAAAATCTTGATGTTAGAACCATTACTATGGGTATTTCCCTAATTGATTGTATGGATACTGATATTAAGAAGTCTTGTCAAAAGGTTTATGATAAGATTTATAAATATGCTAAGGATTTAGTTAAGACAGGTGAGGCTATATCTAAAAAATATGGTATCCCTATTATTAATAAAAGAGTATCTGTTACACCAATTTCAATGTTAGTTGGTGTATCCGGTGGAGATCCTATCGAATATGCGAAAACACTAGATAAGGTGGCTAAGGAAATCGGAGTTAACTTTATTGGTGGATATAGTGCCCTTGTTCAAAAGGGCTTTGCTCCTGGCGATAGAGAATTAATTGAATCTATTCCAAGAGCTCTTGCTGAAACAGATGTTGTATGCTCAAGTGTGAATGTAGGATCTACAAGAGCAGGTATCAATTTGGATGCTGTAAAAATCATGGGAGAAAAGATTAGAGAGGCTGCAGAGCTTACAAAGGATAGAGAATGCATTGGTGCATCTAAACTTGTAGTCTTCTGTAATGCAGTTGAGGATAACCCATTTATGGCAGGTGCCTTCCATGGTGTTGGTGAGGCAGATTGTGTCATTAATGTAGGTGTATCTGGACCTGGTGTTGTTCGTGCGGCTATTGCTGCAGCACCTAAGGATGCTCCTATTTCAGAGATTGCAGATATCATTAAGAAGACTGCATTCAAGGTTACAAGAATGGGTCAGCTTGTTGGTGTTGAGGCATCTAAGATGCTTGGAGTTGAATTTGGTATTGTCGATTTATCCTTAGCTCCAACTCCTGCGGTTGGTGATTCTGTTGCTCATATATTAGAAGAGATTGGACTTGAGCAGTGCGGTGGTGTTGGTACAACCGCATGTCTTGCCATGCTTAATGATGCAGTAAAGAAGGGTGGAGTTATGGCATCCTCCAGAGTTGGTGGACTTTCTGGCGCATTCATTCCTGTATCTGAGGACCAAGGTATGATTGATGCAGCAAGAAGTGGTGCACTTTGTATTGAGAAGCTTGAGGCGATGACTGCAGTTTGCTCCGTTGGACTAGATATGATTGTAATCCCTGGAGATACTACAGCTGAGGTCATTTCTGCACTAATTGCAGATGAGGCTGCAATTGGTATGATTAACTGTAAAACAACAGCAGTAAGAGTTATTCCTGCAGTTGGTAAAAAGGATGATGAATCCTTAGACTTTGGTGGGTTATTGGGATATGGTCCTATTATGCCTATAAGAAAATTAAAGCCAAATGTATTTATAAATAGAGGCGGACAGATTCCTGCACCATTAAATAGCTTAAAGAACTAATAAAGGCTTGAAAGAAACCCTAGAAAATAAAAAATGAGGAAATGAAAATGGATTATTTAGAGAAAGCAAATTTATGGAAAAATTATAAGGATTTAGAACCATCCTTAAAGGCTGAGCTTGATTCAATGGATGATCAAGCATTAAAGGAAGCATTTACTACAGATTTAGCCTTCGGTACTGGAGGACTTAGAGGAATCTTAGGTGCTGGTACAAACCGTATGAATATCTATATCGTAGGTAAAGCTACCCTAGGCTTTGGTAGATATTTACTTAAACAGTCCCCTGTTGCAAGATCTATGGGCGTTGCAATTGCTCATGACAACCGTCATCAGTCTGTTGAATTTTCTAGATTTGCAGCAGAAGTTTTATCTAGCTTAGGCTTTAGAGTATTCTTATTTGAATCCTTAAGACCTACACCTGAATTATCTTATGCAGTAAGAAATTTCAAGTGTATTGGTGGAATTATGATCACTGCATCTCATAACCCTAAGGAATATAATGGTTATAAGATTTATGATGAAACAGGCTGTCAGCTTGTACCTGCTAAGGCAGATCAGGTTATTAAAGAAATCAATGCAATTGAAGATTATTTTGCAATTGAGCATTCCCTAAATCATGATTTAATTTATTATATTGGAAAAGAAATTGATGAAAAATATATCAAGGATGTAAAGAAGATCATCCTAAGACCAAATCTAAAGAAGGATTTTAAGCTCGTTTATACTCCACTTCATGGTACTGGTCAGGTATTTGCACCACAGGTGCTACAATCTGAAGGCTATGATGTTGTACCTCTTGCATGCCAAATGACCAATGACCCAAATTTCTCTGGTGTAAAGACTTCTAACCCAGAAAATAAGGAAGCGTATGATGAGGCTATAGAGCTTGCAAAGGAAATTGGTGCGACCATCGTCCTTGCAACTGACCCAGATGCTGACCGTTTAGGTATTGCCGTTCTTCATGATGGAGAATATATCCTATTTACAGGTAACCAAACTGCTGCATTAGTATTTGATTATATTTGTAAGACAAGAAAGGAATTAGGCACATTACCTTCGGATGGTTACCTATTCACTACGAATGTATCTTCAACACTTCCAATTGCTATTGCTGAAAAATATGGCCTAAAAACTGAAATTACATTAACAGGCTTTAAGTTCATCGGAGAAAAGGCAAGAGAAATGGAAACTACTCACCGTGGTACTTATGTATTCGGCTTTGAGGAATCCTATGGTTGCTTAGTTTCTGATTGTGTACGTGATAAGGATTCCATTCAAGCAATTTTAATGCTTTGTGAGACAGCTGCATACTACCGTGAAAAGGGTATGGATTTATATGATGCATTACAAGAAATTTATAAGGAATATGGATACTACAAGGAAGGCATTACGAATATTAGCTTAAAGGGTCTTGAGGGTGCAGCAAAGATTTCAAGAATCATGAATTATTTCCGTGAATCAAATATTTTCTTAAAAGATTTCAAGATTTTAGCTAAGGATGATGTATATAAGTCTATGCATTATGATTATGTATCCGATAAAGATACTACAATTAAGCTTCCTCAATCGAACGTCATTAAATATTATCTAAACGATAATATGTGGTTTGTACTTCGTCCATCAGGAACAGAACCTAAGCTAAAGGTTTACTATGGTGTTAAGGGTAATTCAAATGAAGAAGCAGATGAAAAGCTTGCCCTATTAACTAAGGAAGTACTTGAGATTGTTAATATGATAAAATAGATTATCGAAAAAATTGAGAGTGAAAACACTCTCTTTTTTCAATATGCTTTGATTTCATATTGTAATTGTGCTATTATATACAAGTATATAAAAGAAAAAGAGAGAATTTATGAAAAAAGGGGGAAATAAAAATGATTATATGGCATGATATTGATAATGATCGTATTACAAAGGATCAATTTATTGCATGTATTGAAATCCCTAAGGGAAGCAAGAAGAAATATGAGCTTGATAAGGAAACTGGTTTGATTATTCTAGACCGTATTCTATATACATCTACACACTATCCAGCAAATTATGGATTTATTCCAAGAACCTATTCTCAGGATAAGGACCCACTCGATGTATTAGTATTATGTGATGAGCCATTTGACCCACTCGTATTAGTACGTTGTAAGCCAATTGGCGTAGTAAAAATGATCGATGAGGAAGCTGCAGATGAAAAGATTATCTCTGTATGTGTAAATGACCCATCTATGAGTGGATATAACGATATTAGTGAGCTTCCACCTCATATCCTAGATGAAATTAAGCATTTCTTCATCGTTTATAAGCAGCTTGAAAATAAGACAACCTTCGTTACTGAAATCGATGGTGTTGACGAGGCTAAAAGAGTCATTCAAGCATCTATTGATGCATATAATGATTTATATTTAAACTAATATTTAAGGAGAGATTAAAATGGCTTTAACAGCAGGTATAGTAGGATTACCTAATGTTGGTAAATCTACTTTGTTTAATGCAATTACAAAGGCAGGTGCTTTGGCTGCAAATTATCCATTCGCAACCATTGAGCCTAATGTAGGTATGGTAAATGTACCAGATGAGCGCCTACATGTTCTATCTAGTATGTATAATCCTAAAAAGACTACTCCAGCAGTATGTGAATTCACCGATATTGCAGGCTTAGTTAAGGGTGCATCTAAGGGTGAAGGCTTAGGCAACCAATTTTTAGGTAATATCAGGAACTGTGATGCAATCTTAGAGGTTGTAAGATGCTTCCAGGATTCTAACGTTACCCATGTTGAGGGTACGGTAGATCCTGTAAGAGATGCAGAAATCATCAATCTAGAATTAATTTTAGCGGATTTAGATTCCGTTCAAAAAAGAGCTGTAAAGCTTGAAAAAAAGGCTCAATCTAAGGTGGATGACGCTCCGACTGAATTTGCATTCCTAAAGAGAATTGAAGCATGTCTAATGGAAGAAAAGCCAGTTCGTACATTAGAATTATCTGAGCAAGAAGAAAAATATCTATCTGGATACCAATTATTAACTGCAAAGCCATTTATGTATGTTGGTAACGTAAAAGAGGATTATATTGCAAACCAAGATGATGATAAGGATTATCAAAAGCTAAAGGCCTATGCAGAAAAAACAGGTGCGAAATGCATTGCAATTTCTGCCGAAATCGAATCTGAACTTGCTGTATTAGAGGATGACGAAAAGGAAATGTTCTTAGCGGATTATGGAGTTGAAGAACCAGGCTTAAATAAGCTTATTCGTGCAACCTATGATTTATTAGGCTATGCAACCTATTTTACAACTGGTCCTGATGAATGTAGAGCATGGACCTTTAGAAAGGGTATGCTTGCACCTGAATGTGCAGGTATTATTCACTCTGATTTCCAGCGTGGCTTCATTCGTGCGGAAACTGTTTCTTATGATGATTTAATTCAATCAGGCTCTATGCTTAAAGCAAAGGAAGCTGGTCTTGTTCGTCAAGAGGGTAAGGATTATCTAGTTCAAGATGGCGATGTAATGCTATTTAAATTTAATGTTTAAGACGGTCTAAAAAAGGCTGTCTTTTTTATTGTCTTCCCCACGATCAAGTAGTATACTAAAATTAGGAAGGACGATAAAATATTTATATGAGGAGGCGAGTTTGTGTGAAAAAAAACGTAATTCTATTATTATGTTTTCTTTTAACTTTTTTCCTTTCAGTAAATTCTTTTGCGCGAGAACAGCAAGAAAGAATTGATATTCAAAATTGTTTCTATTTTGAGCCAGGTGATGAGAATAATTCGGAATTAAGAAATTATAGTCCATTTAATGGGAGTGCAACAACTTTATTATTAAATCATCAGAATGGTAATGCTTTTCAATATGCAGGGCAAAAGAAGTATTTTAGATTTTCAAATAATATTGTAAAAAATCAAGGAAGACGTTTTGTTAAACTAAATTATTCGGGTTATAATGCATCTTTAAAAATATATAATGCAAATTATTATAATTCTTCAGATTTCTTATTTTATAGTTCTAATATTAATAATGATATCGACATAATGTTTTGTGAGTATAAACAAGATTATATATTGGAATTTCAAAGTATAACTCCGGGCTTATGGACGATGCTGTTAACGCTTGAAATTGTATCAACAAGCAATTTAAACAATTATGATAAATATATAATGCATCTAGATTATAATTCAAACAGCTTTTTTGGTTTTACTTATGATATTGAGTATTATGATTTATCCACAACCTCTGCAACGAATACATCATCTTATTGTAATTATATAGGATATGGTTCTACGTATTTAGACTTAATTGGAAATAATATAGCAAGTTTTGGAATTCCCAACGATAATAGAAGAATGGCAACAGACTCTAGAAAACCAGATTATAGTGCCATTGCATATGAGGTAAATGAGTTTCAAAGCAATAATACGAATAATTCAAATTATTATTCTTCTTTAGGAAGTGGTAGTGCATCTTTTGTTGATTCAAGTACTGTTGTTGGATGTGCGCATGGTTTTTGTTATTATGAGTCTCGCATTTATAACGATGATGAGATAAATGAGGATCCTTACCAGGGATTATATGGTATGGCATCAAGCGCTTCATTCTATCCAGGTGCAAATTCTTATCAAAATTCTAATTTAAGTGAGTATTTTGGTGAATATAAGGCAACAGATACTTTTTTGCCTGTTGCTTACATATTGTTAATGTATAATTCTTTCACATGGATGATGTATGATTGGTCTATTTCATTAACAACAAATACTGAACAGGGGATTTATACACATTCTTATATGGGATTATGTAGTACATATTTCAATGAGGTTTCTTATATACATTCTGCTGGATATCCTACTCCTACATCGATTCATTTAGGAAATAGTACATATGCTAAGGGGTTATGGGTTACTTATCCTTTAGAAAATGAGATTATATTAGACAATTCTTATTATTTTGAAAGTGATACTATCGTTGTTTCAAAAGGTAATAGCGGTGGTCCATTATATAGGTATATTGAATCATGGTATAATGGTAATTATTCATACGGATCTGCCACGATTGTTGCTATTTGTTCAAGTTATTATATACCTGGTGGGGTATTTGAATACAGTTATTTTTCTAAAATTACACCATTCCTAATAAATTTATATCGTGAGGTGATTTAATATGAAAAAAAGTATTTTCTTAGCTTCTTTAATTTCTATTCCTTTACTATTATGCTCTTGTCAAACTTTAGATAATGTGAAAGAAACATCAAGTACTGAAATTACCACATCTAAAAAATATTCAAATTATAAAAATATTGATGTGCCCGTTGTTCAGTTTTATGAAGAATCCAGGTTTTGGGGATATGATGGAAGAACAGATGTTTATACATCTGGTTATTTCTTAATTATGCCGGACTTAAGCTTAAAGAATGCAGGAACCTCTGATGATTGGATTAATCAAGAAGAGATAATAATGAACCAATATATTGTTGGAGATTATTTTAGGTTTATCGTTGGATATGAACAAGAAGGCAAATTAAGAAATGCATTTAATTTCGAAGGCGGATTTGATGATTCAGGATATGATGTATATGAGGAGGTAAGCTCATGTACATATTATCCTTGTGAAATAATTAGAATAGATGAAAAAGATATCACTAGGGATGAAGAGGGATATATTCAAAATATTTCTACAGGAGATTATTGTATTGATTCACATGCAAAGCTAGATAGAGTTACAATTGATATACCAGAAAAACCTTATAGCAGTAACGCCTTTACATATTTAAATAAGTATAAAGGAGATGTTTATGCGTCTGTTCAAGAAGGTGTCATATATTCATTTTTGTCCTATGATCCAACCCCCGAAAGAAATAATGAAATAAGAGAAATTTCTAGATGGAGAGAACCCTATAATAACATAAATGAGTACTCATTGTTGAATGTTTTCGTATTTAAAAAAACACGTTATTTTAAATGAATGTGGAGAAATAAATCTTAAAAAAGTCTAAGCGCTGAAACCTTAATGTTTGCTTTTTGCCTGATATTTATGAACCGATTAATATAATGTAATAATTTAAGAAAGATGCTATGCTTTATTTCCTTTTGGAGATGCCTACATAGCATCTTTTATTTATTTTAAAAGTACGTTAAAATTTCCTATTATTTGAAAATATTTTTAGGAATTATTTATATGACTTTATAAAATGTTTAAAAACATTTAATCTACTTGTTAAAATGACTTAATCCGAAGGATTAAAATGTGTTTCGAAAATTTCGAAACTATTCGAAAAAATATTCAATACTAGATAGGTAAATTTTTTTGAAATTTTCTATAAAAAAGTCAAAAAAAGTGTCAAAAAAGAAAGCGGTTTTATTGCATAAATAAGGGTGTTTTAGTATAATTATATTATAATATATAATATAGGTTAAAAAAGAAGGGAGAATGGAAAATGGATTTATTTGATATGGTCCAGGATAATTTCTTTTCGTTATTATCTTCGAAAAATAAAAGAATTTACTTAGCTAGCATCCTTCAGGTTTTCAAGGTATATGAAACAGGTACAATCTTAGGTATCGAGAAGAAAATCGTAGTGGATGACCTAACGTATTTTTTAGATTCAAATTCTCAATATTTATATGACATTGAGGATGAAGAGGATGAGGAAGCAAATCCTCAAAGTAAGCGTGAGCTTGCAAATTACATTTTAAGAAGAATGGAAGAATGTGGATGGATTTATGTCGATGTTACAAATGATTATATCGAGATATTAAATTTCACAGATGTGGCGATAACCATTTGTGAAGCATTATTAAATGCATATCCACAAATTGATTTAATGGACAGTGAGCTTCCAGATGATTATGTTGACCCAACACAATATCAAGGATACATTTATTCCATATATACACTTTTGAATCAGCAGGATAATATCGATTATGCACTTACCTTCTCCTTAGTATTCTCGAATACGAGACAATTAATTCGTGCAATCAGAAGACTAGATGCAAGAATGAAGGAATATATTACTTCTGTAATTGACAATACAGAGATTAAGGACCTTATGGAAAGATTAATTCGATACAAGAATGAGGTATATGATAAATCCTATGTTAAGCTAAAGGTTTCTGATAATATCGATAGATATCGATTAAACATTGTAACAAAGCTTGAGGAATATCAAAGCGATGAAACGATTGTTAAGGCTATATCGAAAAACTATATTGCAGTTACGAAAACAGAGGAAGAAGCCATTAGTAAAGCAATCCGAAATATCGATGAGGTTATTGATGCATTCAATGCGATTGAGGATTTCATTACAGAAATCGATAATAAGAATAGAAATTATATCAATTCTACCATTGGTAAAATTAAATTCTTATTATCTGAAGAGGATAACATCATTGGTAAATTAAATACAATCTTAAAATTTGTTAAGGATCAAAACAAAAAGGGTAAGCAGGATAGAGCTATAAGAATTATTGATGGCTTATATAACTTACCACAGCTTAAGGTTTATAACATGGAAGGATCCTTATATACCCCAAGAGGTGGATATCAAAGAAATGCCAACCAGGTATTAGATGATGTTGGATTTGATTTTGATTTAAATCCAGAATTCCTATCTCAGTTCCGTACAGCATATAACGAAGAAGAGGTTGCAAACTTCTTAGATGCAAATTTAGTTGATGGTGTATTCCAGGCATCAAAGATTTTAAGATATGATTGTACAAGAACAGAATTTATGATGGTTGTATATTCTATTATATTATCCGTTGAAAAATCCTATGTTGTTGAAATCTTAGATGACACTAAGGTGGAAACAGAAAAGTTCATTATCAAAGATTTTATCATTAAGAAAACATTAGTGTAGGAGAGAGAATATGTTAGACGCATTAGAAAAAATGACAGTTACACAGCAGGGTCAATTTAAAGACACTGCAAACAAGCTACTTGCTTGTACATTCTTATCAAGAGATAAAAAGGATAATAAGGAAGCTTATTATTTCCTAATGAGCTATAAAGAGGTATTTGATGAATTCTTCCAGATTCTAGGCTATGAGATTACATTAGATATGCCTACAGGCTCTGTAATGCTATCTGGAGCATCTGCAGCCAATACCTTAAAGCTTAGAAGAGATGAAACCTTAGTATTATTGATTTTAAGACTTTTATATCATGAAAAGATGAAGGATACATCCTTAAATGAAAATATCGTTTGTGCTGTATCGGATATTCATGAAAAATATGATTATTTAGAAATTAAGAAGAAGCTAAATAAGACAGATTTAGTTTCCTCCTTAAGATTACTTAGACGTTATAATCTTATTGAAATTACAGGTGATGTTACAACATCCTCCTGTAAGCTTGTTATCCTTCCTACCATTTTAATGGCAATTAAGACAGAGGATGTAACAGAGGTATTCAATACGATCAATAAGATTAATGCAGCTGAGGAGGCAAAGTAAGATGAAGAAGCTTGTTAAGGTTAGATTAATCAATTGGCACTATCTTGCTAACGAAACAATTGAATTAAATGGTAATACATTACTTACAGGTCCAAACGCATCAGGTAAATCTACGATCATGGATGCCATTACCTATGTTCTTACTGCAGGTGATACAGCATTCAACCTAGCTGCAAACGAAAAGGGTAAGAGAGATTTAAGAGGTTATGTAAAATGTAAGCTTGGTATGGATGATAGAGAATACCTAAGAAATGGTGATGTCTCTGGTCATATCGCACTACAGTTCCATGACGAAAGAACTGGTCTTGATTTTACCGTTGGTGCTGTAATTGATGCTTTCGGTGATTTAGCACCAGTTAAGACGATCTTCTATAGAAGTGATGAGCCTATCAATGATTCTATGTTCATCTCTTCTGAGAAGAGCATTTATGGTGTTGTTGAATTCCGTAAGCATAATCCATTATTTGAATATTATTTAACAAAGAAGGAAGCAAAAAGAGGCTTTAGAAACGCCTTTGGTTCCATCAATGAGGATTTCTATAGATTAATTCCTAAGGCATTAGCATTTAAGCCAATTGCGGATGTTAAGGAATTCATTTATCAAAACATTCTTGAGGAAAAGGAAATCGATGTAACTGCAATTCAAGAATCCATTCGTGCATATAAGGAGCTTGAAATTACATTAAAGCTAATTCAAGGTAAGATTGCAGATTTACATGAAATTGATTTTGTATATCAGGAAATCCTAAAGATTCAAGAGAATAAAGCATATATTGAATATTTAATGCATTTATTTGATGTTGAATCTGTAAGAAATGATATCAATGATGCAAAGAAGCTCATCGATAAGGAAGAGCAATTAAGAGTTCGTAAACAAAAGGAATTACAGGACTTAGATCAAGAAAACATTTCCCTACAGGAGCGCGCAAGAGAATTATACAATCTACTTGCATCGGATGACACCTTTAAGGCTGAAGAATATACCAATAGAGAAATATTAAAAACTCAGGCAAATATTGCATCATTAGAGGCAAATCAGCAGCAATTCTTAAAGAGAAGTTCAAACTTTAAGGATATTATTAATGCTTTAAGAAAGCTATCCGAAGAGAAATTATATAATGAAGCTGCGAATATTAATTTATCCTTAATTAATGTAAATGCTGTTGAAGAAACTAAATTAAGATTAAGAGATATCAATTCTCGTATGCAGGCCTTAATTTCTAAGAAGAACCAAAAGCTAGGTAGCTTAGATTCCTCTCTTGAGGCAATCATCCAAGAGATTAATCAAATTAGTGTTGCATTAAGAGATTTAAAGCAAAATAAGATGAATTATAATCCTCAGTTAGTTCAGATTCGTCAAGAAATCCAGGATGGCTTAAAGAGAATTTATAATTATGATATCAATGTACATATCTTTGCAGAGCTATGTGAAATTGTTGACCCTAAATGGGCAGATACCATTGAAATTTTCTTACGTAATAGAAGATTTATGATGATTGTTGAACCAAGATATTATGATCAGGCTTTACAAATTTATTCAAGAATTAAAAATAGATATCATTTATATGGTATCGGTTTAGTTAATACAAAGCAGATTCAAAAATTTAAAACATTTGAAAAGAATTCCTTAGCATCCATTATTGAATCGGATAATCCAGATGCAAGAGCGTATATCAATTACACCTGTGGTAATGTAATTATGTGTGATGATCCAATGGAGCTTGAAAAATATCAAACATCTATTACAAATGATCACCTATTATATTCGGGATATACTGTTACAGATTTAAATCCAAATGTAGATAAGCCATTTATGGGTAAGAATGCTGCAGCTAAGGCATCCTCTATTTGGGCTGAAAAGGCAGAGGAGGCTAAGGCAAAATATACCGAAATCAATTCTCAGGTAGAAAAGGTTTCAAAGGAAATCGAATTATTAAATCAAATTGATATTCGTCCATTGCTTGAGGACTTAGATAAGGCATTAGAATTAGTAAAAGAACAGGCAGCCTTAGAGGATTTAACTCGCCAGGCTAAGAGAGCAAAGAATGCTACTCCATCTGAGCTTCAGGACGATTATGAAAAGGTACAGCAATCCATTAAGAATATCGAAAAGAAGAAAATGGATTTATCCATGGAAATCGGTTCTATTGGAACTAGAATTAATGCATTACTAGAGGCTGTAAGCCAAAAGAATAATGAGCTTGATACATTAACAAATGAGCTTAAGGATTTAGCTAAGGATAATGTATCCTTTGAATCTCGTGCTAAGCAGGAATATAATGCTATCATTGAAGGACAATCCTTCAAGCAGGCACTTGCATCCTACAAGGAGAAATATGAAACCGAGGAAGGATCCTATTCTACACTTGTAGATAATTTAGTTGCAAAGCAATTTAATTATGTAAATAAATATAATTCTACATTAACAATCGGTTTATCTGAAATTGATAAGTTTATGGTAGAATTAAATAAGCTTGAAAAGAGTGAACTAATCACTTATGAAAATAAGGTAAGAAGTGCAAGAGAATCTGCTGAAGTAGTATTTAAGGAAGACTTCATCGCAAAATTAAGAAACAATATCTTAACTGCTGAACAAGAAATTGGAAAGATCAATGAAACCTTAAAGAATATTCGATTCGGTAATGATTCCTATGAATTCATCTTCCCAAGATCAAGTGAATATGCACAATTCTATGACATGGTTACATCCGAGCTTGTAGATTTAAATCAAGGTCTATTCACCTATGATTTCCAAAATAAATATGATGAACAGATTCGTGAATTATTTGAATCCTTATCTCAGGATGAATTAAATTCTAATGGTGCTATGAATAAATTTACGGATTACCGTACATACATGGATTACGATATTAGAATCATCAACCAGGATGGTGAATCTATGACCTATTCTAAGGTATTTAAGGAGAAATCCGGAGGTGAAACTCAGGTTCCATTCTATGTTGCAATTATCGCATCCTTCGTAAGAGTTTATACAAAGATTGGCTTCTCTGGTGGAGATCCTATTGGTATTGTAATGTTCGACGAGGTATTCGATAAGATGGATGGTAACCGTATGAGAGCGATGATGAGCTTCATCAATTCTATGCCACTACAGGTAATTATTGCCTGCCCACCACAAAGAATGGATATTCTACAGGATTATGCAGATACAACCTTAATCATGGTACGTCAAGGTACAAAGGCTAAGGTTTTACCAATGACAAATAAGGAAGGTGCATTACGCTAATGGGTTTATTCTTTAAAAGGAAAAAAGATCCATATCAGGATATAGATTTAGACGAAGAGGTAGCTTTATCTGGTAGAGCCTCTGATAGAATCATCATGGAAAAGATGAATTATGATGATCCTCGCGCAAAGGAGCTACTTGAGGCATTAAGAGCAGGTTCACCACTCGTATTAAATTTTGATGGCATGGATTTACAACAAGCAGATAAATATATGGCATTCTTCCAGGGTGCTGCAATCGCACTTGAGGGAAGAGCTGTAAGAATCAATGAATCTACATTCCTATATGCTAGAAAAGAAGAATTCTTAGATGGCTCATTAAAGGAATTTGTAGATAGCCTACCAAAGGAAAATTAAGATTAAATAATTAGAAATTTTGGCAATAATTTGCCAAATTTTCTTTTTTCTTTCCCTTGGTATTTCATTTATTTTATATTCAGGTTATAATTAAATAAATGTAACGAGGAGTGAATAAAATGTCAGTAACTCTAAATCAAAGCTTGAAGCCTTATCAAGAATCTATTACTCATGAAATAGGTTCATTAAAACTATGATACAGATATAGAATTATATTATCTAAAGACTAGATTTTATAATCCTGTATTATTAAGATTTATTACACCAGATTCTATAGAATACCTAGATTCATCGAGTATTATTGGATTAAATCTATATGCATATTGTGGTAATAATCCAGTTATGTATGTCGATCCAAGTGGGCATGTAGCAATTTCTGTCGGTTTGTTAATCGCTGGATTTGTTATTGGAGCTTTAGTAGGAACAGCTTCAAGTATTGCTACCCAAGGATTAACCGAAGGATGGGATAACATCAATGGATGGCAAGTGTTATTAGATGGTACAATAGGTGGTATAAGCGGATTACTTGCTTTCAGTGGAATTGGAGCATTTGGTTCTGCTCTAATTAGTGGTGGACTTGGTTTTGTTGGTAGTGTTGGCGGAGACTTGATTAGAAATAATGGTGACTGGAGTCAAGTGAACTGGGGAAAAGCAGCAGTTATGACAGGTATAAATTTCTTATTAGGATGGGGTCCAGGAGTACAAAATTCTAAGGCTATTGGTAAAAGTTTAAGTTCTGCACTATCAAATAATACAGGATTCAAAGCTATTTCAAAAGCATTGGCTAATCCAAAAGCTTCTGTAAGAGGAATTCAAGGTGCTTTTAATCTTTATGGGAAATCTTTGGCCCGAGGGATTTCTAGTGCGTTACCAGGAATTATGATAAGTAGGATGGATGACGCATTTGCTGTTATGTTATCAACTGCCGTCTCTACAACTTTATTTGAGTGGGTAACAGATTATTTTAATCTTTTGTAATAGGAGAAATTTTATGGAAATAATGGCGTTAGTATTTGGCTTAATATTTATGCTGATTTTCTATTTTAAATTTGTAATAACTTCAAGATTTATTAGTGCGAGTTATGTTTTCTTTTATAGAAATTTAATCAAGCGAAAAAGCAAGTTAAACATTTTGTTTATTAATAAAAAATGTGATTTAGAACATCCGCGTTTGAAATCGATTGCAGTTTCATTCCTTATAGGATTATTCATATTACTATTAATCTTTATAAATGCTATTATAGCCATTTCTTTAGGACAAATTAACGAAAAAGGATTCACATATTTTGCTGGTCTTTTTATGCTGATTACTCTATTAATTATATTAATTGGTTCATTGATATATTGTGAAATATCTAATAGAAAATCTGAAAAAGATTTTGAAAATTATTCTCAAGATGAATTAAATTATATGAGAATTCGTATAGAAGAGGAATGGCCTAATTTCTTCTCAAAATAAAATGTAAATATTAAAAAAATTCAGAAACTAGATGAAAATAATATTAGAAAAGGACTTATGCAATGATCTATTATGATGATATTTTTGCATCTGAAATTTGAAAAAGTATTTTCTGGTACCATAAAAATATTTAAAATTGGATATTTAAAAGGTATCAGAAAACCATATAATAATATGCAGGAGATGATTATGATGAATAAAAGAAAAGATTTTTTATTTAAATTAGTTTTAACTGCATTATTTAGTGCACTTGCCTTCGCATTAACCTTTGTAGCTGTACCATTACCTACAGGAGCTAAGGTACATTTAGGTAATTTTGTATGCGTGCTTGCAGGATTGCTTCTAGGACCTATTGTAGGTGGAGTATCTGGGTCCTTGGGTATGGGATTAAATGATATAGCCGGAGGATATGGTTGGGATACTATTGTAAGAACATTTATTGTTAAATTTATTTTAGGCTTTAGTGTTGGATTATTATTTAAATTATTAATTAAAAGAGATAAGGCAACAAAAATTACATTATATTCTTTAACAGGAGTATTCTTCCTATCCTTTTTAGCTACATTATTCTTATTTATTTTTGGTAATCCATATTATGATAAAAAAGGGAATCCTGTTTATACCTCAAAGGGCTTTGAGATTTCCTTATTTGGAAATGAAAAGATATTAGAATTATCTGTATTAGTTCCTATATTCTTAGGAATATTCTTCCTAATTTTAAGCTTAGTTCTTGTATTTACATTCTTAATTAAGAAAAAGAATAAGGATAGAGAAAGAGTATATATTGCAATTTCAACGGTTACAGCAATTTCTGTTATCATTAATACCTTAGGTGAATTCTTCCTAAGATGGCTATTAAAGGGAATTGCGTTATCCTCAAGTGAAATAGCATTACTAGATTCAATATCTAAGATTCCATCAAATATCATTACTGGTGTTGCAACGATTCTATTTGTAAGTATTATTTATTTACCATTATATTTAGCCTTATATCATGCAGGCTTTGATAAATATATTATTCATGCGGATGCCCAAGTTGAAGAAAATAAAGAATTAGAAATAAAAGAGGCCTAGACTTAAATCTAGGCCAATTTTTATAATTGAATTCTTGTGATGGTTAATTCTTTTTTATCCTTATTCCACTGTGTAGTATAGGTTAAGGATTTATGTCTTGGATGCTTATATAAAATGATTTCGTTACTTAAGGAATCGGATTCCTCAATGCCTAAGCTTGAGAATGCCTTTTCCATATCACTTTCTAAATCCTCATTTTCAAAATCCTTTGAATAAAAAATAATAGAATCTCCAGCCTGTAGCCCAATCATTTTTGCGGCAATATCTGTATATTCTAAAACATTAACCTCAACCTCTACAAGCTTTTTAACAATTTTCATAAGCCATACCTCCAACATCAATTATTATATACCACATTTTTCAAAATATAAAGAATAATATCTTTTCCTATAAGGAATTATAAAAAAATTATTGTATAATATGAATAAGAATGGAGGTATAAAATGGAAGATAAAACTTATTTATGTATTGATTTAAAAACCTTTTATGCCTCTGTAGAATGCGTAGAAAGAGGCTTAGATCCCTTTACGACAAAACTTGTTGTGGCAGACCCAGATAGAGAATCTACAACCATTTGCCTTGCTATATCCCCAAGAATGAAGGAGCTTGGTGTACATAACCGCTGTAGGCTTTTTGAAATTCCAAAGGATATTTCCTATATTATGGCAAAGCCCAGAATGAAAAAATATATTGAATATTCAGCAAATATCTATGCTATATATTTAAAATATATATCCAAAGAGGATATTTATGTATATTCTATAGATGAATGCTTCATGGATGTCACCTCCTATTTAAATATGTATCAAATATCCGCTTTTGATTTAGCCAAAAGAATCATCGATGACGTCTATAAAACCTATGGTATTACAGCAACTGCAGGAATAGGTACGAATCTATTTTTAACAAAGATTGCTATGGATATTGATGCGAAGCATAGAAGCGATAATTTAGGTTATTTAGATATAGAAGAATTCAAAAAAAGAATATGGCATCATAAGCCTATTACCGATATATGGCAAATAGGCTTGGGTACAGCAAAGAGATTAGAAAAATATAATGTGCATGATCTATATGGTGTTGCCCATATGGATAAGGATATTCTTTATAAGGAATTTGGCGTGAACGCAGAAGTGTTAATTGACCATGCGAATGGTATAGAGCCAACAACCATTAAAGAAATAAAAGAATATACACCAGAATCCAATTCGATATCCTCAAATCAAATCTTAGGTCATGGCTATACTTTTAAGGATGCAAGGCTTGCATTTTCTGAGCTTGTCGAAATGTCTATTTTAGATTTAGTGGACCGGGGAGTTGTTTGTTCTGGAATTTCCTTTGGTGTAACCTATAGAGAGGTTCATGAAAAGTGGAGCGAGGATGAAAACCCCTACAAAAGATTTATGCCTTCTATGCAATCCTTAAGGTTAGATGAATATGTAAATTCCTATAAAATCCTATATCCCTATTTTATGGAAATGTTTGATAAGAATGTAGACAGGTCTAGCATTATAAGAAGTATCGCTATAGGCTTTTATGGTATTAAGGATGAATCCTATAAAACTTATGATTTATTTATGGATGAGGAGGAGCTAAAGAGAGAAGAGAAGCTATCCCATACCATTTTAGATTTAAAGAAGAAATATGGTAAAAATTCTATTTTAAAGGCCCAGGATTTAGAGGAATCTGCAATAGCGAAGGAAAGAAATTCTATGATTGGAGGACATAATAGTGAGTGATTTAAAAAGAGCGAAAATCTTTATGCCCTTTGATGCATTAAAGGGCTTTAAAGAAGCCATTCATGAAAAAGAAAGAATCCTAGTAGAAAAAAAGGAGCTCACAGAGGATGATTATAATAAGCTAAATCTTACATTTTCAAACATTAAAAAGGGCTCTATGGTAAAGGTGGTTTATTATTCTATAGATTCTTATATTGAATTTACTGGCTTAGTATCAGATATTAATCCATCATCAAGATATATCAAGGTAGTAAAAGAGAAGATTTTCTTCGATGATATTCAGGATATAACAATATTAGATTAGGTTATTATAGAAAACAACGTTTTACTTTCATGAAAAAAATAAATAAGTTTCATGAAAGTACATTTAATTTTTTATTGTCAATAGTTGTTTTGCACATATTTTTATAAAAAAATTTAATGAAATATTATGTTAATATTAAAAAGAATAAAATAATATATTTCCTCTTCCTTTTATAAAATAAATCACTATAATAGTTTTGAAAGGTTTGGGTGATTGTTATGAATGATGATGAAATATATTTTGATATGGATGAAAACATGGGATCCTATTATGATTTCAATCTTTTAGATTTATTAGAAGAGGATGCATATAACAATCCAAAGGATTCAAATCAAGATAAAGATAAGCTCATGGTTAAATTAGGATAATCGATTTTAAAAGCTCGTATGAGCTTTTTTTCTTTTGTTTTGTTTTAAAATTTTATATAATAATGGCGAGAGGAGTGATTTCATGAAAAAAATATTAGCCATTGGTGAAGCCTTAATCGATTTTCTTGCAAATGATGTAGGCTTTAGTGTCAAAGATGTAAAATCCTTTAGCCCCAAGGTTGGTGGAGCACCTTGCAATGTTTGTGGTGCCGTATCTAAGCTTGGTGTACCATCTGGTATGATCACTATGCTTGGTATGGATCAATTTGGGGACAAGATTATTGAATATTTAAAGGAGAACAATGTTTCAACAGAATATTTATATAGAACAAATGAAGCATCTACCTCCTTAGCCTTTGTATCTAAGCTATATAATGGAGATTCGAATTATACCTTCTTTAGAAATCCTGGTGCGGATATGTTATTAGAGCCAGATAAAATTAAGAAGCTATGGTTTAGAAATACCTATGCACTCCATTTTTGTAGTGTAGATATTGGACCATTTCCAATGAGAGAATCTCATTTAAAGGCGATAGAATATGCAAAGGAAAACGATGCGATTATTTCCTTTGACCCAAATATAAGATTAATGCTATGGAAAAGCGAGATATCCTTAAAAAATGCCATTCAACAGTTTATTCCACTTTGCCATATTTTAAAAATATCCTCAGATGAGCTTGAATTCATTACAGGCTGTAAGGATATTAAGGATGCATTACCTCTCCTATTCCAAGGTACAGTAGAATTAGTTATCTATACGAAGGCTAAGGATGGTGCTGAGGCCTACACGAGATTACATAGTGCCTCTGTTGAGGGTATTAAGGTTTCTAATGTTGTTGATACTACTGGTGCTGGAGATGGCTTTATTGGCTCCTTCTTAGCACAGCTTGCGAAGAAGAGAATGAGCTTATCTGAAATTAGAAATCTAGATTCTAGAGCCTTATATAAGCTTTTAGATTATTCGAACCGCTTCTGTGCAAAAAGTATTACAAGAGAGGGTGCTATCGCATCCTATCCAAAAGAGGATGAGATGATTTAATGGATAAGGAATTTGTAATAAGCTATTATAATGGAAAGCATTATTTAAAGCTTGGTGTATATTTTATATTCCTACTTTTAACATTTTTAGTCTTTATCACCCCTATGGGTGATATAAGATATACCTTTTTATTCTTTTCCCTATTTTTACCTTTACTTATTTTTGAATTTATTTATTATCATAAAATCTTAAAAGAAATCCATAAGGATTTATATAAAACAGATATTATGCAAATTGCAAAAATGAGTATAATTGAAATGAAAAATAAAAATGTTGGAATTGAATTTCAAGGTAAAATGAAGGATAAAATCGTCATATTAAGGCTATACAATATGGATATTGCACATAGGTCTATTATGGAGAATTTAAAAAGATATAAATATGTTGAAATGGAATATTATCCTAAGACAAATTTGGTTAGAGGATATCATTCTAGATTGGAGTTAAAATGAGTAAAGAAGAATTAAAGGGCTATATAGATGAAATACTTAAGAATAGAGATATTAATATATTAAGCTATCTACTTGTAGATATCGATTTGACTATGGAAATCATTAAAGAGTCAACGGATTTAGAATTCTTTTATCTAAGTGATTATTTTGAAGATATTGCCTATATGTCTAATAGAAAGGAATTCATAGACTGTATAAGAGATAGATTCATAGAAATGAAGGATAATAGCCTAGATTTACTTCATGTATGTGATATGATTAAATATGCAGAGGATGTATTTCCTACCGAAGAATATTAATAGGGTAGTCTAAAATAGACTACCCGTCTTTTTTCTCTTTCCTTTAACACTATAATAAAAAAGAGGTATGAAATGATTTTTTTAAATATTAGTGGTAGGTTTGATATATGTGCATTCTATAGTAAATGGTGCATATAATATAGTAATCATAGATGTAAGTATTATTATGCA
>CAMEKD010000014.1 GCA_945920825.1 uncultured Anaeroplasma sp.
GAGATTTATTATGCCAACAATCGCAGTATTAAATCAGTCCGGTGAAAAAGTTAAGGATTTAGAATTAAGCGAAGCAGTATTCGGCGTTGAAATCAATAAACAGGTTGTTTATGATGTTGTTAACGCTCAGAGAGCTGCTATGAGACAGGGTACTCATGACACTAAGGGCCGTAGCGAAGTTCGCGGCGGTGGTAAGAAGCCTTGGAGACAGAAGGGTACAGGCCGTGCTCGTCAGGGATCCACTCGTGCACCACAGTGGGTTGGTGGTGGAACAGTATTTGGTCCTACACCAAGAAGCTATGCTTTCAAGTTAAACAAGAAGGTAAAGCAATTAGGTTTAAAGAATGTATTAACATACAAGGTTAACGAAAATCAGTTAATCGCTGTTGAGAACGTTACATTAGCTGATGCTAAGACTAAGAACTTCGTTAAGTTATTAGCGAACATCAAGGCTGAGGGCAAGACAGTAGTTGTAGTTGCTCCAGAAGAGTTCAACGAGACTCAGGTTTTAGCTTCTCGTAACGTTGCTGGTGTTTTCTTAACACCTGCAAACAATGCATCTGTTTATGAGTTATTATGCTATAAGAACTTAGTATTAACAGAGGCAGCAGTTAAGTATTTCGAGGAGGTATTGAAGTAATATGACAAAGGCATTTGATATTATCCAGGGCCCAATCATTACAGAAAAGTCAATGGCTCTTAAGGAAAACTATAACAAGTACACATTCAAGGTTCTTAAGTCTGCTAATAAGATTGAAATCAAGAATGCTGTAGAAGAGATTTTCAAGGTAAAGGTTTTATCTGTTGCTACAGTAAACGTATTACCTAAGCATACAAGAGTTGGTCAGCATGAAGGCTTTAAGCCAGCATACAAGAAGGCTATCTGCAAGCTTGCAGAGGGCGATAAGATCGACGCTTTCGAGATTTAATAGGAGGAATTATTAACTATGGCAGTTAGAAAATATAAGCCAACGTCTAATGGTAGACGTAACATGTCAGTGTTAACATTTGATGAAATCACAACTGACACTCCTGAAAAGTCATTATTAGTACCTGCAAAGAAGAATGGTGGTCGTAACAACACTGGTAAGATCACAGTTCGTCATCAGGGTGGCGGTGTAAAAAGACAATACCGTATCATTGACTTCAAGAGAAATAAGGATGGTGTTCCAGCAACAGTAAAGTCTATTGAATACGATCCAAACCGTTCTGCAAATATCGCATTATTATTCTATGCAGATGGTGAAAAGAGATATATCTTAGCTCCTAAGGGATTAACTGTTGGTACAGTTTTAGTATCTGGTAAGGATGCTGATATTAAGGTTGGTAACGCACTTCCAATCGTAAATATCCCAGTTGGTAGCTTAATTCATAACATTGAATTACATCCAGGAAAGGGTGGCCAGTTAGCTCGTTCTGCTGGTGTATCTGCTCAAATTCTTGGTCGTGAGGGAGGCTATGTATTAGTTCGTTTAGGTTCAGGCGAAGTTCGTAAGGTTTTAGCTACTTGTAAGGCTACAATCGGTGAAGTTGGTAATGAATCTCATGAGTTAGTAAGAATTGGTAAGGCTGGTAGAGCTCGTCATATGGGCTTAAGACCAGAGGTTCGTGGTTCTGTTATGAACCCTAATGATCACCCTCATGGTGGTGGTGAAGGTAAGTGTCCAGTAGGTCGTCCTTCTCCAATGACACCTTGGGGTAAGCCAGCATTAGGTTTAAAGACTCGTAAGCACAAGAAAGCTTCTGATAAGCTTATCGTTCGTAGAAGAAATGGTAAATAAGGAGGAACAATATGGCTCGTTCAATTAAAAAAGGCCCATTCTGTGATGGCCACTTAATGAAAAAGGTTGAAGCTGCTCAGGCTGGAGATAAGAAGGTTATTCAGACTTGGTCTCGTAGATCTACAATTTTCCCAGCATTTGTTGGTTTAACTATTGCAGTATATAACGGTCGTGAACATGTTCCGGTATATGTTACTGAGGATATGGTAGGTCATAAGTTAGGCGAATTCGCTCCAACTAGAACTTATCATGGACATGATGCAGACGATAAAAAAGCTAAGAAATAGTATAAAGGAGAAAAATTATAATGGAAGCAAAAGCTATTGCAAATACTGTTAGAATTACTCCTCGTAAGGCTCGTCTTGTAATTGATTTAATCCGTAATAAGGATGTAGCTGAAGCAAAGGCTATTTTGAAGCTTACAAACAAGATGGCTACAGAAGTAGTTTTAAAGGTATTAAACTCTGCAGTTGCAAACGCAGAGCATAACTATAACATGGATGTTAACAATTTATTTGTTAAGGAATGCTATGTTACAGATGGTATTAGAATGAAGAGAATGTTACCTCGTGCTAAGGGCCGTGGTGATGTTATTCAGAAGAGAACCTGCAACGTTACTGTTGTTGTTGCAGAGAAAGAATCTAATTAGGAGGTATATAACACATGGGTCAGAAAGTAAGTCCACTAGGATTACGTGTTGGTATCAACCGTGATTGGGATGCTGCATGGTATGCAGAAAAGACAAAGGTAGCTGATTTATTACATGAGGATTTAGCAATCCGCAAGTATTTAGAGCAGAAATATGCTAAGGCTAGCGTTTCACGTGTTATTATCGAGCGTGTAAAGGGCAATAACAACAAGGATCGCGTTAAGATTACATTATACACTGCTAAGCCAGGTCAGGTAATCGGTAAGGACGCAGAGACTAAGAACGCTGTAGTAAAAGAATTAGCGTATAAGACTAAGAAGGAAATCATCTTCAACATCGTTGAGGTTAAGGTTCCTGAATTAGATGCAACATTAGTTGCAAAGAGTATTGCTGAACAGTTAGAGGCTCGTGCTTCTTTCCGTAGAGTTCAGAAGGTTGCAATCCAAAGAGCTATGAAGCGTGGCGCTAAGGGTGCAAAGACTTTAATTTCCGGCCGTTTAGGTGGAGCTGAAATGGCAAGATCTGAAGGCTATAGAGAGGGACAGGTTCCTCTTGCAACTTTAAGAGCTGATGTTGATTATGCAGTATCTGAAGCACATACAACTTATGGTAAGTTAGGTATTAAGGTTTGGATTTACAAGGGTGAATTATTCGAAATCCCTTCAAGAGAGGTTGCTGATAAGCGTCCTGTTCGTAAGCCAAGACCAGCAAAGAAAGAAACTGCTGAAGGCTCTAAGGGAGGTAAATAATTATGTTAATGCCTAAGAGAGTAAAGTTCCGTCGTCCACATAGAGTTTACTATCATGGTCATGCTAAGGGTGGTACTGAGTTCGCATTCGGTGAATTCGGCTTAGTAGCAACTGAAGGCTGCTGGTTAACTTCTCAGCAGATTGAGGCTGCCAGAGTAGCAATCACTCGTAAGATGAACCGTCAGGGACAGGTATGGATTAAAGTATTCCCACATGTAAGTAAGACTAAGAAGCCTCTAGCAGTACGTATGGGTTCTGGTAAGGGTGCTCCTGAAGTTTGGGTAGCAGTAGCAAAGAAGGATGTTATCTTATTTGAAGTAGCTGGTGTTTCAGAGGATATTGCTCGTGAGGCACTTCGCTTAGCTTCTCATAAGTTACCTTGTTCTACTAAGATTGTAAAAAGAGTAGGTGAGTAGTCATGAAGGCAAAAGATATTCGTAATTTAACTGAAGATCAGATCAATAAGAAGATCGCTGACTTAAAGGAAGAATTATTCAACTTAAAGTTCCAGGCTGCTCTTGGTAACATTGAAAAGCCTGCTCGTATGAACGAAATCAAAAGAGACATTGCTAGATTAAAGACTATTTTAACAGAAAAGTCTACTAGCAAGGCTGAGTAAGGAGGAAGCAACAAATGGAGCGTAATGTTCGTAAGTTTTTCACAGGAACAGTAGTTTCTGATAAGATGGAAAAGACAATCGTTGTTTCCGTTGACACATTTGGTGTTCATCCTATCTATAAGAAGAGAGTTAAAAAATCTTCTAAGTTCCATGTACATGATGAAAACAATGTAGCTAAGACTGGCGATGTTGTTAAATTCATGGAGACTAGACCTCTATCTAAGACTAAGAAGTATATCTTAGTTGAAGTAGTTAAGGCTAAGGAAACTATTTAATGAAGGATCAGGAGGTAATATCATGGTTCAGCAGGAAACAAGATTAGCAGTCGCTGATAATAGCGGTGCTCGTGAATTATTAATTATTAAGGTATTAGGTGGCGCATTACACAGATATGCAAACGTTGGTGACATCGTTGTATGCTCTGTAAAGGAAGCAGCTCCTAATGGACAGGTTAAGAAGGGTGACGTTGTAAAGGCAGTTATTGTTCGTACAAAGGCTGGCTTACATAGAGCTGATGGTTCTTATATCAAGTTTGATGAGAACGCTGCAGTAATCATCCGTGAAGACAAGACCCCAAGAGGTACTCGTATTTTTGGTCCAGTAGCTCGTGAGCTACGTGATAAGGATTTCATGAAGATCGTATCCTTGGCACCAGAAGTACTTTAAGAGGAGGTAAACTTAGTATGCAGATTAAAGCTGGAGATACAGTAGTTGTCATTGCTGGTAAAGATAAGTTTACAAAAGACAAAAAAGGTAATCCTACCCCTACAACAGGTAAGGTATTAAAGGTTTACCCAGCTACAAACAAGGTTGTTGTAGAGGGCGTAAACAAGGTTAAGAAGCACAAGAAGCCAACGCAGGCAAATCCTGATGGTGGAATCGTTGAGGAGGAAGCTCCAATCGATGCTTCTAACGTAATGTTATTAAACCCTAAGACCAACAAGGCAGTAAGAGTTGGTATTAAGGTTGTTGAAGATCCAAAAACTGGCAAGTCTAAGAAGATTAGAGTTGCTAAGGATAGCACTCAGTATGAGTTCGATAAGTAAAATATAGGGTAAGGAGAAAAGATTATGAATCGTTTATTGGAAAAATATAATAATTCCGTTAGAACAGAATTAGCAAACAAGTTTGCTTATAAGTCTTCAATGCAGATCCCTAGACTTGAAAAAATCGTTATCAACATGGGTGTAGGTGATGCAGTAGCAAATTCTAAGGTATTAGATGATGCTGTTGAAGAATTAACATTAATTGCAGGTCAGAAGCCAGTTATCACAAAGGCTAAGAAGTCTATTGCTAACTTCAAGCTTCGTGAGGGTATGCCTATCGGCTGCAAGGTTACATTAAGAGGAGAAAGAATGTATGAGTTCTTTGATAAGCTTGTATCCATTTCTCTTCCACGTGTACGTGACTTCCGTGGTATTAATCCAAATGCATTTGATGGTCGTGGAAATTATACTTTAGGTGTTAAGGAACAGTTAATCTTCCCTGAAATTAATTTCGATAAGGTTAAGAAGGTTCGTGGTATGGATATCGTTATCGTTACTACAGCTGCAACAGATGAAGAAGGCCGTGCTCTATTATCTTTAATGGGTATGCCTTTTAGAAAGTAATAAGGAAGGATAATAAACTATGGCAAAGACATCAATGATTGTTAAGAATCATAGAAAACCAAAATATAGTGCTCGTGAATATACTAGATGTGAGCGTTGTGGTCGTCCACATGCTGTAATCAGTAAGTTCAAGTTATGCCGTATTTGTTTCCGTGAATTAGCATACAAGGGTCAGATTCCAGGCGTTAAAAAGGCTTCCTGGTAATCTGAAAGTTTAATAAGGAGGAATATCAATAATGATGACAGATCCAATTGCAGATATGTTAACTCGTATTAAGAACGCAAATGCTATGCGTCATGAAACAGTTGTAGTTCCAAGTTCCAAGACTAAAAGTGCAATTTTAGATGTACTTAAGGCAGAAGGATTCATTGCAGATTACAAAGTTTCAAGCGATGTTAAGAGTAATACAACAATTACATTAAAATACACTGAGAATAACACAAGAGTTATCAAGGGTTTAAAGAGAATCTCTAAGCCATCCTTACATGTATACTCTACAGCAGAGGATTTACCAAAGGTATTAAATGGCTTAGGTGTAGCAATCATCTCTACATCTCAGGGTATTATGTCTGATAAACAGGCTCGTAAGCTAAAGATCGGTGGAGAAGTATTAGCTTACGTTTGGTAAGATAATTACCAATTAATAAAAATTTTAAGGAGAAAAATAAAATGTCTAGAATAGGAAATAAGGCTATTCCACTTCCTGCAGGCGTTACAGTCAGCGTTGCTGAGGGTAATCTAGTTACCGTAAAGGGCCCTAAGGGAGAGCTTGTAAATAAGTTCAATAGCGCACTAGAAATTGACGTTCAGGCAACAGAGGTTGTTGTTAAGCGTCCTAATGACACAAAAGAAATGAAGACATTCCATGGTACAACTCGTGCATTATTAAACAACATGGTTGTCGGTGTATCCGAAGGCTTCAAGAAGACTCTTGAAATCAACGGTGTAGGTTACCGTGCTGCACTTCAGGGCGGTAAGCTTGTAGTATCTGCTGGTTATTCCCATACAGTTGATATGGAAATCCCTGCAGGATTAAAAGTAGAATTACCAAAGAATACACAGATTGTAATCTCTGGTATTGATAAGCAGTTAGTTGGTCAGTTTGCGGCTGAGATTCGTGAGATCAGAAAGCCTGAACCTTACAAGGGCAAGGGTATTAAGTATGATTACGAGCATATCCGTCGTAAGGAAGGTAAGACTGCTAAGAAGTAGTTGAAAGGAGTACATAACATATGATTAGTAAAGTATCAAAGAACGTTACACGTCAGAAAAGACATTTACGTCTTAGACAGACACTAAAGGGCACTGCTGAAAAGCCTAGACTAGTTGTATTTAGATCTAATAAGCAGATTTATGCTCAAGTTATTGATGATTTATCTGGTAAGACATTAGTTAGTGCTTCTTCACTAGATAAGGAAATTTCTTTAAATAACGGCTCTAATGTAGAGGCAGCTAAGGCAGTTGGTGAATTAGTTGCAAAGCGTGCATTAGCAGCTAAGATTGAAGCTGTAGTATTCGACCGTGGTGGTTACTTATATCATGGTAGAGTTCAAGCATTAGCTGATGCAGCAAGAGCTGCAGGCTTAAAATTCTAAGGAGGTATAGACTTTATGCGTACAGATCGTGATCAGCGTAAGGAAGAAGTTGTTGCTGAACCAGAGTTCGAAGAGCGTGTTGTAACTATCAACCGTGTAACTAAGGTTGTTAAGGGTGGTAGACGTTATCGTTTTGCTGCACTTGTAGTTATCGGTGACAGAAAAGGAAGAGTAGGATTCGGTACAGGTAAGGCTAACGAAGTTCCTGATGCAATTAAGAAGGCAGTTGAATCTGCAAAGAAGAATTTGATTACTGTTGCTACAGTAAAGACAACTATTCCTCACGAAGTAACTGGTGTATACGGCGCTGGCCGTGTATTCTTAGCACCTGCTGCTGAAGGTACCGGTGTTATCGCTGGTGGTCCAGTTCGTGCAGTTGTAGAATTAGCTGGTATTTCAGATATTCTTTCAAAATCACTTGGTTCTTCAACACCTATCAATGTTGTAAGAGCTACAGTAGAAGGGTTAAAGAGCTTAGAGACTGTTGAGCAGATCGCTGCAAGACGTGGTTTAACAGTTGAAAAGATCTTAGGTTAATATCATGTATAAGATTACACTAGTAAAGAGTTTAATTGGCAAGAAGCCAAATCAGGTTGCTACTGCTAAAGCTTTAGGTTTAACTAAGATTGGTCAGACAGTAGCTAAAGAGGAAAATGAAGCTATTAAGGGTATGATCGTTACCATTGCACATATGGTAAAGGTTGTACAGGAATAATAAGGAGGTACCTAGAAATGTTAAATAATTTAAGTCCAGTTCAGGGTGCTAGACATTCTAAGAAGAGATTAGGACGCGGTATCGGTTCTGGTATCGGTCATACTTCAGGTAAAGGTACTAAGGGTCAGAACGCACGTTCTGGCGGTGGTGTTCGTCCTGGTTTCGAAGGTGGACAGTTACCATTATTCCAGCGTTTACCTAAGAGAGGCTTCCACAATCATAACAAGGTAGAATTTGCTATCGTAAATGTTGAGAAGCTTAACGTATTTGAAGACGGCGCAGTAGTTGATGCAGAAGCATTAGTTAATGCAAGCCTAATCAAGGAAGTAAAAGATGGTGTTAAGGTATTAGGTAATGGCGAATTAACAAAGAAATTAACAGTAAAGGCAAACAAGTTCTCAGAATCTGCAAAGAAGGCTATCGAGGCTGCTGGCGGTTCTGCTGAAGAGGTAAAGTAATTTGTTTAACAAAGCAAAACTTATCTTAAGCAACCGTGAGGTTGTACTTAAGATATTAATCACATTTGCTTTACTGTTGGTATTTAAGGCTGGAACATATATTCCAATCCCTTTGATTGATACGTCAACCATTACGAATTTAATTTCGGGAAATGATTTCTTAACAGTATTGAATGCCTTTTCCGGTGGAGGTTTATCGCATTTCTCTATCTTGGCATTAGGTATTTCGCCATATATTACTGCATCCATCGTAGTCCAAATGCTACAAATGGTTATTCCAACATTTAAGGACTGGGGTGAGCAGGGAGAAAACGGTAAGGAAAAGCTTAATCGAGTAACAAGATATATTACAATTGTTATTTCTATGGTTCAAGCATTACTAATTATCTTCAGCTTAGGTTCTAAGCCTGAAAATGTATTAGGTAATTCCTTAATTCAATATCAGAATGCTTATTGGGTATTCTATATTTACATGGCAGTTGTTATTACAGCAGGTTCCGCATTTACTATGTGGTTAGCTGATTTAATTACTCGTCATGGTATTGGTAATGGTTCATCCATTATCATTGCTGCAGGTATCATTTCATCTATTCCAAGAATGTTTACTACATTAAATACAAAATATTTAGGTGATGCATTCTCTGGATTAAATGTATTCTTATATGTTTTAATCGTTGTATTATATATTGCTATGATTTTAGCCGTTGTATACTTCGAAGGAGCAGTAAGAAAGGTTCCTGTTCAATATGCAAACCGTCAGGCAGGTCAGCAGGGCTCTGATATTCCTATTAAGCTTAATAGTGCATCAGTTATCCCAGTAATCTTTGCATCAACAATTATGTCTATTCCAATGACAATTATTGGTGTACTTGGATTATCTACTGAGACATCTACAACAGCTTATTGGTTCAATCAGATTTTCTCTACCTCTGAGCCAATCGGTATTGCAATATATATTATCTTTATTGTATTCTTCAGTTTCTTCTATAGCTTTATGCAGCTTGATCCTGAAAAGATTGCAGACAACCTTGAAAAGCAAGGTGCCTACATTCCTGGTTACCGTCCAGGTGAGGAGACAAAGCATCAGCTATCTAAGATGCTGTTCAGAATTACAGAAATCGGTGCTTTATATCTAGTAATTTTAGCTATGATACCAATTATTGTATCAAAGGCATTCCAATTTTCTAGTAGCGAAGCTTCAAGTATTACAGTTGGTGGTACATCCTTAATCATCATTGTCGGTGTTGCTGTTGAAACATTCCGTCAGATTGAGACTGCATCCGAAACAAAGGAATACAAGGGCTTCTTAGATTAATCAGGAGGAAACATAATGAAATTATTAATTATGGGTCGCCCAGGTGCTGGTAAAGGCACTCAGGCAGTAAACATCAAGGAGTATTATAAGATTCCACATATCTCTACAGGTGATATGTTCCGTGCAGCTATGAAGAACGAGACTAAGCTTGGTCTTGAGGCTAAGAAGTACATGGAGAAGGGGCTTTTAGTACCAGATGAGGTTACAATTGGTATTGTAGAAGAAAGACTTCTAGAGGACGATTGCAAGAACGGATTCCTATTAGATGGTTTCCCAAGAACAATCGCTCAGGCTGAAGCATTAGATGCATTCTTAGCTAAGAATGGTGTTAAGCTAGATGCAGTTTTAGATGTTAACGTTCCAGCTGAAATCTTAGTTAGACGTATGGTTGGTCGTAGAGTTTGTAAGACTTGTGGTGCAACATTCCATGTTGAATTCAATGCACCAAAGGTTGAAGGAATCTGCGATAACTGTGGTGCAAAGCTAATTCAGCGTCCAGACGATACAGAAGAAACAGCAGTAAATCGTTTAGCAGTATATGACGAGAACACTGCACCATTATTAGATTTCTATGCAAAAAAGAATTTATTAAAGACAGTAAATGGTGACCAGCCATTAGACAAGGTCTTCGATGATATTAAAGAGGTTTTAGGAAAATAATAATTTTCCCTAAAGCTTTGAGTTATAGCGGAAGTTCATGGTATCTCTTTTAAAGGGATATCATGGAGATTTTGCTAAGCTTTAGACCTAAAATAAAAGGAGGATCATAATACATGGCAAAAGAAGATGACGTTATTAAGATGGAAGGCGTTGTACAGGAAGTCCTTCCTAACACACAGTTCATT
The DNA here is from genome assembly GCA_945920825.1 of uncultured Anaeroplasma sp. Taxonomy (GTDB): domain Bacteria; phylum Bacillota_I; class Bacilli_A; order Acholeplasmatales; family Anaeroplasmataceae; genus Anaeroplasma. Next base: position 10,338 of record CAMEKD010000014.1, read on the forward strand.
GTTACACTAGACAATGGCCACCAAGTTAAAGCCCACGTTTCTGGTAAAATCCGCATGAACAACATACGCATTTTACCAGGTGATAAGGTAACCATTGAGTTATCAACCTATGATTTAACACGTGGAAGAATTACTTACAGACATAAATAGTATGGAGGAAAAAGACTATGAAAGTAAGACCAAGTGTAAAGCCAATTTGCTCTCAGTGCAAAGTTATTAAGCGTAAGGGTCGCGTAATGGTTATTTGTGAAAACCCTAAACATAAACAAAGACAAGGATAAAATAGAAAGTAGGAGGGTGCATTAAAATGGCACGTATTTCAGGAGTAGATATTCCAAACGAAAAAAGAATTGTAATCTCTTTACAGTACATCTATGGTGTTGGTGAGACTACAGCTAAAAATATTTTAAAGGCTGCGAATGTATCTGAGGACATTCGTACAAAGGATTTAACTGAAGATCAGTTAAGTGCAATCCGTTCACAGGTTGCAAAGTATAAGGTTGAGGGTGACCTTCGTAGAGAAGTAGCTCTTAACATCAAGAGATTAATGGAAATTGGTTGCTATAGAGGTATGCGTCACAGAAAGGGATTACCTGTTCGTGGCCAGAGAACTAAGACAAACGCTCGTACTCGTAAGGGTCCAAAGCGTACTATTGCAAACCATAAGAAGTAATAAGGAGGAAATGAGATATGGCACAGAAGAAAGTTACTAAGCGTAGAGTAAAAAAGAACGTACCTGTTGGTGTTGCTCACATTCATTCTACATTTAACAATACAATTGTTACCATCACTGACCCTCAGGGAAATGTAATTTCTTGGTCAAGTGCAGGTGCATTAGGATTCAAGGGTAGTCGTAAGTCAACTCCTTTTGCCGCACAGCAGGCAGCTGAGGCTGCAGCAAAAGCTGCAGTAGACCAGGGTGTTGCTAAGGTTGAAGTTACTGTTAAGGGTCCAGGACAGGGCCGCGAAAGTGCAATTCGTTCTTTAGCAGTTGCTGGTCTTGAAATTACAGCAATTACAGACGTTACACCAATCGCTCATAACGGTTGTCGTCCACCAAAGCGTCCTCGTGGATAATATTTTGGTATTGATAGCAGTATATTAACAATTGAATATATTTCAAACAAACGATAAATATAGGAGGACCATTAATGAAAGATTTAAAATTTGAAAAACCAAGAACTAATGTTGAAGAAATCTCTGAACAGGGCCGCTATGGCAAGTTTGTCATCTCTCCACTTGAAAGAGGATTTGGTATCACATTAGGTAACGCATTACGTAGAACATTATTATCTTCTTTACCAGGTGCTGCAATCGTTAATGTTAAGATTGATGGCGCTGAGCATGAGTTCCAAAATGTTGATGGCGTTGTTGAAGATGTTATTACAATTATCTTAAATTTAAAGAGAATCGTATTAACTGTGGATTCTGATGATCCTAATTATGAAAAGACAATCGAAATCAACCGTGGTGAAGGAGAAGTAAATGCTGCTGATATCATTCATGATAATGATATTAAGGTTATCAACCCAGATCAGCATATCGCTACAGTTATGGCTGGTGGCGCTCTTCATATGTTCTTAACCGTACGTCGTGGTGTTGGTTTTGTAAGTTCCGTTGCTAACAAAGAATATAGTAGATCTGTTGGCGTTATCGCTATTGACTCTATTTATACTCCTATTGTTAATGTAGCATTCAATGTTGAGAAGACTCGTGTTGAAGGTGTAAATGTTGCATCCTTCGACAAGTTAGAGATTGAGGTTACAACAAATGGCTCAATCACTGCTAAGGAAGCATTAGCTGTAGCTTCTAAGATGATGATTGAACACTTAAATGTTGTAGTTGAGCTTTCTGAAAAGGCTAATGAAACTGATTATATGATCGAAACAGAAGATGATAATCAGGGCCGCAAGCTAGATATGACAATCGATGAATTGGATTTAACCGTCCGTTCTTACAACTGCTTAAAGAGAGCAGGTATCAATACTGTTGGTGAATTAACAGAAAAGTCCGAAGAGGATATGATCAAGGTTCGTAACCTTGGTAGAAAGTCCTTAAAGGAAATCAAGGAAAGGCTTGAGACATTAGGTCTTGGCTTTAAGAAAAACTAATTAAAGGAGAAAAATATCATGGCATATAGTAGATTACGCCGTAGCTCCGATCAGAGAAAGGCATTACTTCGTGATTTAGTTACTGATTTAATCCTTAACGGAAAGATCGAAACTACAGTAGCAAAGGCAAAAGAGCTTAAGAGACTTGCAGACAAGATGGTAACATTAGGTAAGACTAATACATTAGCTTCTCGTCGTCAAGCAGCTGAATTCATTCGTTTTGAGAAGGATGCTGAAGGCAAGTTCGCTGTTCAAAAGTTATTCAGCGAAATCGCTCCTAAGTTCGCAAACCGTAATGGTGGTTACACTCGTGTAATCAAGACTGGTTTCCGTCGTGGAGATGCAGCACCATTAGCAATTATCGAGTGGGTTGAATAATCCAAAAAAATGATTAAAGGCAGAGGGTTCTGCCTTTTTTTGTATTTCAGACGAATTTGTTTATCATCGACAAACAAAAATGATAGAAACCCCGAGGAAAACGAATTATTTCTAGTTTTTATTATAAAGATAATTTGTTAATGCTTTTTTTGAAAATAGTATGATATAATATTGTCAATAGGGCCATGTTTTCCCTATAAATTTTTTGGAAAAACGGAGATTATTTATGAATTTAAGAGAATTTGATAAGGACTTAGCAGAAGCTATCGATCATGAGCTTGAAAGACAAAGAACTCATATTGAGCTTATCGCTTCTGAAAATTTTGTTTCTAGAGCTGTTTTAGAGGCTCAGGGATCTATTCTTACCAATAAGTATGCAGAAGGCTATAGCGGAAAGAGATACTATGGTGGATGTGAGAATGTAGATGTTATTGAAACCCTAGCTATTGAGCGTGCAAAGGAATTATTCCATGCTGGATTCGCAAATGTTCAGCCACATTCAGGTGCATCCGCAAATTTAGCTGCATACAACGCAATTTTAATGCCAGGAGATACCATTTTAGGCATGTCCTTAGATGCAGGTGGACATTTAACTCATGGATATTCAGTTAATTTCTCTGGTAAGATTTATAAGGCAGTAAATTATGGCTTAACGAATGAAGGCTATATTGATTATGATAAGGTAGAAGAAATTGCACTTGATGTATTACCTAATGTCATCGTTGCAGGTGCATCTGCATATTCTAGAATTATCGATTTTAAAAGATTTAAAGAAATTGCAGATAAGGTAACATTAAAGGCAGGACGTAAGTGCTTCTTCATGGTAGATATGGCACATATTGCTGGTCTTGTTGCTGCAGGATTACATCCAAATCCACTTGAATACGCAGATATTGTTACAACAACTACACATAAGACATTAAGAGGACCACGTGGTGGTATGATTTTAACAAATGATGAAGCTATTGCTAAAAAGATAAACTCCAGTGTATTCCCAGGATGCCAGGGTGGACCTTTAGAGCATGTCATTGCTGCTAAGGCAGTATGCTTTAAGGAAGCTTTACAGCCTGAATTTAAGGAATATGCAACTCAGGTTGTTAAAAACTGTAAGGCACTTGCCGATGAGCTTAACCGTTTAGGCTATAAGCTTGTATCTGGTGGTACAGATAATCATTTAGTTTTAGTTGATATTTTTGATTCTGTTGGTGTAACTGGTAAGAAGGCAGAAAATATTTTACATTCTGTAAATATTACTTGTAATAAGAATGCCATTCCAAATGACACACAAAAGCCAACCATTACCTCTGGAGTACGTTTAGGTACTGCAGCCATTACGACAAGAGGCTTCAAGGAAGAAGATATGGTTAAAGTTGCAAATTGGATTGACCTTGCCTTAAGAAATAAGGATGATGAGGCAATGCTTGAAAGAATCAGAAAAGCTGTAATGGATATTATGGCTAAGCATCCATATTTAGAAGATTAATACTGTAATATAGATTCTTATACACAAAGGGGTGTATATAATGAAAAAAGTATTTATTATGTCAAATGACAAGACATTTGAAAGAGGAGTCATGGAGGCATTACCTATCTCTTTGTACAACGTCAGTACTCCAAGCGTTGAGGTAGCAAGCTTATATTCCTATATGCTTCAATTCCATCCAGATGTCATTATAATTCACAATTCCTACATAAAGGGCTACTATCGATTAATTGATATGCTATTGCAATCGAAGCGTCTTTATGTAATATATGCATCAGCACTTTTAGAGGAAGGTGCTCTATATAATGCTTTATCCTCTTCACGCTTTTTTATGATGGATGATAGGTCTTATTTTGGTTTGCCTATGATCATAAGAATCATGGAGCGTGACACCCAGTTAATTGAAGCCTATGCTTCTGAAAATGAAAAATTAAAAGCGAAGGTCTTAGAAGGCGGCTTAGTGAAAAAAGCTAAGAGCTATTTAATGGAAAATCGTCATATGAGCGAAGATGAGGCTTATAAATACATTTTAAAGCTTTCCATGGATAATCGATGCACTAAGGCAGAAATCGCAAAAAACATATTAAACGGGGTGGTTAAATGATCGAAAAGACAAAGGAAATTGCGAATGTGCGCAATCTTACTGTAAGTCTACCAACCATTCGTTATGTTGACCCAGATTACATTTATATGGGTGTAACGAATGCTAGATGTAGCGAAGGTGAAATCTGGGTAAAGGTTGGTGACCACGTTAAGGTTGGACAAACCATTGGCATGCGTAAGGGTCCATTTTTTGATCAGCCGATTCAATCAACGGTAAGCGGTGAGGTTGTTGGAATCGTAAAAAAGTTTCACCGAAACGGCAAGCTCTTAGATTTTTATAAGATTAAAAATGATAAAAAGGATGAGTTTGTTGAAACAGCTATAGAAAGAACGAAGGAAGAGATTAAAAAGCTAACACGGGAGGACTTTGTCCAAATTACGAAGGACATGGCTCTTGTTGGCTTGGGAGGCTCTTCCTTTCCTACTTATATAAAGCTTCAAACAAAGGATCCAATTGATACAATCTTAATTAACGCAGTAGAGTGTGAGCCATATTTATCTGCAGACCATAGACTTGTAATGGAATTCCCTTATAGAATCTATAATGGAATATCCTATGCTATGCAGGCCTTAGGTGCGAAAAGAGCATATATTTGTATAAAAAAGAAATACCAGGATTTATATGATTGCTTATCTATTGCAAAAACAAGATTTCCAGATTTAAATTGTGAAATAAAAAGAGTAGGGAATTATTACCCGCAGGGCTGGGAAATTGAGCTAATTCATAGTGCTCTTGGAATTCGGGTACCCGCTGGGGTATTACCTGCAAAGCTTGGAGTAATGGTATTTAACGTATCCACAATTGTAGGCCTATATAAGGCTATAAGATATAATATTCCAGTTGTAAAAAGAAATTTTACATTGACTGGTGATGGTATTACCGTCCCACAAAATTATAGAGTAAGGTTAGGCACATCCTTACAGGAATTAATTGAAATGAGTGGTGGCTATAAGGGGGATGACAATAAAGTTCTTATCTTAGGCGGCCCTATGATGGGTGCGAATTTGGTTAGGGATGATGCAGTTATTACAAAAACCTGTACCTCATGTATTATATTAAATGAGCATAAGTTTAAGGAAGAGCCTTGTGTAAGATGTGCATCCTGTGTTTATTCCTGTCCTGTTGGATTACAGCCTGTACAGATTATGCAAGCCGTAAAGAATAACGATAAAGAAGCCCTTGAAAAGAAATTAAATATAAAGGCATGTATCCTTTGTGGTATGTGTACATATACATGTACTTCTAAAATACATTTAACGGAATATTGCCGTAAGGCAAAGAAGATGATTGGGGGTGTAAAGAAATGAGATTAGTCGCTCAAACAGCTCCTTATATTCGTAAGAATGTATCTGTAGGACGAATGATGCTAGATGTATTGGTTGCATTATTCCCCATTACTTTATTTTCTATGATTCAAAATGGTTGGAAGGGTATATATGTATTTCTAATATCTATTATTACTATGCTATTTTTTGAGCTTTTTATCCATATGCTTATCAAGTGGCCGAAGGATATTCAAAAAAAGGAATTATTTACGAAAAAGGGCTTTAAAAAAGTATTAGAAACCTATTCTATAAATAATATCTATGCCCCATTAATTTCAGCTATCATTTATTCTTTAATATTACCTGCAAATACAGCACCTTATGTTGTTTTTGTTGGTGCAACCTTTGGTATAGTCATTGGTAAAATGGTTTTTGGTGGGCTTGGGCAAAATATTTTCAATCCAGCTTGTGCAGGAAGAATCTTTGTTTCCATTTGCTTCCCACTGTCCTATACGAATTCTGGTGCAAACCTAGATTTAGTTTCTGGTGCTACACCACTTGCAAGCACAAATGGTGGAAAATTAGATAGCTTCGGTAATTATTCCTTACTTGATTTATTCATTGGAAATAGACCAGGTTCCATGGGTGAGGTATGTATTTTATTCATTCTTGTAGGAGCTATCTATTTATTAATTAGAAGAAGTGCTGATTTTAGAGCTATGCTCGGGTATATATTCGCATTTTCTTTTGTAATGCTTATTTCAAGCATTGCCTATTATTTTGGTGTATCTAAAGAAAAATCTGTTATGGAAATGTGGCTTTACCAGATATTATCTGGCGGAATGATATTCGCTGGTGTATTTATGATTACAGACCCAGTAACGAGCCCAACATCGAAATTTGGTAGGTTGTACTATGCTTCCTTAGCTGGTATGATTACCGCATTAATTCGAATTTGTGGTTCTTACCCTGAAGGAGCTGCATTCTCCATTTTAATTATGAATATGTTTACTCCATGTATCGATTATTTTATGAGAGGTAAGCCAAATCGATATACGTGGAAGCAAAATTTAATTTTATGTGGAACAATAGTATTATTTATTGGTATTATTGTTGCATATATCCTTACATCAAAGGGTGGTGGTAGCTTATGAAAAGATACGCATATGTTTCTTTAATCTTAGGAGCTATCGCACTTGTTTGTGCAACCTTAATTGCTTTAATGAATATGCTTACTCGTCCTATTATCGCAAAAAGCGATGAAGAAAAAATTAAGGAAACTTACACAAAGATTTTTATGGATTATGATTCTAGCCAGAGTGTTGATTTTATAAAGGATGAAAAAGGATATATTAAAGAAAAAAGAATAGTCTATGATAAAAATCATAATTCCTTAGGATATATTTATACCACAAGTGGTAAAAATGCTTATGGTGAAATATCCTTAATGATAGGTATTTTCGATGGTAATGTTTTAGATGTAGAATTCTTAGTGAATACAGAATCCTTCCAGGATACTGTAAATTCTCATGTGAAAAATAAATATCCATCCTCAAAGGAAAATGTTATAGAAATCAATATCTATGGTAAAGAGGATAGAATGGATATAAATGCATTATCTAAAGAAGAAATAAATAATATAGATGTAAAATGTGGTGCTACCTTTGGTGCAACCTTAGTTAAGCAAATGGTTTTAGCTGTAGTAGAGGAGGAAGCATTATGAATAATATTTCCTTAAAGAAAACATTACTGGCTGGAATTATTACAGAAAATCCAGTATTTGTATCCTTACTTGGTATGTGCGCTACTTTAGCTACAACAAAATCTATAGAAGCCGCATTTGGTATGGGAATTATGGTTTTACTTGTATTAATTGGCTCTAATGTATTAATTTCTTTATTAAGAAATATAATACCTTCTGAGGCTAAAATTCCATGCTATATTATCATTATTGCGACATTTGTAACGATTGTAAAAATGCTATGTGAGGCCTTCATTCCAGCATTGTATTCTGGTCTTGGAGTGTTTATTTCCTTAATTGTTGTAAACTGTATTATCTTAGGTAGAGCAGAAGCATTTGCTTCTAAAAATGGCGTAGCCTATTCCTTGGTAGATGCAGTAGGTACAGGTATTGGCTTTACAATGGCGGTTTGTGTTGTTGCCTTCATTCGAGAAATACTTGGTACTGGGGCAATTACTATAGGAGTATATTTCCCACTACCTGTAAAGATTGTATTCCAAATATATCCAAGCAATCTTGCAATTCCTATCTTTGTAGAGCCTACTGGTGGGTTCTTAACCCTAGGATTAGTTTTAGCATTCTTAGCCTATATGAAGAATAGAAAGGATAGTAAGATGGCTAAAATAGCAAAGGAGAAGAAGGCTTTAGAAAAAAAGAATATGGAAAGTAAGCTAGAAAAGGAGGCAGTAAAATAATATGAATTATATCATTATGTTTTTACTAGTAATGGTAAATTATGCCATTATAAATAATGTCATCCTTTCTCAGTTTTATGGTATTTGTCCATTCTTAGGTGTATCGAAAAAGCCTACGGCATCCTTAGGTATGGGCATTGCTGTAATATTTGTCATTGTACTAGCTAGTGCGATTTGCTGGCCAATATATCAACTCCTTGCTTTAGCAGGTATTCCATTTATGGATACCATAACCTATATTTTAGTTATTGCATCCTTAGTTCAGCTCATTGAAATGGTTATAAAAAAATATTCACCAACGCTTTATAAAGCCTTAGGTGTATATTTACCACTGATTACAACCAATTGTGCTGTTTTAGGTGTCGTACAAGGAAATACAGACCAAGGATTCGATTTTGGTACCTCTATGGCAACTGCCTTAGGTACTTCCTTGGGATTTGCGATTATCATCTTCGTCTTTTCTACAATCCGATATAAGCTGGATGCTTCTGATTGCCCTAAGGCATTCAAGGGCATTCCGATTGCCCTTATTACTGCAGCCCTAATGGCTATGGCATTCTTAGGATTATCAGGAATGATTCAAATATAATGAATAAATATTTAATTATTAGTATTCTTGTTATAGCCTTATTGGTAGGCGTATTCTTCTTAAGCTATTTCTTAAATAAAAAAACTCCCATACCTAAGGGATGCGAGAATTTAAGAATAGGTAAGGAAGGATGTATGGGCTGTAAAAATTTGGATTGTAGTATAAGATTAAAGCTTGATATAAAAAAGATTGAAGAAGATATAGAAGAAAAGGAGGAATAGGTGTTGGAAATATTATGGGCGGTATTCATTCTTACAGGACTTGGGCTTGTCTTAGGGCTTGGCCTTGCCATAGCATCTAAAATCTTCCATGTTGAGGTGGATACTAAAGTTGAGGATATAACAGGTATTTTACCTAATGTGAATTGCGGGGCATGTGGATACCCAGGATGTAGAGGCTTTGCAGAGGCGATAGTAAGTGGCACTGCAGAAAGCTTAAGTCAGTGTAAGCCAGGCGCAAAATCTGGTAAACCTGAGGAGATAAGAAAGTATTTAGATAGCCATCCAAACCAGGATGGATCTATAAACCCAATTAAAGTGAAATAGATTTTGGGAGCTTGTGCTCCCTTTTTCTAATTTGACATTATTTCTAATTCGTATATAATTTAAAAAAAGATACGGAGGAAATACTATGGAAAATCTAGATGAAGAGATTATTAAAGAAAATAGTGAATTGAAAAACCAAGAACCATTAAAGAAGAATAAAAAAAGAAATATTGTAGCTTATGTATTTTCTGGATTAACGATTCCTTTAGGATTCATTACTCTTTTTTTCTTAGATACTGCAAGTAAGCTTCTTGGATCAGATCCCGAGGAGGTTGGTGGCGTTGCAGAAGCCTTCGGTGCAGCACTAGGTACAGCAATTGCTGTAGCCGTTGCTATTCTATTTGCCATTATGGCAGGTATTGCAGCTTTTGTTTTTGGTATTATTTCGATATCCATTTTATCTACCTGCATAAAGAAAACAGAAAAGAAGAGAAAGGTTGCAAATATTGTAATGTTATCTATAGTTTGTGCTGTTTTAGCTTCAATTATTATAGGAATGATATTGGTATTATTTGTATTCCCAAATATGGGAAGCCAAGCGAGCATGGCTTTAATGATGAGATAGCAATTATGCTATCTTTTCTTTTTCCAATAACATTTTTAAAATTTCGTGATAAAATTAGTATAAAGGTGGTGTTGTTTATGAAAAAGAACAACTTAAAGGCTTGGCTATACCTACTTCCTGCCTTTATCTTTTTAGGATTTTTTACCATTTATCCACTGGTGGATATATTTGTATATTCCTTTGAAGAAAACTTCCAATTTACAAGTGAGGCAACAGGAATAGGCTTTGGAAACTATAACTTTGTACTTAACGATGAAAAATTTTTATCTGCAGTAAGAAATACCTTGATTTTAGTTATTATTACTGTTCCATTATCTACGATAATTGCATTACTGATTTCCGTAGGATTAAACAGGATTAAATTCTTAAGAAAAATATTTGAGACTATATTTTTCTTACCCTATGTTACAAACACATTAGCTGTAGGTATGGTATTTATGCTACTTTTCAATAAGGAATCAAGTGAAAATGTAGGTATTGTAAACTCCATTTTAGGTGTATTTGGTATTAACGCTATCGATTGGGTTGGACCAACCTCAAGCTACGCAGCTAAAATGTTTGTTCTATGCTTTTACACTGTTTGGTATGTAATGCCTTTTAAAATCTTGGTTTTGACAGGCGCAATAGCTTCTGTCAGAAAGGATTATTATCAGGCTGCAGCAGTAGATGGAGCATCGAGATTTACTGTGTTTAAAAGGATTACAGTACCTATGATATCTCCAATGATTTCTTATTTGATCATTACTGGATTTATTGGTGCATTTAAATCCTATAGTGATGCTGTAGCCTTATTTGGTGAGGATTTAGATAATGCTGGTATGAATACGATTGTTGGTTATGTATATAATCAACTCTATTCCAACACAGGTGGATATCCCTCTAGAGCTAGCGCAGCTGCAATTATTTTATTCTTTATTATTTTAGCGATTACATGCATTAATCTACTTGTAAGTAGAAAGCATGTTCATTACTAGGAGGTATAATATGGAAGCAATAAAAATGGATACCTCTAAAAAAAGCATTCGTGCTTATAATACCCTAAGAATTATTGGAAAGGTTATTATATATTTCTTTTTAATTGCCTGGGGTGTTATTGTATTATTCCCATTTTATTTTATGATAATTACATCCTTTAAGGAATTTGCTACCTATGCGTATACATCCTTAGATATTTATGTTATGTACCCAACCTTCGACAATTATAAGAGTGCTTGGGTAGATGTAGATATGATTGGATATTTATTAAATACCTTAATCTTTTCTTTAGTTACAACAGCGATTATGCTAGTTGTATCCACCCTAGCGGCATTTGCCTTTGCAAGATTAGAATTTAAGTGTAAGAATTTCGTATTTACATTATTTTTAGCTATGATGATGATTCCTAATGAATTAGTAATTATTACAAATTTTGTAACGATTACGAATGCTGGATTAACAAATTCCTATACGGGTTTAATATTACCATCTGTATTATCTGTATTTTATATTTATCTGTTAAGACAAAATTTCATGCAGGTACCAGATTCTATGTATTATGCTGCAAAGATGGATGGTCTATCGGATATGAAATATTTATTAAAGGTTTTAATACCTTTATCGAAACCTACAATTATCACAATTATTATTTTAAAGCTAATTGAATGCTGGAATTCCTATGTATGGCCAAGGTTAATTACTTCAGAAGTAGAAGGTCAAAAGAGCTATTTCTTAGTAAGTAATGCGATTGAGGCAATGAGAAATTCAGGCTTTGGTAAATCGAATATGCCAGCTATGATGGCAGCGGTAGTCATTGTATCCATACCACTTTTAATTCTTTTTGCAATATTTAGAAATCAAATTATGTCTGGTGTTGCAAGAACAGGTACGAAGGGATAGTGATCATATGAAAAAGAAATTACTAACCCTTGAACTCTTAAGTCTTTCTATCATTACATTATGTAGCTGTCACCATGTAATGAGTCATGAAAAATTTATAGTGCCTACAACATTCGATGAAAATAAGCAATATACAATATCCTTTTGGGCAAAGAATGATTCTGACCAAAGACAGGTAGATGTTTACAAAAAGGCCATATCTGAATTTAATGAATACTATCCAAATATTACCGTTGAGCTTAGAAATTTTACCTCGTATCCAGATATATATAGAGAGGTATTAGTAAATTTAAATACAGATACAGCACCAAATGTATGTATCTCCTACCCAGATAATGTTGCAACCTATCTAGAAAGTGAAAATTCTGTTGTTGCCTTAGGGGATTTAATGAAGGATTCCAATTATGGACTTAATGGTTCTTTATTAAAATTTAAGCCTATTGGAGAGGATGGTATTGTAGATTCCTTTTTATATGAGGGAATCATTAATGATGAATATTATACTATTCCATATATGCGCTCAACAGAAGCCCTATATATTAATAAAACCTATGTAGAAAGACTAGGATTTGAAATTCCAAGTGTACCAAGCTGGGATTGGCTTTGGGAGGTTGCAGCTAAGGCGGTAGAGGAAAGAGAGGGTGGAACTAGTGTCACATCAAAAACAGATCCATCTAAGGATTTTAAGCCGTTAATTTATAAATCAAGTGATAACTGGCTAATACAATATCTAGCTCAAGCCAATATTAAATATACAACTAAGGATAGCGATGTATTATTATTTAACGACGATACAACGAAATTCTTATTGGATTTAAAGGATAAATGTAAGAATAAGAAGTATTACGAGGTATTCTCTAATTCGAACCATTATCCTGGAGATTTAATTAACGTTTGGGATGCCATCTTTGGAATTGATTCCACAGCTGGTGCAACCTGGATTGGCTTTGATTCTCCTCAGGGAGCATCCTCCTTGGGCTATGAGAGCTTTGAAACGGAATTAACTGTAATACCTCAGGTAGATGTAAGTAACCCTAAGATGATCTCTCAAGGACCATCCATTTGCTTATTCAATAAAGCGGATAGTGGAGTGGTTATGGCATCGTGGCTATTTGCTCAATATTTATTATCGGATTCTATTCAAATGGCATATCAAAAGACAGAGGGCTATTTACCTGTCACAAAAAGCGTATTAAATGGCGAAGAATTCAAGAATTATTTAAATTCTGATGAAATATATCCTGGCTGTAAAAAAGCTAAGGAATTATTGTTAAATAATCTAGATAAGACCTTTATTACTCCAGTGTTTAATGGATCTGCTGATGTAAGAAGCGCAGCTGGTTCTTTAATTAATGCCGTATCAACGGCAACAAACGCCTTCCAAACCGAAAGTGCAATAAAGGATAAATTATATCCTCAAGCTATTAAGAATTATGATTTGACAGAATTATATAACAACACAAATTTTGATAGCGAAATAGAAGAAGATCCAAAAGAGGAAATCAATTCAAATGATATGCAGGCATGGAAATATATTCTTATCATCGGTCTTATTTCCGTTTGGGTTGGCTTAATTGCATACTTTATTTATTCATTTATAAAGAAGAAAAAGCAAGAATAATTGACTAAAATTCAATAGAATATTATAATTAAATTACATTGAAAAAGGAGAAAATAAAAATGAAATTAAAAAAATTGTTTGCAATTTCAGCTATCGCTGGTGTTGCACTTCTTGCAAGCTGTAATAATGGAGGGGAAACTACAACAGAAACTGTAACAGAAACAACTACAAAGGCTCCAGAGCCTACAACTACAGTAGCAACTAACGTTTTATCCTATGATGAATATATGGCTGCAGAGGTTGGTTCTGAGGTTACCATTGAGGCATATATTACCGGTAGAACTACTTGGTATAATAATGCAGCAAGCTTC
>CAMEKD010000015.1 GCA_945920825.1 uncultured Anaeroplasma sp.
CTCTATACCTTCTATAAGATTATCTTTGGATAATGCAGTATAGCCTAAAATTAGTGTTTTACTTTCAAATTTATAAACATTGAAATCGGATAATAATTGAATTTTGATAGATCTCTTTTGAAGTCTTTCTTTAATTTCTTTATCCGATAGGAAGGTCTTTACATGAACTAATATAGATAAATAATTTTTCCTTTCATCTATAGTAAAGAAATCATCATTCTTAAATAAATCAATAATAAGCTTTCTTTTATCAATATATTTTCTTTTAAGCTTGTTGATGTGAGATTCAAAGTATCCTTCTAGTATGAATCTTTTTAACGCAAGCTGCTCTAGGGTGGATACACTTTGAGAATAATCCTTATAGGAAGAATAATATATATCATATAAGGAATCCGGTAGGATAATATAGGATATTCTTAATCCTGGATATATAGTTTCTGTGAATGTAGAAAAGAAGATGACTCTAGAAGGGAATAAGGTATACATAGCTGTTGCTTGGCTAGAATTAATTCTAAATTCTGCATCAAAATCATCCTCGATAATAAAGGTATCATTTTCCTCTGCATAGGAAATTAATTCCTTTTTTCTAGAAATTGTCATCTTAATTCCTGTAGGAAATTGATTGAATGGGGTTGTATATAAAATCGTTCTTTTGCTAGGGATAGTTACTCCATTTTCATCTAAATCTATATAGGATACATCCATACCTAAGTTCTTAGCTATTTTTTCAAGCTTATGATATCCTGGATTTTCTAAGGTTAAGGATTTTATTTTTATTATATTTAATACTCTCTCAAGCATTTCAAGACCATTACCAATAATGATATGAGATGCCTTTGCATCAATTCCTCTATTTTCCTTTAGATGCATAGAAATTGCATTTCTTAGCTCTAAATCACCAAAGCCATTTGTTTTATTAATAAAAGTATCAGAAGATATTTCATTTCTTAAAATTCTTTTGAAATTCGTGTTTGTAAAGCCTTCAATGCTTTGGGTTGTGAAATCATATAAGGGCTTCTTAACCTCCTTTATTTCCTCTTTGATAGTATCGATTCTTTTATTCACTATAAGCTGTTTTTCTACATAATATCCTTTTTTTAAGGAAGAAGAAATATACCCTTCCTCTAGTAGGAGGTTATATGCATTCATAATGGTATTGATCGATACATTTAAATCCATAGCTAAAACTCTTTTCGATGGAAGCTTATCTCCACCCTTTAATATGCCATCGTTAATTTCCTTTGTGATTTCTTCATATATTTCTATATATTTAGGCCTATTATTTGTAAAATTAATCTTCATGATACCATCCTCCTAAGCGTTTTTTATTTTTCTTAAGGTACCAGATTTTACAACATTATAATCCATTTTTTAAAGCTTTTCAACGTTGAAAATTGACATAAATAATGCTAAAATAAATGCATAGTTTTCCTTTGGGGGTATTATGAAATGAATAGAGTCGCTGCATGTATAAAATTAATTCAAATATTATCTGTAAGAACAGATTATATTAAGACTGAGGAGCTTGCGGATTTGTTAGAAACAAATCCAAGAAATGTAAGAGAATATATTAAAGAGCTTGAGGTTGCAGGATATACATTAGAATCTATGAAGGGTTTATATGGCGGCTATAAATTAAATAAGAGCTGTTTATTACCAACGCTTAAGCTAAATGGAAATGATAAGAAGATTATTGGGGATGCCATTACCTATTTAGAGAAATCAAAGGATTTCATGGAGTTTTCGGATTTCCAAGAGGTTATGGGAAGAATTGTAGCATCGGTTGAAAGAAGTAATGAGGTTACACCGATTACTATGATTGACAGGTTCCCACTGGCTATGGATAAGTCTGAACTTGAGGCGAGATACCAAACCCTACAGGAATGTATTGATGCACAAATGAAATGTGAAATTACCTATCGTTCTGCAAAGAATAAAGAAAAGATTCATACGATTCATCCTTATAAATTATTTGTATATAATGGAACATGGTTTGTATTAGCTTATAATGAATCTATTAATGATTTTGGTTATTTTAAATTAAATCGTTTAGTGGATATTTTTAAAACAAGAAATCATTTTACTATTTTAAAATCCTATGATGAAAAGAATTATTTAGATGATTTTGGTATGACCAAAAATGGAGAATATTATAAGATCACCCTAGAATTTACAAATCTAAATATGGCTATTTCAGAAAGAATCTATGGTAGACACCAGGTTGTAACTGAGCTTGATCCATCCCATACAAGATTTACAGCAGAAATGCAAAATAAGGATATGATTGCATCCTTTGTAATGTCCTTTGGTAAAAATTGTAAGGTTATCGAACCAGAATGGCTAAAGGATAAGGTTAAGAAGCATTATGAGGAAGCCTTAAAGGAATATATGGAGGAATCTAATGTATAAGGATATATTTTTAGATTTTAATGGCACCATCATAAATGATTTAGATTTATGTGTTGAATTATTAAATGTATTTTTAAAGGAACAAGGAAAAAAGGAATTATCTATAGACGAATATAAGCATGTATTTAAATTCCCTATAAGACAATATTATATGGATGCAGGCATTGATTTTAATATAGAATCCTATGAATCCTTAGCAATACGATTTATTCGTGCCTATCAGCCAAGAAGTATGAAATGTGGCTTATTTCCTCATATTGTAGATACAGTAAAAAAATTAAAGGAAATGGGTATACGTGTATATATATTATCTGCAAGCGAGCAAAATAATTTGCTTGAGCAAACGAATACCTATGGCATTACAAAATATTTTGATGCCGTATTAGGAATAAATAATATTCATGCCGCAAGCAAGGTAGATATTGCCTTGGATTTCATGAAAAAAAGTGAAATCAAAGCGAATGAAACTCTATTTGTTGGAGATACCCTACATGATTATGAGGTATCGAAGGCTATGGGAGTGGATTGCGTTTTAGTATCCTGTGGACATCAAGCAAAGGATATCTTAGATAAGGCAGGCTGTAGGGTTATCAATAGTGTTGCGGATATTTTTAGTGTCTTATAGATATTTCTTGAAAATTGATGGTGAATCGAATATAATATAAAAGACTTTGTCGAGGAGGTTTTATCGTGAATAAATTTAAGAAAATTTTATCCGCTTTAGCGGTTTCGATAGCATTTACTACACTTGCATCCTGTAGTGAAAACTCATTCTATAAGGAGTGGAAAGATGCTGGTGCTACAATTGAAGAGGAAAATGTATTTAAGGAGCTAACGGTTGATGAAGTAGTAACAAAAAGAGATAATAAGGATTCCTTCATTATTTTCTGTGGTTCTTCTAGCAAGAGTGGTGCTGTAAGTGCTGTATCCGATATTCAGGTTCAGGCGGATAGCCTTGATTATGATGGATATGTATATTTTGTGAATACAAAGGATATTTTATCCTCTATTTCTGGAAAGAAGAACGCAACAGATAAGCTTGGAGTTCAGGAAATCGATTCATCCGATTTAGTTGTTGTATGCTATAAAGAGGGTAAGGTATATTTTGATACATCCTCTAGTGAAAAATATGGAGATATTTACTCAAGATTTAATATTGATGGCTCCTTGAGCTACAATGCATTAGCTTGCTATGCATTCGAATATTATCCAGTAGAAAAGTAAGATTTGCCGCTATATGCGGTTTTTTCTTTTATATAAATATAAAACTTTCGCAAGTGTTTTCATTTGAAAAACACTTGTTTTTAATTTTGAAACATACTATAATAATATCAAATGTTTTTTGGAGGATTATTTTATGTTTCACAGTACTAGAGGAGAAAAGCTTGTATCATCACCTATGGCTATTTTAAATGGTCTTGCGGATGATGGAGGATTATATGTTATCGATAAGATTCCTACACTGGATTATCATGATTTATTAGAGGATGATTACCAAACTATTGCCACAAAGGTATTAAATAAATTCTTTCCTGAATTTTCCTATGATGAAATCAAGAAGGAATTAGATATTGCCTATTCTACATTTGATATTCAAGAGGTTGTTGGAATGAAGAAGGCAGATCGTGCATACTTCTTAGAGCTATTCCATGGTCCAACCCTAGCATTTAAGGACCAAGCCTTAGTCGTGCTTCCAAGATTAATGAAGCTATCTAAGGAAAAGCTTGGCTATGAAAAAAATATTACTATCCTTACAGCAACCTCTGGAGATACCGGTGGAGCTGCCTTAAATGGCTTTTCTGATGTTGATGGTGTTTCCATTGTAGTTTTATACCCTAATGGAGGAGTATCTTCAGTACAGGAGGCACAAATGTGCTCCTTTAGAGGAGAAAACGCTAAGGTTTTAGCCTTAGAGGGTAATTTTGATGATTGCCAAACCTTCGTTAAGGAATTCTTTAAGAATCATAAGGATTTAAGTCTATCTAGTGCAAATTCTATCAATATTGCAAGACTTGCACCACAGGTTGTATATTATTTCTATTCCTATGTTTATCTATTAAGAAATGGTGTAATAAAGGATAAGGAAGAAATCAATTTTGATGTGCCTACAGGAAACTTTGGCAATATCTTTGCTGGATTCTATGCAAAGGCTATGGGACTTCCTATTAAGAATTTCATTTGTGCATCCAATAAGAATTGCGTATTAACGGATTTCTTTATGAATGGTAAATATAATAAGAATAGACCATTCTTTAAGACCAATTCTCCATCTATGGATATTTTAATTTCATCAAATTTAGAAAGATTCTTATATTATGGTACAAAGGAATCTACAAATGAGGTAAAAAAGCTAATGGAATCCTTAAATACAAAGGGTTCATATGATTTTAAGAATCCATTTGATTATTTCTATGCATATTCTACAGATGAAAAGAAGACTCTAGAGGTTATTAAAGAGGTTTATGATCAATATAAATATTTAGTAGACCCTCATACTGCAGTTGCTTATAATGCCTATAAGAAGTATTCAAAAGAAACAAAGGATGATTCTATTTGTGTTGTTATTTCAACGGCATCTCCATATAAATTCCCTCAATCTGTTTTAGAGGCATTTGATATAGAGGAAAGTGATGCATTTAAGGCGATTCATACATTGAGTGAGAAATTTAATTTAGAAATACCAAAGGTTCTAAATTATCCTAAGGTAGAAAGAGAAATCATTTCTCTTAAGGATTCAAATTCCTATGTTGAGGAAGTGGTAAAATGCTTAGAATCAAAGTAGAAGCTACATCCGCTAACGTATGTGTAGGCTTTGATGTATTAGGTATTGCCTTAGGCTTAACGAACGAATTTACCTTCGAAAGGAAAAATGATTTTTCCTTTGTTGGCTTTGATGATGAATTTAGTACTAAGGAATCGAATTTGGTTTATGAGTCCTATAAATACGTATTTGATTACGCAAAGGAAGAAATCATTCCTGTAGAGATTGGCTTTAAAGGAGATATTCCGGTATCTAGAGGACTTGGTTCATCTTCATCTTTAATTGTTGCAGGAATTTTTGCGGCAAATTATTATTTAGGAAATAAATATAGTAAAAGAGAGCTTTTTGATATTGCAACTATATTAGAAGGACACCCAGATAATGTTGCCCCAGCCATTTATGGTGGATTAGTTGCAAGCTACAAGAAGGAGAATAAATATTATCCTAATTTATATCCGATTCATAAGGATTTAAAATTTAGTGTAATTATTCCAGAAGAATGTGTATCTACACAAATGGCAAGGGGTGTATTACCCAAGGTGCTTCCCTATAAGGATATCGTATGGAATATGTCTAGAATTGTAAATATACCTAGAGCGTTTCTTGATGGTGATATTCCATTATTAAAGGATTTATTTAGTGATAGGCTACATGAGCCATATCGTTCAAAATTAATTAAGGATTATGATACCATTAAAGCTTTAATCAAGGATGATGATGTAGCTTTTGCCATTTCAGGGTCTGGTTCTACAATGCTTATGGTTTCAAAGAATTTAGATTTTATACCTAAGCTTAGAAATAAGGGCTTTAAGGTATTAACCTTAAATGTTGGTAGTGGTGTTTTCGTGGAGGATTATAATGAAAGATGATGAATATTATGTAATTCATAGATCGGTTTTGCCAGACTATTTTGAAAAGGTTATTGAAATAAAGGAAATTATTTCCTCTGGTGTAAATATTAGTGATGCCTGTAAAAAGGTTGGCTTGTCTAGAAGTACATTTTATAAATACAAGGACTATGTAAATCGTCCATCCGTTAAGGTTGGCAAAAAAGTTTTATTATCCTTTAAAATGGAAGATGAGCCTGGTACATTATCGAATGTATTAAATGAAATCGCATCTCGCCACGCAAATGTGTTAGCGATTAACCAGGAGGTTCCTATTCATAATATTGCTTATGTGAATATTACGGCAGATATTATGAAGATGGAGATTTCTATTCAAGAATTTATCCAAGAGCTAAAGAACTTAAATTCTATTGTCGATGTCGCCCTTTTAGCTGTTGAATAATTATTTACATTAAAGTTCAATTTTGCTATAATATTTTTAGAATTACAAAGGAGATACATAAAATGGACGTTTTTGAAACTGTTAAGAAGACTATTGTTGATACAATTAGCTGTAAAGAAGAAGATGTTACACTTGATGCAAACATCAAGGAGTTAGGTGCAGATTCTATTGATGCTGTACAAATCATTATGGACCTTGAGGAAGTATATGGCATCGAAATTGATGCAGATGATGCGGGCGCATTTGTAACGGTTAATGACGTAGTTAAATATATTGAAGAACACAAGTAATTTTTAGGACTACGCGATTGTAGTCCTTTTTCTTATATTTTTTTTGGGAGGTGATGCATAAATGAATATGGATTGGAATTTAAAGTTTATAAAAGAAAAATGCTATTCCTTAGACAATGATCGCTTTAAAAAGAAGTCCTTTGTTTATGCACCATTTCCAGAAATTGATAAGCATGGATTTCAGGATGGGGAAATAAGAGAAGAAATTCTTGGAGATATTTTAGCAAGATTCTTTCGAATGGAAAATGAAAATGTATTATATCCTCTAGGCTTTAATAGCATCACCTTAAAATCCTTCTTAGAAAGCAAGAAGCTATATAAGGTATTAGATCATACCCAAGAGGATATCTTTTATACCCAAATGAGTAATTTAGGCATAGGTATTTCTAATGAAAAATGTATCTCTATGAGAGGAGAGGAATATATTGGTATTTTGCAAAATGCCTTTATAGAGCTATATGAAAGAGGCTATATAAAATATAAAGTATATAATCCAAGCCACGAAAGAAATAATGAACTCTATGAAATAGTAGATGATGCAAGTATGCCTAAGGCAGGAGCGAAATGCTTTATTCTAGATATTGATGGATTAATTCCTCAAATTGTTTCGGATATAGAAAAGCTTTCTATTAAAGAAGAATATAAAAATGAGCTCATTCACAAATTATCTCCAGTATCCTTACTTAAGGTAGATTTCTTTTTAAGTAACGGCAAGGCTTTAGAAATTGAAATGGAAAACCCAGAATATATGGGTGGAATATCCTATATATTCTTAAATCCAAATTATATGGATATAGATTCCTACATCTCTTTAGACGAAAAGGAAAGCGTATATGAATTTATAAATAGTGATACGAATTTATATGCCTATAGTGGACTTTCTGCCAAAAATCCACTTACCGGAAGAGATATTCCCGTGTTTATTTCAAAAATGTATCATGAAAGAATATATTTAGGTATCCCATCCATTGATAGTGAGGATGCTTTATTCGTATTAAATGAGGGCTTTGATTCTATAGATATCCTTACAAATGATGGCTTACTTATGAATTCTGATTTATTAGATGGATATGAAAAGATGGAAGCAAGAGAAAAGATTATTGAGGCCTTCACAGAATCCTTAATTGGCACGGTATCCCATGAATATAAAAATCATGAGATTTTATTATCGAGCTTAGACCCCTTTGGAGCTTTATTTCCATTCTTGGAGGAGGCATCTAAAATTAATTCCTTAAAGGAATACCTACCTTATATCTTTTCTAGTCAATTTAGACCAGTATTACCTATTGATGTATTGGTTCCTGGAAGTCCTATTTCAGGTACAATGTCCAATTTCATCACAGAGGGCTTATGTCCTTTATTGTCTTTAATTTATGATGATATAGGCTCTATTGAATCCTTATTCTCTTTGGATACAAAGGAATTATATGAATCCTTCTTGCCGATAAAGAAGGCATATATTCATAAGGATAAAATAGTGGAAAGCCTATTTATGCCTATCATCTTTTATAACATTATAAAAAAAGAGGTAAGCTATGCATTACCTGATTTATTTCAAAATGTTTCTATTGTTTTAGGATGTATGGATATTCACCATAGCTTAATTCGAAGATACAATCATAATTTAATGGATATGGATAAATATATTCATAAATTTGGCTGTGATGCGATAAGATTTTTAGTTGCATCAACGCCGGATACAGAAGAATTAATTTATGATACCTACCATTTAGAGGATTTAAAAAGCTATCTTATGGATGTGAAAAGATGCCTTATGGGTGCTAAGGAAGTAGGTTCTCTGAACCTAGATTATTATTTTCATAAGCTATCCGATATGGCTAAGGATGCTTTAGATAAGGGAGATATTCTCTCTTATATAGAGATTTTAAAAGCATTTAATAAAAATATATTATTTAAAGAAAATATTTCCAAAAATCAAGCATTTACCTATATAAGAATCATATATCCTGTCTTTCCATATCTTGCAGAAGAGGTATATATGGAATTATTTAATGGTAAATATTCCATATTAAATGAGGGATGGCCATCTTAGAATCCCTCATATTTTATTCCTTGGTATAATTTATTATTTCTTAACTTCTTATCAATTTCATTCATGACCACCATCTTTTTCGTGGTCCATTTTGGTTCAATTAAATCGGAATAAACCCCATCAGCAGCAAGCCTATGAATGATGATATCACCTCTTAAAAGACATATTTGATCCACTACGATATCAACATAATCTTCTAGGGTTAATACGTTAAATGGATTTTCCTTATACATAGCTCCAAGCTTCGTGTGCTCTAAAATTAATAGAGAATGAAATTTAATTCCCTGGATATCTAATGTATTTATAAATTTAATCGTATTTAGCATATCCTCTTTATTTTCATTAGGAAGTCCATTGATGATATGTAATACAACATCAATATTTTCTTTTCTAAGTAAATTTATAGCATAAATGAATTCATCATTGGTTTCCATTTGGTTGATGAATTTTTTTGTTTCGTCACTTGCACTTTGAAGCCCAAGCTCAACAGTAATCTTTTTCGTTTTATTTAGCTTACCTAGGTAGGATGCAATATCTAGATTTATGCAGTCTGCCCTAGTTGCAATATCAAGCCCAACGATATCAGAATCTATATTCAAAACTTTTTCGTATATTTCTTTTAAATGTGCGATGTCTCCATAGGTATTGGAATTGGCCTGAAGGTAGGCTATATATTTTGCGTTCGGCCATTTTTTAGAAATTATCTCCTTGACCTCCTTAAATTGCAAATCTAGGGGCAATTCCTTATTGCCTGCAAAATCACCACTACCCATTTTAGAGCAATATATACATCCACCATACCCTTTTTTACCATCCTTGTTTGGGCATGTAAAATTTGCATTTAAGGATATTTTAGCTATTTTATGTCCATAAGTCTTCCTATAATACTCATTGAGTGTATTATAGGGCTTATCCTTCGTAAAGTAATTCATGATATCAACCTCAAGCATAATTATATTTTAAAGTTTTTATGAATGAAAGTGAAAAGTTAAAGATATTTTATAGTACTATAAAAAAAATTGTTTTTTTGGTATAATGGGCTTGCGTTTAAAAAGGAGGAAAGCGATTATGTATAGAAAACTTAAGAATATAATATCTCATCCATCCTTTTTAGGTATGTATTTTATGGACCATTTACATTCTGTTTTTGGGTGGTTCATATCCTTCTTTATTCTTACTACCCTACTCTTAGCCTTAGTGGATATGGGCAAGGTAAGTATTGGGAAGAATGAAGCTTTAAGAATTAGTGATTCCTTAATCTATAGTGGAAAGATTAATGATGCAAGCTTTAGTAATTCAAAATTGACAGGCTCTTATCAAAATATTGAAATGGAATATGCAAGGATATCCTTTAATGATAATGCCTATATGAATAATGAATTATATGATGGAATTACCTTAGTATTCGGAATGGAAAATGCGAATATGTATTATGGTAATATTCATTTAGGTAGGGTAGATTATAAGGATTTATCTATTTCTGATTTCTCCTTAGAGGAAATTAGAAATGGTAATATTTTAATGAGACAAAGCTTTGAATTCTTGGTTTTTAAAAGTATAGAAGCAGGAGAGGTCAATTATAGAGCTGTATGCTTCTTTTATGATTTTGTTCATATTTTAATTTATTATTTGATTTCCCTTGTTGGATGCTATTTCCTAGCATTTTTAGTGAACCCTAAAATTGAAAGAAGATTCCGTATTAAGCTCGTTGTTTATGATACCTTAATCTATTTTGTCTTTTTATGGTTCGATATGGCATTTCGTGCCTTTTGGTTATTATATGTAGGTATGGCATTTACCTTAATTTATACAATATTTACATTTACCCATATTCGTGCAGTAAGGGTTAAAGGAGATAAAAAATGACAATTATTGATGCAATAAAGGAAAAGAATATCTTAAATAGTGATAATGATATTCGAATTGATGAAGCAGTATTAAAAAAGAATTCTAAAAAATTAAATATTTCCTTCGTATTAACCTATGCTATCGATTATGATACCTATATGAGCCTTAAAAAGACGGTAGAGGATATCTTTTTGCCCTTGGGATTATCTTTAGATTTTTCCTTTGGATATGAGGATGAAACCTTAACAGAGGATGAGCTAAAGGGCTATTTAGCTCATATATTAGAGGAATTATATAAGAAGGCTTCGAATTTTAAAAGCCTTCAATTATCTGATTCTTATGTTACTGGAAATGAAATTGAATTCTTAGTTGCCTATGATGCTTTAGGGGTAGAGGAATTATGCCCTAAAGTTGAAGAGAGCTTTGCGGAATACGGCCTTAATGTTAAGGTTTTTGCAAAGAAGGATGAGGAAAAATCCATCCAGGCTCAAATTGAGGCCTTAGATTCAGAAATTGAGGAGACCTTGTCTAAGCAAAGACAAGAGGCTATTATGGCAAAAAAATTTAATAAAGAGGTGCAAGAACAAAAGAAATATAGAAGAACCTCTATTCCAGATAACTATACTCCAATTAAAGCTATTCCAGTTACCCAAAGTGGGTTACAGGAATATTTACATACAAGAGGAGAAGCTATTTTTAGAATTAAAGGATATGTATTCGCCTTAGAGGTGAAGGATTTAGCAAAATCCTCTTTACTCACAATAAAAATCACAGATGAAACGGATTCGATTGTAGTTTCTAAGTGGTTAAGAGGAGAAAAGGAAAAGGATTTATATTTAGGCGATAATGGGATTAAGGTTAATTCTATTTTAGATGTTACAGGAAATGCACAATTTGATACCTATTCAGATAGAATTACCTTAAATGCAAATAATATTCAATTACTTGGTGTACATCATATTGAAGAGGTAATGGATGATGCTCCTGTAAAGAGAGTTGAATTACATTGCCATACGAAAATGAGTAATATGGATGGTATTACCGATGCTAAGGATTATATTGAATTAGTGAGTAAATGGGGATGGAAATCTATGGCATTTACAGATCATAATGGCTGTTATGCTATACCAGATGTCGATCATGCGATTGAAAAAATGCCAGATTTCAAGCCTATTTATGGTACAGAATTATCCTTAGTAGAGGATGATCAATATTTCATTACATTTAATGAAAGGGATATTCCTTTAAGGGATGCAACTTATGTTGTATTCGACATTGAAACAACAGGTTTATCGCAAAGCTACGATGAAATCATTGAAATTGCAGCGCACAAGGTAAGAGGAGGCACCATTGTCGATTCTTATGAGGTATTTATTAATCCTTTAATGCATATTCCAGAAAAGATTACAGAATTAACCTCTATCACAGATGATATGGTTAAGGATGCTAAAACAATAGATATCGTATTACCTGAATTCTTAGAATTTTGTAAGGATACAATTTTAGTTGCCCACAATGCAAAATTCGATGTTGGTATGATTTATAGAGATATGAAGAGGCTTGGGATAGAGGCTATTGATTTTCCAGTAATTGATTCTTTGAATCTATTCCGTGTAGGATATCATGATGAGGTTAAGGGCTTCGGCTTAAAGTTCATGAGCAAATATTTTAAGGTAAAGCAAGAGCATCACCATAGAGCAACAGATGATACGAGAGTAACTGCATTATGCTTCATTCAAATGCTTCAGGATTTATATAATAAGAAAATTGAAAATTATAAGGATATCAATTCTACAATTGACCCGAATACACATTTTAGATATGTCATTCCATATCATATTGTTCTTATCGCTAAGACGCCTTTAGGCTATAAGAATATGTTTAAGATTCTATCGGATGCTATGACAAACCACATGTGGGAAAATGAGGCTAGAGTTTTAAAGAGCGTTATTGATAGCCATAGAGAGGGTATTTTATTATCGAGTGGATGTGCGAATGGTAAGGTCTTTGAAATGGCTTTAAATAGAAGTGAAGAGGAGCTAAGGGAAGCTATTTCCTACTATGATTATATCGAAGTTCAGCCACCTTTAGCCTATAAGCAATATTATGTAGAATTCCCAGATCCTGATACAAGAATCAAAGAGGTTATTCAAAAGATTATTCGCATCTCTAAGGAAATGGGGAAAATCGTTGTTGCAACAAGCGATTGTCATTACCTAAGACCTAGATTAAAAAGATATAGAGATATACTCATTGAGGTGCCTCAAATTGGTGGTGGAGTTCACCCACTGAAAAGAGCGTTTATGAATCATTCAACTCCAGAAATGCATCTTCGTACAACGAATGAAATGCTTGAGGAATTTGCCTTCTTAGGTAAGGATTTAGCTTATGAAATTGTTGTAACCAATACAAATTTAATCGCAGATTCCATTGAAAAATGGCCTGCCTTCCATAAGGAAATGTATGCTCCAAGGGATGATGAATTTAAGAATAATTTCTTACATGTTGAATCGATTGAGGCAGAAACAAGAAGAATTGTAAATGAAACATGCAAGGAGCTATATGGAGAGAATCCTCATCCAATTGTTAAAAAGAGATTAGACCACGAGCTTCATTGTATTATTTCTAATGGGTATGCATCTATTTATTATATTTGTCATTTAATGGTAAAAAAATCTCTAGAGGATGGATATCTAGTAGGATCTAGAGGATCCGTTGGTTCAAGCTTAGTTGCAACGATGATGAATATATCTGAAATTAATCCACTTGCACCTCATTATAGATGTAAGAAGTGTCACTTCCATACATTTAAAATGAGAAAGGATGAAATTGAAGAATTTGGACTTACGGATTTAGAAAAGCCATTCCAGGAGGCTTTACAAAAGGTGGATTCAGGATATGACCTAGATGATGCAATATGTCCTGTATGTGGTGCACCTTTATCTAAGGATGGTCATGATATCCCATTTGAAACCTTCTTAGGCTTTAATGGTGATAAAACACCAGATATCGATTTAAACTTCTCAGGAGAATATCAAGCCCAGGCCCATGAATATGTAAGAACCGTATTCGGCCCTGAAAATGCGTTCCGCGCAGGTACAGTAGCTACTATTGCGGATAAGAATGCTTATGGCTATGTTAAGGGCTTCTGTGAAAGACAAAAAATTGAGATGAGAGATTGTGAAATGGACCGTGTAGGATCTTATTTAATTGGTGTTAAAAGATCTACAGGACAGCATCCAGGTGGAATCGTTGTTGTACCACATCATGTCGATATATTTGATGTAACTCCAGTACAATTCCCTGCAGATAACATTGAAAACCCATGGAGAACGACACATTTCGATTATCACTCCTTTGAGCAGAATTTATTAAAATTCGATATCCTAGGTCACGATGATCCAACATTAATTAAATACTTCATGGATTATGTGAAAGAGCATCAAGAGGATTTCCCATTTACAAAACCACAGGATATTCCAATTGATGATAAAAACCTGTATCGTCTATTCTATGACCCAAGTGTCATTGGTGTAACCCCTGAGGATATTGATTCTAAGGTTGCATCCTTTGCAGTCCCTGAGCTTGGTACAAACTTCGTTCGTGGTATGCTAATAGAAACCTTACCATCAACCTTCGCTGAGCTTGTAAAGATTTCTGGTCTATCCCATGGTACAAACGTATGGAATAATAATGCCCAAGAGCTTATTAAGGGTACTACAGAATTTGGTGCATTAAAATTTAAGGATTTAATTGGTTGTCGTGACGATATCATGGTTCAATTGATGCAGATGGGTCTTGATCCATTAAAATCCTTTAAGATTATGGAATTCGTTCGTAAGAATAAGAAGACGAGCGATATGGCTGGATGGTTGGAATACCAAAAATATATGAGAGAGCATAATGTACCAGAATGGTATATTTGGAGCTGTGATAAGATTGAATATATGTTCCCTAAGGCCCACGCAACAGCGTACTGTATGATGAGCTTAAGAATTGCTTGGTTTAAGGTATATGCACCTACGCTATTCTATAGTGCTTGGTTCTCAAAGCGTGCAAAAAACCATGTGGTTCATGCATATTTAGGTGGTAAAATGGCCATTCGTGCAGCGATGGATGAAATTATGAGTAAGAGTGGAAGAACCGCAACGGATGATGATAAATATACTGCACTTCAGGTTGCACTTGAGTGCGTCGCAAGAAAAATCAATTTCTTGCCTGTATCTATTTTAAAATCTAGTGCCTCTATCTTTGAACCAGAGGGTAAGGATTTAAGAATCCCATTTAGTGCGGTAGATTCCTTAGGTGAGGCCATTGCAATCGATATTGTAGAAAAGAGAAATCAAAATGCCTTCACATCCAAAAAGGATGTTCTAAGAAGAACAAGATTATCTCAAACTCTATATGATGAATTTGATGTAATGCATTATTTTGATGATCTTCCAGAGGAAGATCCAATTAAAGAAGAAGGCTTATTTGCTTTACTTTAAAATTATGGCGTTTGTGTGATTTTGTGTTAATCACATGAAACGCCTTTTTTTTATTATCGTTTTTTTATATAATAAAGAAGAATAAAGGAGGTATTCTAATGAGAGATTCAGGATATTATTCTTATATAAATACAAATGAAGCATATTTAGATCAAGCCGATTGTGCAACCTATAAGGGAATAGCAATAAAAACAATTATCCTTCTTGCTGTAACGATTGCGACTGCAGTAGGAACGATGTTCTATTTACCTAGCATATTAGAAAATAATCCTTCAGGCTTTTACACTTTATTAGCTGTATCTGTCATTGCTGGATTTGTATGTGCATTTGTTGGTAGATTATCGGATCGAGCTGCAATGGTATGCTCCTTCATATATTCTCTATCGGAAGGATTATTCCTAGGAGTTATTACAGCCATTGTAAATAGCTTTTTCCCAAGTGCTGGTACGCTTGCGGTTACAGCAACACTTGTTGCATTTACAATTATGCTTGTTTTATATTCCTTAGGCTTCTTTAGAAAAATAGGATTATTATATATTGTTTTATTAGGATTATTATTTGCAACTATTGGTCTTGTTGGATTTGATTTGATTTATGGTTTGATTCATGGTGATTCATTTTCACCTATATATTTCTTAATTCAAGGTGCATTTTTAATTTATGGTATAATCACATTAGCATTTAATTTTAATGAAGCAGAGGCTGTTGTAAAGCTTGGTACTAGAAAGAATGCTGAGTGGAGCGTAGCTTTAGGTATTGAAATTTCCTTAATTTATATTTATATCTATATTTTAAGAATATTCTTATTATTCTCAAAAAATAATTCATAAAAGGCTTCAAAGCCTTTTTTTATATGTCTTTTTTTGAATAAATTTATCTGGTGGTAATTATGGTTTATATTTGGGATTTGGATGGTACATTAATTGATTCCTATGACGGTATTTTAGAATCCATCATGGATGTATTAAATTATTTTCACATAGAAAAGAAAAAAGAAGCTGTCTATAAATATATAATAGAAAAAAGCGTTCATGAATTCTTAGATGAAATATCTATTACTTACAAAATAGATTTACCTAAGGTTATAGAAAAATATCAGGAATGCCGCATAAAAACACAAATGAAGGTTACCTTAATGGATAATGCCTATGAAACATTAAAATATTTATATCTTCATGAACACATGAATTTTATTTATACCCATAAAGGCGCATCTACACATACCATATTAAAGAATTTAGGGATAGATAAATTCTTTATGGAGGTTATAACGAACCAAAATCATTTTAATAGAAAGCCAGATCCTGAGGCCATCTATTATCTCCTTCAAAAATATAATTTGAATAAAGAGGATGTATATTATATTGGGGATAGACCATTAGATATATTATGTGCAAAAAATGCAAATATTAAGGGGATATTCTTTAAAAATGATGAAGTGGATATAGATGTAGATCCCGATAGAATCATACATAATTTAATTGAACTCACAAAATAGGATGAAGACTATCCTATTTTGTTCAATAAAAAGATATTATGTGCTATGTTGAGGAATAGAATCTTGCAACACTAAAGTTTTTTGGCTTTAAGTATAAGATATCCATAGGACAGATGCCTTGAAGGGTGTTGAATAAGCATTATAAAAATGCTAAAATATCATAAGAAAGAAGATGATAATATGATATTTGAAGATTTACAAAAAGCAAACATTGAAACTATGAAGAACCATGATAAGGTAGCTCATGAAATTGTATCCTTAGTCTTTGGTAAATGTAAGAATGAGGCAATAGATAAGGGATATCCAGACCGTAAGCTTCCTGATCCTGAGGCATTAAGAATTATTCAAAAGACGATTAAAGAGCTAGAAGAAGAAAAGCTAGCCTTTGAAAAGGCTGAAAGAGCGGAAAAGGTAGAGATATTAAAGGCTCAAATGGAGCTTTTAAATAAGTATTTACCAAAACAATTATCCGAAGATGAAATTAGAGCGATTATTGCATCCTTAGAGGATAAGAAGATTCCATCGGTAATGAAGCATTTTAAAGCAAATTACCAAGGTCAAGTAGATAATAGTCTAGTATCAAAAATTGCAAAGGAATTCAATTAATAAATGGACCATGATTTTGATTATCATGGCCTTTTTCTTAACGTGATGAAAGTGATAAATTTTATAATGTGCATAGGTGCATTTACTCGGCCTTTCGAACTCCACAATATAGCAAAGACTTCATTCTTTTAAAAATGATATATAGGAATTGAAGGTGTTATACTTTTTTTTCTTTTTCATTTGATGTATAATAAATGTAGAAAAGCGAGGATTAGAATATGGAGAAAATTAAGATTACTGCAACGGATGGACTTTCGCTTTCCTGCCTTTACAGTAAAGCAGAAAATCCAAGAGCAATTTGTCAAATTATGCATGGTATGGTAGAGCATAAGGAAAGATATATTGAATTGATAGAGGCGTTAAATAAGAGTGGAATCACGGTAATTATTTCGGATATGCGAGGTCACGGGGAATCCATTAATGAAGAATATACGTTAGGACATCTTGGTGGGGAATCTGATTTATTAGTTTCTGATCAATATGAGGTTACCAAATGGCTAAAGAAGCATAATCCAAATCTACCAATGTATGTATTTTCTCATTCTATGGGTACATTAGTATCTAGAGCCTATATTGAAAAGCATGATGATGAAATTGAAAGATTGATTATGTGTGGTACAGTAGGATATCAAGCAGGTACTTGGCTTGGGGTATTCTTAGCGAAATGTAAATCGTTAGGTAAGGGCGCTAAGAAGTATTCAAAATTACTTTGGGCAATGTCGAATGGTGCATCCTTTGATCCATCTTTAGATTGGCTATCCTACAGTAAAAAGAATATAGAGAATTTTGAAAATGATCCACTTTGTGGATTTCGATTTACAAATGCTTCCAATAAGGTATTATTTACCTTAGCGAATAATTTACACAAGAGAAAGAGATATCAATGTAAAAATCCTACATTAAGAATTTATTCTATTAGTGGAGAAGATGATAGGACAACTGGTGGAGAAAAGGGCTTAAAGGATACAATGAAATCCCTACTTATGGCAGGATATATTGATATGAAATATAAAACCTATCCAAAAATGAAGCATGAAATATTGATGGAGGATGACCATAAAGAGGTTATCGAAGACATCTTAAAATTCTATCAGGAATAGTAAAATCCAGGGCAACCTGGGTTTTCATTTTTCTTGAGTTAGATGCTTCATTGTGATACAATGAAGTAGGTGATGAAAAGTGATCTTACAAAAGAATGCAAGACCCAATCTAGATGATATGGTTTCATCCTTAGAGAAAATGACAGATGAGGATAGAAGCTTAATTGGGGAATATCTAAAAATTGAAAAATGCTATCGATATGCATTAAGAGAAATGTCAGCTAGACTAGAGAATCTAGATGATAACTGTTCCTTACATTTTGCACATAATCCTATTCACCATATTGAATCTAGAGTGAAAACTCCTGCTTCCATTATCGAAAAGATCCATAGAAGAGGGTATCCTGTAACTATGGAGATTTTAAAGGAAAAAATATATGATATTGCAGGCATGCGTGTTATTTGTAATTACATAAATGATATTTATCAAATTGTAACGATGATGAAGCAGCAAAAGGATTTAAAGATTAAACTCAGCAAGGATTACATCCGTAATCCAAAGCCAACAGGATATCGTTCCTTACACATCGTGTTCGAAATGGCCATTTATGTTGATAATATTCAGGTTTATGTTCCAATTGAAATTCAATTTAGAACCATAGCTATGGATATGTGGGCTTCTTTAGAGCATGAGCTTCGCTATAAATCGAAGGGCTTTATTTTTAAAGATGAGGATAAGGATAATCTTAAATTATATTCCGATCAATTATATCAGATAGATTTAAGTATGCAGAGGATGTATATTACAAAAATTATCGAGGAAGAAGAAAATGATTGATTATAAAAAGAATTATGAAGAGAATGTAGTAAAGTACAAGAAAATGGGCTATGAAGTACCAAAGCCTGAAATGATAAAAACAGAAGAGGATATCGAAGGAATTCGCGCTGCAGGCATCATCAATAATTTAGTTTTAGATGAGGTAGCGAAAAGAATTCATGCAGGCATGTCTACAGAGGAGATTAATACCATCGTCCATGAAAAGACTTTAGAGCTTGGCGGTATTCCTGCACCCTTAAATTATGAGGGGTTCCCCAAAAGTGTATGTACATCCATTAATGATGCCGTATGCCATGGCATTCCGGATCCTACCGTTATTTTAAAGGATGGAGACATTATTAATGTCGATTGTACAACCATATATAAGGGCTATTATGCAGATGCATCTCGTATGTTTATTATTGGTAATGCTTCAGATGAAGCTAAGGATTTAGTTAAGGTAACTAAAGAATCCTTAGATTTAGCATTCAAAAGCCTAAAGCCATATTCTCATTTAAGAGATATTGGTGCTATTATTGAAAAATACGTTAAGTCACATGGATATAGTGTTGTCCATGAAATTGGTGGCCATGGCGTAGGTATTGATTTCCATGAGGATCCATTCATTTATCATTATGGTAAAAAGGGTACAGGTATGATTTTATTCCCTGGTATGGTATTTACCATTGAACCAATGGTAAATGAGGGAGATAGAGGAGTATTTATTGATGCTTCTAATGATTGGACCATTTATACAAATGATGGTAGCTTATCTGCCCAGTGGGAATATACCATTGTAGTAACAATGGATGGACTTGAGATTTTAGCAAATTAAAGGGAGTGATACCTTGAAGGATTTTCAGGTAAACCCAAATATCATTCTTGCCTTAAATATGCTTAATGATAATGGATTTGATGCTTTTATCGTAGGGGGCGCTGTGAGAGATTTTATTCTTGATTTACCGGTTTCTGATTATGATATTGCAACGAATGCGACACTAGGTCAAGCAATAGAAGTATTTAAGGATTATGAATGTAAAAAATATATATCGAAAAATATTACAATAGGTGTGAAATTAAATCACACCTATTTTGAGCTTTCTTCATTTAAGGGTAGTACGATAGAAGAGGATTTATCGAATAGAGATTTTAGCGTAAATTCTTTAGCCTATCACCCTTCCATTGGCCTTATAGATCCTTACCATGGACTTGCGGATTTAGTATCTAAAAGATTAAGAACTATAAGAGATATCGATATAGTTATAAAAGAGGATCCTATAAGAATTCTAAGAGCGATAAGATTTTATGAATCTAGAGGCTTAATATTAGATTTAGATTTAAAAAAATACATCTTAAAAAATGCATCATTATTAAATGAAGTAAAGAATGAAAGAATACAAAAGGAAATAAATCCTATATTCCTATCCGATAAGCCATCAAAGTATATAAATGAATTTAAAGAGGTGTTTTTTGCCTTATTTCCTCCGCTTTTGAATTGTTATGGCTTTGACCAAAAATGTCCAAAATGTCATAATTTCGATATCTTTAATCATATAATGAAGGTATTAGATTCAACGAAATGTGATTTAATATTACGTATGTCTGCGTTTTTCCATGATATGGGTAAATATGATTGTTATGTTTTAAATGATGATGGAGTTGGTCATTTTTATAATCATGCAGTAAAATCAGAAGAATACGCAAGATTATATTTAACAAAATATAAGTATAATAAATATTTTATAGACCGTGTATGCCATTTAGTTTATTATCATGATTATCCATTAGTCCCTAAGGAAAAGAATGTATTACGATTCATTTATCAATTTGGCACAAAGGATTTAGATTTATACTTAGGACTGAAAAGAGCGGATATATTGGGTCAAACCCCTGATCTTTATTATAGATTAGAGGATATAGATGAAATACAAGCGATTATAAAGAGTCTCTTTGATAATGATAAGATTATTACCTATCGTAATTTAAAAATAAATGGAGATGTATTAAAGGATTTAGGATATCAAGGAGAAGAAATTGGTAAGGGGCTAGAAATCATTTTAAAAAAGGTTATTGCTAAGGAATTAAAGAATAATCCAGATAAGCTATATGCCTACGCATTAGAATTAAAATATCATCTAAATGAGATTGAGTAGAAAATCAAGAGAACTTTGTTATTCTATGTGTGATTTTTGTTGACAACCCTATATTTTGGGTTAATATTATATACGAATTAAATGATACTCCATAAAAGGGAGTAGTACCCAATAGTTTGGGTATATATCGAAACGGGGAACCCACTTTATATGAGAAATAGATTATGGAGGTATTCTATGGAAAGAAAGTATGTAAATGAGGAACAATATCAGCATGTAATTAAGGTTTTAAAGGTCTTAAGAATCCTTTTTCTTATCTTAGGTGGAGCCTTGCTTGTTGGTGGAATTGTTTTAATGGTTTTAGGCTTTAACAAGCCAGCAACGGATCCAGTTATAGATTCTAGCTTTGACTCTCTTTTTGTTGATACACAACTAAAAAAAGGGAAGGACTTTAATTCAGGAATGATCATGGGAGGAGCATTCATGATTGGACTTGGATTCTTCCTTAGCTTTTCTGGTGGAGTGGTATTATCCCTGATTATTCACAGAAGAGCAATTGCTGGCTTTGTGGTTTGCCAAAGTGAGCCTATTGTACATGAGGGGTATCATGCTTATAAGGATACAATAGAAGAGGTTGCTAAAGATACTTGTGAGGCGATAAACTCTACAAAAAATGAAAGGGTAGAGGATCCAGATAAGGATCATAAGTTTTGTAAGTATTGTGGCAATGTGCTAGATAATGATGCAGTGTTCTGCGAATTTTGTGGCAAAAAGCTAAATTAATCTATAGTAGTAAAAGATTCTTTTGTTTATTTTTTATGTTTTTATTTCTTATGAAATTATCTTAGTGCCCTTTTTTATTTTATTGTCTACGAAATTGGTACCACTTCAAATCTTTAAGCTAGAAACGTTACACAATTTTAATACAATTGCATACCCTTATTTCTAAATGATAAATAGAAATTTGTTAATCTAAATCAATCCAATATCTTTGATTGATTTTTCCATCCTCATCCACAAATTCATTTTCTAATATTCCGCCATTATTTATAATGGATTTTGCTGACCCAATATTAGACTTATCGCAAACCATTAATACTCTATTAATTCCTAATTTCTTGCATTCGATTAATGCTAAACGAATCATTTCAGTAGCATATCCCTTTCTTCTTTCAGACGGTCTAATGCCATCTCCAATATGCCCACCAAATTGTAATAGGTAATCATTTAAATAATGCCTAATATTTACAGCACCTAACAAAATGTCTCTTTCAACATCTAACAAAAAGAATACTGAATCGGGCACTTTTCCATCTTTTGGTTCACGAATTTCTAAATTATCTAAATAATAATCAAAGTCGTGATAATCGTTCTTAAAGATTGCCCAAGGAGAATGATTCGTTTGATTTACCTCTTGGTCTAACTTCCATTCATCAATCATTTCGGATAATTGAGTATAATATTCTTTTGACAATTTAATCAGTCT
>CAMEKD010000016.1 GCA_945920825.1 uncultured Anaeroplasma sp.
ATTCATGAGGATGCATTAAGTAAAGGAGACAAGGTATTAATCGTAGATGATTTACTTGCTACAGGAGGTACTGCATTAGCTGCAGCACACCTATGTGAGAAGACAGGGGCAGAGGTTGTTGGCTTAGCCTTTGTCATTGATTTAGTTGATTTAAAGGGCAAGGAATTACTTAAGGATTATAAAGTAAAAACCTTAGTTGAATTTGAAGGAGAATAATCCATTATAAGCAAATGAAGGAGGTGGATTTATGGTTACAGCAACAACATATGAAGAGCTTGAAAAGATTTTTTCAAAATATATCCGTAAGCCTGAATCTAAAGCGTTAATAAGAAAAGCATGGGATGTTGCCGAAAGCCTACATAACGGGCAATTAAGAAAATCAGGTGAACCATATATCATCCATCCTTTAAATGTTGCTTGTATTTTAGCTGAGCTACATGTAGGTCCTGCAACGATATGTGCGGGTTTATTACATGATGTGGTTGAGGATACTCAAGCAACAAAGGAAGATATTGCAAAAGAATTTGGTGATGATGTAGCTGAAATTGTTGATGGTGTTACTAAGGTTGGACAAATTAAATTTGTAAGCCTTGAGCAAAAGCAAGTAGAAAATCATCAGCATATGCTTTTAGCTATGGCAAAGGATATAAGAGTAATTGTCGTAAAGCTTGCCGATCGATTACATAATATTCGTACACTCAATGCCTTACCACCAGAAAAGCAAAGAAGAATCGCAAGAGAGACTCTTGAGATTTATGCACCACTTGCTCATAAGATAGGTATGTTCCGTATCAAGGCAGAGCTTGAGGATACCTCCCTTAGATACGTAGATAATGAAATGTACAATAAGATTCTTACACAAATTAAAAATGATTCCTCCGCTCGTATGTCTAATGTAGATCATACGATTGATGAAATCAAAAGAATCTTAGGTGAAAATGGATTAACGGATTACCAAATCAAGGGTAGAATTAAGAATATTTATTCGATTTATAAGAAAATGGTAAACCAAAAGAAGGACTTTAAGGATATTTATGATATCTTAGCCATCCGTGTAATTGTAAAAACGGTTGGCGAATGCTATCAGGTATTAGGCTTAATTCATGCGAATTATACTCCAGTACCAAAGAGATTTAAGGATTATATTGCCGTACCAAAGCCAAATATGTATCAATCCTTACATACGACAGTAATTTCTAATGATGGATTTACCTTTGAGGTACAAATTCGTACAGAGGAAATGGACCGTATTGCAGAATATGGTATCGCCGCTCACTGGGCATATAAAGAAAATGCAGAATATTCTAAAGAGCGTGAGCAATTTGAAATTGCCCAAACCTTAAAATGGTATGGTGATCTACTTAAATTTTCGGAAGAGGAAAATGCACAGAACGCATCTGCAGAGGAATACGTAGAAACTGTAAAAGAGGATTTACTTAATACTACCGTTTATGTTTATACTCCAACGGGTGAGGTTGTCGATTTACCTAAGGGTGCAACCCCACTAGATTTTGCATATAAAATTCATACGAATATTGGTAATAAAACCGTTGGTGCCATGGTAAATAATCATATAGTACCACTGGATTATGAGCTTAAAACGGGAGATATTATTTCGATTAAGACGAATAAGAATTCCTTTGGTCCATCAGAAAACTGGCTTAAAATTGCGAAAACAACACACGCAAGACATAAGATTAAGAGCTTCTTGAATAAGCAAAATCACGATATTTTGCTTGGACAAGGTAAGCAAATGGTCGATGAGGAATTTAAAAGCCAAAGAATTACAAATTACGATTTAGATAATGAATTTGCACTTAAATTTCAAAAGAATAATATTAGCTCTCTTGATGATATGTATTTAGAGGTTGCTAAGAATAATTTATCTGCAAAGACCGTCGTATCGAAATACATAGGTGCGAGTGATCCATCAAGGCTAACGGAAGAAGCATTAAGCCGTCAGATTGAACGTAGCCAAAGAATTTTAACAACGAATAGTGAAACTGGTGTTGTCGTTGAAGGTCTAACAAACCCACAGCTAAAGCTTGGTTCTTGCTGCAACCCAATCCCAGGAGATGAAATTTTAGGTTATGTCACTAAGGGTAATGGCATTGTTGTTCATAATTTATGCTGTAAAAATATCAACAGCTTCCAAAAGGAAAGATTAATTCCTTTAGCTTGGGCTACGAATATTGATAGAAAATATCCTGTTTCGATAAAGATTGAAGCGACAGCGAATATGAATCTACTTGTGGAAATTATGAATACAGTATCCGCATCTGGCATGTCCATTTTGGCCATTAACGCAAACCAAAATGCGAATTTAGAGGCCATAGTTAAGCTTAAGGTTATGACAGATAATTTGTTATCCTTAGAAAAAATGATTGTTAACCTTAAGAAGATTAAATATATTTATAACATTGAAAGAGATAACCATTAATGAGAGTAGTAGTTCAAAGAGTTAAATATTCTTCCTGCACAATTGATGGAGTAGTTACTGGTAAATGTGATAAGGGCTTTATGTTACTTATTGGCTTTAAAACAACAGATACTCTAAGAGAACTTGAAAAATGTGCAAAAAAGGTTTCAGGATTAAGAATATTTGAAGACGAAAATGGAAAAATGAATCAATCACTTAAGGATGTTTCTGGTACAATTCTTGCTATAAGTCAGTTTACACTTTATGCAGATTGTAAGCATGGAAATCGTCCTGGATTTTCGGATGCTATGGAATTCCATAAAGCGAGTGAATATTACGATTTATTTGTAAAAATGCTTAGAGATATGGATTTCCATGTTGAAGTTGGTATCTTTGGAGCTGACATGAAAATTGAACTTTTGAATGATGGACCTGTAACTATATTATTAGATACAGATAATCTATAATAGGGGGGAATTATGACATCATATGTTTTTAACCAAGAAAGCTATTCCGATTTAAGTAGCTTAGCTAAAGCATATATTGATAATTTTGATTTAG
The DNA here is from genome assembly GCA_945920825.1 of uncultured Anaeroplasma sp. GTDB lineage: Bacteria > Bacillota_I > Bacilli_A > Acholeplasmatales > Anaeroplasmataceae > Anaeroplasma. The sequence continues at coordinate 2,981 of CAMEKD010000016.1, forward strand.
GTATGGATGATATCTATACGAATACAAAGGAACTAATTCAATTTATTAAAAGTAGAATTAGTGATAAAGGAAAAGTTAAGAAATATATCAACATTTTAGCAGAAACAAAATATAAAAGTAACGCATTAACCTTTATGATCTTTGAAATGACGGATCATAAGGAAATTATAATTGCTGGAGTAAAAATGGATTTATTAACCTATTTACAGGCATTAAGGGAAAACCCAGATCCAGCAAATAATATTTTATTTGCCTTCTTAGAGGATGGAGGTATTACGAAAACCTTCCGTGCATCAGGGGCTGACCCAAAGCTATGTCAGCATTCTCGTGCGATTGAAAGAAATTTTAGGAATCCATTTACTTATAAATACTTAGTAGCCTACTATGGCTATGAGACAAAGGAATCCTTAGATGGTAAGGTTCGAATCATTGCCATTAATGGTGAGGAATGCTTTAGAAGATTTTCTAATCTTGCAAGAAGTGAAGCCTTCTTGATTTCCTTAGCGCATAAGGCAGGCTTTACCGATGTAATTGAGGCAGTAAATGATGAAAATCCAACCTTTGTTTCTCTAAAGCTTTTGAATAAGATAAAGGAAACAGATGAGGATTATTTAAGAAGAATCGTAGATGGCTCATTTTTCTTTTGGATGGTAGATAATTTTGATAAATATGATTATAAGCCAAAGGCTTTAAAAATTTACAAGAGATTTGTTGAAATCAAAAAGGAATATGATGGCTATAAGGATCAAATTGCTGCAAGAAAGATTTCTTCTATATCCTTTGATAATTATATTGGTATAGCGAAAAGATTATATGAGAATTATTTATATTTCATCACTGCATATAAGAATGATTTCATCTCTGTTAAAAAGAAATATGATAAAGAAAAATATGATTTAAATAAGCCTTATGCCAAAACCTATATCTGTCAGGATTATATGCAAGGAAAGGTTGTTAAGCTTTATACTCCACATGAGGAAATTGAACAAAAGGTTAATCCTTTAACTGGTGAGGTTATTGAAGATGTAAGAAACGAAGATGCCTTAGATGATGTATCGAAGGATGCACCTGAATTCATTCTCCCTGAGGATAAGAAAAAGGAATATGATATTAAAAAGCAAAGAAAGAATTTACTTGGCCAATATGGCTTTGCGAATGCCTCTATTATCATGGGATTACTTATGGTAATTCCAATGCTTCTTATGGTTTTCGTATTTAAATTCTTATCTAACAGTAGTGGCAAAAAGGCTACTTTAGCAAATAATTTTGGTATTTTATTAAATTCCTATAGTCTATATATTGCCCTAGGTGTAGTTGTTCTACTTATCCTTGCTTCAGGCTTATCTATGATTATGAATAAGAAGAGCCAATATGCTTTAAAGAAATATGATAATTTAGTAAATAATATTAATCCAAAGGATTTCTATCCTGAGGAGAAAATATTATATCAGCAGGAAAAGGAAGCCTTAAAGAAGCAATCCTTTAAATCCTTTAATTTCCCTGCCTTCTTTATTCAAATTTCTTTAGGTATTTTAGTTGCTTTTCTATCCTTAGTTCTTGTTGCAGCATTATCTATTTTTATTCCATTCTTAGGAAACTATAGCAATAGAATTGGACAAGTGGAAGCTACAATTGTATTATCCTTAGGATTACTTTTAGGAATTATCTTTGGAATGCTATTTCAAAAAAAGAATAGTATTATGAGCATTTTATTTGCTTTTGTTGTACTTATTTTATGTACAACTTTAGTTATTGCTATGTAATGAGGTAAATTTATGAATGTATATATGGTGAGCCTCGGCTGTGCTAAAAACCAGGTAGACTCTGAAATGATTTTAGGAGCAATGAAGGATTCTATAACCTTAGTTTCATCTCCTATAGATGCAAATTTAATATTAATTAATACTTGTGCCTTTATAGAGCCTGCAAGAAAGGAAGCTATTGATACGATTCTTCAAATGGCAGATTATAAAAAGAATGGAGCTAAGCTTATTGTTTTAGGATGCCTACCTCAAAGATACAAGGATGAAATCATTAAGCTTTTACCCGAGGTAGATCGCTTTATAACCATTGATGAATATAGAAATATAGCTAAAATTATTGAAGGTGTAATAGAGTCCGATTATAAGATAAAGGGCGAATATTCTCCATTAAATCGTATATATTCCACTCCAAGCTATATGAGATATATTAAAATTTCAGAGGGCTGTCAAAACCATTGTGCCTTTTGTGCAATTCCTTTAATTCGTGGTACCTTAAGAAGTAGAACCATGGAATCCATTATAGAGGAAGTTAAAAAAGAGGTAGCAAGTGGTGTATATGAGATTAATTTAATTTCTCAGGATACGACGAAATATGGCTATGATTTATATGATAAGAAGCTTATGATTGTGCCACTCTTAGAGGAATTATGCAAAATTGAGGGTGATTTTAAGATTCGTTTATTATATTTATATCCAGATATTGTTACAGATGAGCTAATTGAATTTATTAAAACACATGACAAGGTTATGCCTTATTTTGATATTCCAATTCAGCATTCTGAGGACCATATTTTAAAGAAGATGGTAAGAAGAGGTATGAAGGATTACCTATTCAATCTATTTAAAAAGATTAAAACAGAAATACCTAATGCTATTCTTCGTACTACCTTAATTGTTGGATTCCCTTACGAGGAGGAAATAGATATTGATCATTTAATCGAATTTATGAATGAGGTTCAATTTGATCGTCTTGGTGCATTTACCTTCTCCTTAGAGGAGGGAACAGCTGCAGAAAAATATCCGAATGTTATTCCTTTTGATGTGAAACAAAAGCGTTATGAAAGAGTAATGGAGGCTCAATCTAAGATTGCTTTAGAAAAGAATAAGGCAATGATTGGCAAGGTTATAGAGGATGCCTTTATTATTGGTTATGATGAGGAATCCTTTATGTATGTTGCAAGAAGCTATCAATATGCCCCTGATGAGGTGGATGGTGCAATCTTTGTTGCAGCACATTATGAGCTTTCGCTTGGACAAAGGGTTAAGGTTAAAATTATGGATTGTGATGAATATACCTTAACCGGTGAGCAATGTGAATAATATATTTTTATTTGACATTGATGGTACATTATCGATAAATGGTATCATACCAGAGTCTGCAAAGGAAATTATAAAAAAAATTAGAGAAAAAGGGGATTTGGTATTACTTTCTACAGGTAGATGTAAATTCCAAATGAAACCTATTGAAGAAGTTATAACAATAGATGGAGCCATCATGAATAATGGTGGCTATATTGTTGTAAAGGATAAGGTAATTGCGAAGCATCCTATATCTAAGGATGCTATAAAAAGATTATTTGAAATGGGATTTAAAACAACCCTATTAAATGAGAAATATTATGCAAGAATCGATTGTGATAAAATCTATAAGGAATTTTCAGACTATTTTAATGTTCCAGAAGCAACCCTATATCCAAAGGATATATTAGAGGATGATATATATTCTTTGGGGGTATATAGCTATCAAGCAGACACATTCCCAAAGGAATTATTTCCTGAAATCGATTTTGTGCGTGTTGCACCCTTAGGCTTTGATGCCATTGCCCACGGTATATCTAAGGGTAGTGCGGTATTAGATTTAAGAAAAATCTATAAGGATGCAAGAATTATCGCATTTGGCGATAATTATAATGATTTAGAAATGCTTAAGGAAGCGGATATATCCATTGTAGTGCCTACTGCCCCAAAGGAAGTACAGGAGGTGGCTTCCTTTGTTACAAAAAATCCTTTAGAGGATGGAATCGCCTATGCGATTAAGGAGTTTTTAAAATATGAAGATTAATGTTGTATTATATCATCCAGAAATTCCACAAAATACAGGAAATATTATGAGAAGCTGTGTTGGATTTCATGCAAAGCTTCATTTAATTCGTCCACTAGGCTTTAAGCTTGATGAGGCAAGAATGAGAAGAGCGGCCTTAGATTATTTTGATTATTTGGAATATGAGGCATATGACGATTGGGATGATTTTAAAAGTAAAAATAAAGGTAAATTTTATTATTTAACTCGCTATGGTCATAAATCTCCCTCAACAATTAATTTTAAAGAGGATGCAAAGGATTCGGATATTTATTTAGTCTTTGGTGCGGAATCAACAGGAATTGCTTATGATATCCTAAAGGACAATTTAAAGGATTGCTATAGAATTCCTACAACAGATAAAATTAGAAGTTTAAATTTATCAAATTGTGCTGCCATTATGCTATTCTTAGCAAGCGAGGCAATCAATGACGAATCTATTGTTGTAACACATGAACCAGATACTATGAAGGGTGAAAACTTCATTGATGATTTAGATTTAAAGGAATTAGATATCGTTCATAGAGAATATGATCATAAAGGAGAATAATATGGTTTTAACAGGTGATAATTTTAAAGAATTCATTACTAGTGATTCTCTTACTTTAGTTGATTTTTGGGCACCATGGTGCGCTCCTTGCAGAATGCTTCTTCCAATTCTAGAGGAAATTGAAAATGAAAGTGATGTAAGAATAGGAAAGGTAAATGTCGATGAAGAAGAGGCAATAGCCTTAGCCTTTGGAATTCAAAATATTCCAACCCTTATGGTATTTAAAAATGGTAAAATCTTAGGTAAGAAGGTGGGCTTCTTACCAAAAAAGGCAATTATGGATTGGTTAAATAGCTTAAAATAGAATGCGTTAATTCGCATTCTTTTTTTCTCAATTATTGCTTAATGCTTTCATATGATCTATGTGGTATTATATCTTTATGGATAAATTAGAAATACTTAAAAAATATTATGGCTATAGTAAATTAAAGAAGGAGCAAGCAACGATTATCGATGCTGTATTAAACAATAAGGATATTATAGGATTACTTCCAACAGGCTATGGTAAATCTGTTACATTCCAGATTCCAGCATTATTGCTCGATGGAATAACGATAGTAATTACACCTCTAATCGCATTAATGCAAGATCAGGTAAGGAATCTAAAGGATAAGATGATTCCTGCAGCATATATTAATTCCTTATTAGATAAAGAGGAAGTAGATAATGTCTATAGAAAGCTTAGAAGAGGAGATATTAAAATATTATATGTTTCAGCAGAAAGGCTAGAAACAAAAAGATTCTTAGATAAAATCATAAATATAGATATATCTATGATTGTTGCAGATGAATCTCATACACTTCTTTGGAGTGAGGATTTTAGAAAAGCATTAGGACACATTCCTTCCTTTATTCATAAGCTAAAAAAAAGGCCTAAAATGATGGCCTTAACTGCAACGGCAACAAAAACAACAGTGGATAAAATAAAGGTATTACTTGAATTAAGGAATCCTATTATAGTTGCCGGAGATTGTGATAGGAAAAATATATTCTATAAAATACAAAAGACGCACGACAAGGATAGAGATTTATATTTTTATATTAAATCACATTTAAATCTTCATGGTATCATTTATTGCTTGACAATAAAGAATGTGTTACATGTATATGAATTCCTAAGGGAAAAGGGCTTTAAGGTAGGATACTATCATGGAGAGATGGAATCTGTAGATAAGAAAAAAATGCAAAATATGTATACGAATCATGAAATTGATATTATTGTGTCCACCAATGCCTTTGGCATGGGAATAGATATACCAGATATTAGGTATGTCATAGAATATGACCTCCCCTCCTCCATCGAAGATTTTAGCCAGCAATCTGGTCGCGCATCAAGAGATGGTAAATATGCAGAAAGTATAGTTTTATTCAATTTAAAGGATATAGAAACTATAGAATATTTTATAGACCATATGGATAATAAAGAAAAGAGTAGCAAGGAGATTAATCAAATTAAGAAGGATAGATATCAAAAATTAGATTCTATGGTTAAATTATGTATTGGATCTAGTTGTATCCATAAGGCAGTATCTGAATATTTTGGGATACCACATAAGGGAAATTGTAATATGTGCTCTAATTGTGTTAAGAGCAAATATACTTGCTAATCATGCATTTTTGAATTTTCTTCCTTTTCTAAAATGTATTATAGAATAAATAACAAAAGAATATAAATTTCAAAAAAAGCTGTCATATTTTCAGAATATTAACTGAAAAGTAATGACAGCTTTAGTTTATTCTATGCTTGAACCTGGTGCTAAATCCATAAATAATGGAATAACAATAGGCTTCCTATCTGTTTTTAAATAGATTTCCTTTTCTAAGAATTCAGTTAGCTTTTGCTTTAGCATACCTAAAATGACCACATTAGAATTTGCCATTTCATCTAGTATGAATTTCTTTGCAGCTTCAACGAAAGCTTTGGTTAATGCTTCTGAATCCTTCATGTAAATAAAACCTCTAGAAACTACCTGTGGTTCGATTGGAATAATCTTTTTCTTCGTGTCGATGGTAATGACTAAAGAGAACATACCATCCTCAGATAGCATTCTACGCTCTCTTATAATATCCTTTGAAATATCACCAATGCCTTCACCATCGATATATACATCACCTGCAGTAACATGACCTGCATTTCTTGCAGAATGATCGTTAATCGCAAGTACATCACCATTTTCTAAAATGAAGGTATTGCTTGGATCAACACCACATTCAATAGCTAAATCGGCATGTACTCTTTGCATTCTGTATTCACCATGGATTGGCATGAAATATTTCGGTTTTAATAAATTAAGCATAAGCTTAAGCTCAACTTGAGATGCATGTCCTGTAGTATGTGTATCGGTAATAGGAGAATGTGTAATTACATTTGCTCCCTTACGGAATAATTGGTTGATGGTTTTATTTACACCCTCTTGATTTCCAGGTATTGGATTGGAAGAGAAGATGATCGTATCATTTGGCATTAGCTTTATGACTCTATGAGAGCCGTTGGCAATTCTCGATAATGCGGCCAAAGGCTCTCCTTGAGATCCTGTACATAATAAGCATATTTCGGATGCTTTATAATGATCAATCTCTTCAGGAGCTATAATTGTACCCTTTGGTGCTTTAATATAACCTACCTGTTGTCCTACCTCTATGGTTTTTTCCATAGACCTACCAAAGACGGCAACCTTACGGTTTGTAAGTACACAGGCTTCAATGACCTGTTGTACTCTAAACATATTCGATGCGAAGGTTGCAACAATAATTCTATCTGTAACCTGCTTAAATAATTCTTTAATAGAAGAGCCAATTTTCTTTTCGGATTCTGTAACACCTGGTCTTAAGGAATTCGTTGAATCGGATAATAAGCATAAAACACCCTCTTGGCCTAATAAGGCAAGCTTATCATATTCTGCAGCAGGGCCAACAGGAGTCAAATCGATTTTGAAGTCTCCGGTATGTACAATGGTACCAAGCTCTGTTTTAAAGCATATAGCAAAGGAATCTGGAATGGAGTGATTCAATCTTATAAAGGATACAGTAACACCCTTAAATTCATAAACGAAATGACTCTTAAATTCTACAATTTGAGTAGAACCTAATAATTCTGGATACTCCTCAAGCTTATTTTCAATTAAATCTATAGTAACACCTGCAGCAAATATCTTAGGTATTTTAACCTTTTTAAGTAGGAATGGTATACCACCAATATGGTCTTCATGACCATGTGTAATAAATAATCCTACGATTCTTTGTTGATTTTGTACTAAATATGTATAATCAGGGATAACATAATCTACGCCTAGTAGATGAGAATCTGGAAATAGGATTCCTGAATCTACGATAAATAATTGCCCTAAATAGTCGATGACATACATGTTTTTACCTACTTCACCTAAACCACCAAGCGCAAAAATAGCTATCTCCTTGCGGTTGTATAACTTGTCCATATAAACCTCCTATGAAATTCGAATTCGGAAAAAGTTATATATATTATACCCTATATGAAAACAAGTTTCAAAGCTATTTCATAATTTATTATGAATATAAAGCATTTTCATAGATAATTTATAAAATATATGCTATAATTCAAAGGTATTTGAAAAGAGGAATTAAAGTTATGAAAGCAAGTAGAATGTTAATTTCCACACTTAAGGAAGCCCCAAATGAGGCAAAAATAGATTCACATATTTTACTCCTTCGTGCTGGAATGATTAAAAACGAGGTAGCTGGTGTTTATAACTATCTACCTATGGGACTTAGAGTTTTAAATAAAATTCAAGCAATCATCAAGGATGAAATGGATAAGGCAGGCAGCCAAGAGATTTTATGTAGTGCACTACAGCCAAAGGAATTATGGGTAGAATCTGGTAGATGGATGAAATATGGCCCTGAGCTTATGAGACTTAAGGATCGTCATGATAGAGAGTTCTGCTTAGGACCAACGCATGAGGAAATCTTCACATCTATTGCAAGAGATTTAATAAAATCTCCTAAGCAATTACCTGTTATTTTATATCAAATTCAAACAAAATATAGAGATGAATTCCGTCCTAGATTTGGTTTAATTCGTTCTAGAGAATTCATTATGAAGGATGCCTATTCCTTCGATAAGGATGAGGCTGGATTAGAAGAATCCTATAAGCTTATGTATGATACATATTCTAAGATTTTTACAAGATTCCATCTAAATTTCCAACCCGTTTTAGCGGATACAGGAAATATTGGTGGTAATGGATCTCACCAATTTATGGCATTATCTGAGATTGGTGAATCTACCATTATTTATTGTGATGAAAATCATTATGCTGCAGACCAGGAAAAGGCTACAACAATGCTTGATGGCTATAAGGGAGATGAAGAAGCTCCTATCGAAAAGGTATATACACCAAATCATGCAACCATCGAGGAATTAGTGGATTTCTTAAAGATTGATGCTAAGAACTTAGCTAAGACTATGGTTTACCATGACTTTATGAATGAAAAGTTCATTGTCGCAATGGTAAGAGCCGATAAGGATATTAATGAAATTAAGCTTGTGAATGAATCCGGCTCTAATGAAAACTATTTAAAGCTTGCAACAGATGAGGAATTAGCTTCCTTAGGCATAGTTAAGGGCTTTATTGGACCTGTTGGCCTACCATGTAATTTAGACATTTATGTAGATGAAGAATTAAAGGACATGGATTCCTTCTATGTAGGTGCTAATGCAAAAGATTACCATTTAAAGAATGTAAAATTCGGTAGAGATTTTACAGGTAAGGTATGTGATTTACGATTAGCTAAGGATGGCCTAAGATGTCCAATTTGTGGCAATCCACTAAAGAGTGCAAGAGGTATTGAGGTTGGTCAGGTATTTAAGCTTCAAACGAAATATTCAAAGGCAATGGGCTGTACTTATGTAAATGAAAAGGGCGAAAACGTACCAATGGTTATGGGCTGCTACGGCATTGGAGTTACAAGAACCTTCCAATCGATTGTTGAGCAATACCATGATGAATTTGGTATTAAGTGGCCACTAAACGTTGCACCATATCATGCAGTAGTATTACCTGTTAAATATTCACTTCCAGAACAAATGGAATTATCAGATAAGATCCATGAAATGCTTGAGTCAAACGGTGTTGAGGTTGTCTTAGATGATAGAAACCAGGGCTTAGGCTTTAAGGCTAAGGATTGGGAGCTTATTGGTGTACCTTATCAGATTATTGTTGGAAAAAGAGCAGCAGAGGGCATTGTTGAGCTTAAGAATAGAGATACATTAGCTAAAGAAGAAATGCCTTATTTAGATGCTGTAGCTAAAATTGTTGAAGCTATAAAGGCGATTTAAAATTTCTATAACTATGGATGCAAGATTTAGCTCAAGAAAGGCTAGATGACATTGAGATATAGAAATATTAAATCTCTTAGGATAATAAAGGGTGAAATATGAGTGATTTAGCAAAATTAAAGGAAATCATTGAAAAAAGTAAAAAAATAGTTATATTTTCAGGGGCAGGCTTATCTACCAATTCAGGTATACCTGATTTTAGAAGTGCGGATGGCTTATATAATCAAAAAACCAAAAGTAATATAAGACCTGAAGAAATTATTTCCCATTCCTTCTTTATGTCGAATCCTTGTGAGTTTTACCAATTCTATTTTTCAAAAATGGTTTATTTAGATGCTAAGCCTAATTTAGCCCATAAATATTTTGCAAAGCTAGAAGAGGAAGGAAAGGTCTTAGCGGTAGTAACCCAAAATATTGATAACCTGCACCAAGCGGCAGGCTCAAAGAGGGTTTATGAGCTTCATGGATCTATCATGAGAAATTATTGCATGAAGTGCCATAAATTCTATTCTCTAAAGGATATATTTCATGAGTCATGCGAGGTTCCAAGGTGTAGCTGTGGTGGCATTATAAAGCCCGATGTTGTACTTTATGAGGAAGGGCTTAATGATGAGGTTGTAGAAAATGCCTTATACGCGATTCGTGAGGCAGATACCATTATTGTTACTGGTACATCTTTAACAGTATATCCTGCGGCAGGCTTCCTAAGGTATTTTAGAGGTGAGAATCTTATTTTATTAAATAAGAGTGAAACACCATATGATTCTTTGGCGAATATTGCTATACATGATGATATAAAAAATGTAATTGAATATCTAGAAAAATAATATAACCCCTGGTCTTGCCAGGGGTTATGCTATTTATTGAGAAGAATATGTTTAATTCCTATAGAGATATGTTCACTTAAATCTAAATAGGAATTATCACCTTCTGTATTAAAATCATATTTTAAGATTTCTGTTTTTAGTGAATCAAAGCGTGTACATAAATGGTAGAAGAGGTCATCCTCCTTTGAATCTGTATCCTGCCCTCCTCTATATAGATATATACTCTTTTTACATGTGAAATTATTCTTTAAATCTTCGTTGATTTTATCATCGCATAGCTTTAATGTAGGATTTAATAGACAAGCTCCCTTATATTCCTTATATTTATATACCATGGAAAGGGCAGCGATTGCACCTTCATTTATACCGAATAAATAGACTTGATCCTCTAGTATACGAAATCTTTGTTTTAAAATTGGTAAAACAATATGTGTTATATATTCAAAATAAATATAGGATAATACGGTATCAACATCCTTATTATCTCCATTATAATATGGATTTAATTCGCTCATTCTCCATTCCTTAATTGCTGGGGAATGTAAGAATACAAGTATGGTATCCTCTTTGATATCGCATGTGATTTTATCTGTATCAAAAACCTTAGTATCTTCTCCAATATAGTTATAAAATAATTCTCCATCAAAAAAGATAACTATAGGATATTTTCTTTCGTTTTGATCGTAATCATCTGGATATTTTACGTGAATTTTTAAATTTCTTCTAAGCTCCCTTGCGGTTATTTTAAATGCCTCAACCATAATATAAATCACCTAAATTCATTATACTATAAGAATTCAAAAATTATGAATAAATGTAAAGTTTTTAAATTTTTGGCACTTTACTGTTGACAGTGCCAAAAAATAGAATTATAATTACTTATGAACAGTTTGGAGGTAGTAAAAAAATGAAAACGACAAAGAAATTTAAAACAGAAACAAAACGTCTATTAGACATGATGATTAATTCGATTTATACACACAAGGAGATTTTCTTAAGAGAATTAGTATCGAATGCATCCGATGCTATCGATAAAAGACATTATATGTCTTTAACCGATACTTCAATTCCACAAGAGGATTACCAAATTCTAGTGGAAACAGATGAGGAAAAAAGGACCATAACCATTAAGGATAATGGTGTTGGTATGACCCTTGAGGAGCTTGAAAATAATTTAGGTACTATTGCAAAATCAGGCTCTAAGGAATTCATGGAAGCAGTTGAAAAGGAAAATACACCAGAAGTCGATATCATTGGTCAATTTGGTGTAGGTTTCTATAGTGCATTTATGGTTGCAAACAAGGTAACTGTATTAACAAAATCGATTAAGGATAATACATCTCATCTATTTACATCAGAGGGTGTTGAATCCTATACCATCGAAGATGGAAATAAGGAGGATTATGGTACTGTAATTACTCTATATTTAAAGGATGATACGGAAGATGATAAATATAGTGATTATTTAGAGGAATACAAGATTAAGGAATTAATTAAGAAATATTCCGATTATGTAAGATACCCTATTAAGACTTGGGTAACTAAGCTTGACCCTGCAACAGATGAGGAAAAGAAGGATCCTAATTTTAAGCCAAAAACACATAAGGAGCTTGAAACAGTGAATTCTATGCTTCCTATTTGGAAGAAAAATAAGAGTGAGGTTACCGATGAGGAATTAAATAATTTCTATAAATCTAAATTTATGGATTGGCAGGATCCTATCACTTCCATTCATGTAAATGTTGAAGGTATGCTAACCTATAATGCTCTATTATTCATTCCAAAGAAGCCATTCTATGAAATGTATAATGATAAGGATGATAAAGGACTACAGTTATATACAAAGGGTGTATTTATCCTAGAAAAGTGTAAGGAATTAATCCCAGATTACCTAAGATTTGTAAAGGGCTTAGTAGATAGTGCAGATTTACCACTAAATATTTCTCGTGAAACCTTACAGGAGGATAGAGCCATCAAGAAGATTGCAGCGAATGTAGAGAAGAAGATTTTAGCTGAATTATCTCGTATGGTTAAAAACGATAGAGAAAAATATGAGGAATTCTATAAGGATTGGGGTAGACATTTAAAATTTGGTCTATATGAAAATTATGGTGAGCGTAAGGATTCCTTAAAGGATTTAATTTTGCTTAGAAGCTTTAATGAGGATAAGCTTGTTACATTTAATGAATATGTAGAAAAGATGCCTGAATCACAAAAGGAAATTTATTATGCAATTGGAAATGATAAGGCATCCGTAGAAAAGCTACCACAAATGGATTTAATTAAATCTAAGGGCTATGATGTATTCATTCTATCTGAGGATATCGATGAATTCATGATTAATGTATTAAAGAGCTATAATGAAAAGCCATTTAAGTCTATCAATAAGGATGAGCTTGATTTAATCGATGAAGAGGAAAAGAAAAAGATTGATGAGTTAAAAGAAGAAAAGAAGGAATTCTTAAGTGAGGTTAAGGAATCCATACCTTCTGTTAAGGAAGTAATCCTTTCTAAGAAGCTTGTTGATGCACCATGCTGCGTATCCTCAACCGGTGAATTATCCTTTGAGATGGAGCGTGTTTTAAAGCAGCAAAATCAAGAGGTTAAGGCGGAAAGAGTATTTGAGCTTAATCCAAATCATCCAATGTTTGCTAAACTTGAGGCTTTATATAAGGTAAATAAGGATGAAGCATCTCGTATGACTAAGCTATTATATACAGAAGCATTACTACAAGAAGGTATTCTACCAGATGATCCAAAGGCCTTTGCTGAGGATTTAAATCAACTTCTAATGAAGTAGACAAAAGTAAATATGTGTCTATAAAATTTTGGAAGGAATGAGCAATCATTTCTTCCAATTTTTCTTTATCCATTGTAAAATAAATCTAGGTGATTGCGATGATGAAAGAAGAATTTCAATTAAACAATGGAAAATATAGGATACATGGAATGAAATATATTCCAAATAATCCTAAAAATATACCAATTATTATGTCTCATGGCTTTTTATCGAATTCAAAAAGATTAAAAAGATATGCCATATTTTTAGCAGAAATGGGCTATACGGTTTATACTTATGATTTTTGTGGTGGACATTTATTTGGTAAAAGTGAAGGTCCAAGAGAATATTTAACCATAGAAAATGAATTAAACGATCTTCAAACGGTAATTAATAGCGTAGAAGAAAGTAAGCAAGAGCTTATGCTCTTTGGTGAATCCTTAGGTGGATTTATATCTTTCATTTATGCAGCAAGAAATCCTGCGGTCGTTGCAAGAGTATTATCCATCTACCCAGCTCTATCCATCCCAGATGACGCAAGACGCGGCAAAATGCTTTTTATTTCCTTTGACCCAAATCATATAAGAGAAACATGGAAATGTAAATTTGGCTTTAAATTTAATCCATCCTTCGCAGAGGAATGTATAAGGTTAGATACCGATAAAATCATAAAAGAGGTTTTATGTCCTGTATGTATTGTGCATGGAGGAAAGGATAAGATTGTATCGGCTACACATTTAAGAAAAACCTTAGAGAATTTATCTTCGGATTCCTTTGTTTATTTTATAAAAAAGGCAGGACATGGATTTAAAAGAAAGGAGCAAGATATTGCACTTGCTCACTTTAAGGATTTTTTAACAAATAAAAGATAGTAAAAAGGCTGTTAAGAAACTAAAAATCTTAACAGCCTTTTTTGTTCTTATTGCTGATCCATAAATGGACCTTGATAATTTGTATTTACTATATGAGAATCAGCTATTGGTGTTGAGCTTTCAACCATAGGAATGGAATCTAATCCTTCATTTTCATCTTTCATTTCATTTTTATAGGTTGCCTTTAATATGACAGGTGTTACAAAGGATGTAAGAAGAATTAGGATTAAAATGAATGGCTGAATGGATGCTGAAATAATTCCAGCATCGATACCTTTTTGTGCACAAATTAAGCACACCTCAGCCCTACACATCATACCAACACCGCATCTTAAAGAATCCTTCCATGAGTATTTACACATTTTAGCTCCAGCGCCACAGCCAATGAGCTTACCTGTAATACCTGCAAGTAAGAATAATATACCAAAGACTGGGAATTGCCATGTGGCAAATGGATTTGAGGTTTGATCCGTAAAGCTTTGCATAGAAGTTATTCCTACCTTAGCAAAGAACACTGGTGTAAATAATAGATAGGATGTAATATCTGTTCTTCTTTCAATATATTGTGTTTCCTTGAAGTCCGATAATACTAATCCTGCAAAGAATGCACCTGTAATATCTGCGATTCCAAACCATTTTTCAGCTGCGAATGCAAAGAAGAATGCAAGTGCAATGGCAAAGATTGGAATACGTCTATGATGATCATATTTTCTTGCAAGCTTTTTAAATATGAAACGAACCAATAATCCAAGACCAATAGCGAAAATAAAGAATAGAATAGTTTTAACAATTACCATAACAATTTCTAGGGTGACATTTGTATCGGCTTGTGCCCCAGTCATTGCCTTGTCTAAGGATAAGATAATAGATAATATAATGACACCGATGATATCATCTAATATGGCTGCAGACATAATGGCTGTACCAATCTTAGAATTTAGTTTTCCAAGCTCTTTTAATGTTGCGACAGTAACGGATACTGAGGTTGCTGTTAATACAACACCATAAAATAGATTTTGAAATAATGTTTTTGTGTTCGATAAATCTGTTCCTAAAAGTAATGCAGCTAAGAATCCTAATCCCATAGGAACGATGACTCCAAGCATAGTAATGACTAAGGAGGCAACTCCGGTTTGCTTAATTTGCTTTAGATCGGTTTCCATACCGGCACTAAACATAATTAGGATTACACCTATTTCGGCTACAATTTGTATTCCAATCATCGAATTGTTTGTCATAACATATTCATGATTTGGAATGAATACAATTGATCCTAATAAAACGCCAGTTAGAAGCATTCCGATAACCTGAGGTAATCCAATCTTTCTAGAACCTATAGATAATAGCTTAGATAGAAAGATAATTACACCAAGTGGAAGTAGAACTTCAAATAAAGTAGATGCTTGAAAATCCATTTTCTTCAACTCTTTTCTATTTGCTTATTTTGATACAAATCTAATTGTATCACTAAAAATCAAAATAATTATTTTAAAACGCTTTCGAATTAAGAAATAAGAGATATCTTTATTTTTTGCTTCCTTTTTTGTAAAATATTCTTGAGGGATGGTGATGATTATGAATATGATAGAAAAGAAAATTGATGGTGAAGTAATCTATGATGGCAAAATCATTAGAGTAGAAAGAGATAGAGTATTATGCCCTAATGGTAGGAATTCTTATAGAGAGGTTGTAAGGCATAATGGAGGTGCTGCAATACTTTGTATTACAAAGGATGATAGAGTCTTGCTTGAAAGGCAGTTCCGTTATCCATATAATGAGGTAATCTATGAAATACCTGCGGGTAAGCTTGAAAAGGGGGAAGACCCATATCAAGCAGCATTAAGAGAATTTGAAGAAGAAACAGGGAATAAGGCAGAGTCTTTAGAGCATTTAACAGATATTTATCCTACCTGTGGATATTCTTCAGAGGTTATTTACCTTTATTTAGCTAAGGATTATGTAAAATCAAATACCAATTTCGATGAGGATGAGGTTATTGAAACAGAATATATTCCCCTAAGCGATGTCTTAGATATGATCAATTCAGGTAAGATTAAGGATGCGAAAACCATTTGTGCATTAAGCACATATTTAATCAGGTACAAGAAATAATTTACAAAAACAGGATAGATTTAAAAAAAATCGTATTATTAATATTTTTTCGTTAAAATAATAACGCATAAATTAAAATTTATGGTACAATGATATAGATAAGATTTTGTTTTGATTATGGAGGAGAATATGGACGTGAATACTGTATTGATATTAGCCTATGTAGATGACTATTTTAAAGCAAATAAAATTGCAGCAGAACTATCCAAGAAGAATTTTACAGTCAGAATGGAATTCCCAGACTCTTTTGATTTTGATTCCAAAATTAGAGCAAGCCTTTTACGTGCGGATGCTGTAATTTATATTATTAGTAGTCAGGTACTTGCATCCGATAAGTATTATGAGCTACATGGTATTGTTCAAGAAAATCAAAGAATGCCAAAGCCTGAGGTTTATGTTGCATTAAACAATAGCATTGATGATTTATTTTTAGATATATATAAGCACGATGAATATTCCGATGATATTTTACTTCGTGCAGATGATTATAGAATGGAACTTGAACAAAAGAATGTTATTTGCCAATCTTCACATTTAATTGATGATATTGAAAAGCTTTTAAAATCTTTAAAGGAAGAAACTATAGAAGAGATGGCAATTGAGCCAGAAGAAGAGGAAGAGGCTCCTCTTGGAGAGGTTTTTGAAGAACCAGTTGAGGAAGCAATAGAAGGGACACCTGCTGAGGTTTTTGAAGAACCAGTTGAGGATGCAGTAGAAGAGACACCTGCTTTAGAGGTTTTTGAAGAACCAGTTGAGGAAGTAGTAGAAGAGACACCAGCTGAAGAAGAGGCTATAGAGCCAAAGGTAATCGATATGGATGCCTTCCATGAGGCAATTAAGGAATATGGGAAAGACAATTATTTAGATTCCTTTAAACTATTCTTAAAGACTAAGGATTTACCTTTAGCTGAATACTATTTAGGTTATCATTATTTGAATGGTCTTGGCGTAGATAAGGATGAGGAATTAGGTGTTGAATATTATTTGAAGAGTGTGAATGATGGCTGTGATAAGGCTTATAGTGCCTTAGGTGATGCATATTATTATGGCTATGGTGTAGCTAAGGATGACTTAATTGCAGCAAAATATTATAAGAGTGCAGCCGCAAGAGGAGATAATGATGCATTATTCCATCTTGCCAATTGCTATTATTATGGAAAAGGTGAGGTTCAAAATCATAGAAAGGCTCTAGAAATTTATCAAACACTTGCGGATGAGGATAACATCGAAGCATGCTATCATGCAGGATGTATGTATTTCTTAGGTAAAGGGTGTAAGCAATCCTATAAGAATGCATATTATCTATTACAAAAGGCTGCAGCAGCGGGTCATCCAAAGGCAATGAACGATTTAGGTACACTATATCGTTATGGCTTATATATTGAGCCAAATATTAAAATTGCTATTGATTGGTTTAATAAGGCTGCAAAGGCAGGCCGTGGTGCTGCATATAAAAATATAGGTGATTTATATTATTTTGGTGTTGGCTATAAGCAGGATAAGATAAGAGCTGTCCAAAATTATAAAAAGGGTGCAAGCTTAGGATGTGCAGATGCAATTTATATTATTGGACTTATGGAAGAGCAGGGGGATGATATTGAATTATCCTACGATAAATCCTTCCAGCACTTTAGACAGGCTGCAGAGCTTGGTCATGCTGCTGCACAATTTGAGGTTGGTAATTGCTATTACTTTGGACAAGGTACAAAGAAGAGCGATATGGATGCCTTCTATTGGTATAAGGAATCTGCAAAGGGTGGATGCCCTGAGGGTCAATATGCCCTAGCAGTTGCATACCACAATGGTAAGGGTGTTGCCCAAAATTCAAAGAATGCATTCCATTGGTATAAGGTTGCTGCAGAAAAAGGAAATATTGAGGCATTAAATGCTTTAGGTGATTGCTACATGAATGCGGATGGTACGGAGGCCAATGAAAAGCTTGGCTTTGATGCATATATGAAGGCTGCCCAGGGAAAGCATGTTGCTGCAATGTGTAATGTAGGTAAATGCTATTATTTCGGTAATGGTGTAACTAAGGATTATTCTTTGGCTGTAAAATGGTATATGCAGGCTGCTCAGAAGAATGATCCTGAAGCACAGGTACTATTAGGTAATTGCTATTACTATGGTACAGGCTTCAATCAAAACTACCTAGAAGCATTAAAGTGGTATCGCAAAGCATCAAAACAAGAAAATGGACAAGCCTACTATATGATTGGTAGATGCTATGAGAATGGTCAGGGCGTTAAAAAATCCATTCAGCTAGCAAAGGAAAACTATCAAGAGGGTGCGGATTATGGAGATTTCATGGCAGAATATGCTCTTGGTGAATATTATCTAGAGGGTGCTGAGATGGATGAAGAGAAGTCCTTTGAATATTTTGAGGATGCTCATATCCATGGATTTAAAATGGCAACATTAAAGGTTGCCGAATGCTACTACCTAGGTAGGGGTGTTGTACAGGATAAGGATTATTCCTTTGAGCTTGCAAAGAAGCTTTATGATGACGGATATGAGGAAGCTCAAGAATTCTTACAAAAATATTTCTAAAAAAATAAGAGGGATTGGTGAAATCCCTCATTCTTTTGTAATTGGACCCTTTTGTTCCTTTTTTAATAAATCTAAATGATATATGGAATCTAATATTTTTGATATTTTCAATTCTATATCTAATGCATTATTTATACCCTCTTTAATATTTGTGTAAATAGGAACATCCTTCTTTATATGATTCAAATATTCCTTGCCCTTATTTGAATATCCTAATACTCTTAAATAATTTGGTGGTGAGATTTTGTTCATCTCATCCTTTTTTATATTGAATAGAATATACATTAGCATTCTTTTCATTCTGGTTTTTGTATATTTTTTATTGGATAAATATTCTATAAAGGAATCTAAGGAGTCATAATCCTTTATATTCTTAAGCTTATATTCTATACCCTCATCAACAAAGAAGATATTCTTTAAATCTTCTACATTTGTAGATAATATTTTATATTTTAAATAAGGAAATAGCATATTTTCATCTAAGATATATTTCATATCCTGAGATACAAAGTTTGGAACATATTTTTCCATTTCATCTAAATTAGCACGAATTGCAGTTGCGGATTGTATGAAGCCTCCCGTTATATCCTTATCCTTATATTTTGAATTCAATCGTTTTATTGTTTTTAAAAGTATATTATAATGGTGATCTTGAATGGTTTTATAGTAGAAGTAGCCTAAGGTATCATTGGAATCTAAATCCATTAATTGGTTAGAGCTTTCCTTCATGGAAGTATCCTTATTTCTATTTTCTATATTATTCTTATATATAGATTCATATAAGGATATTTCATTCTTT
>CAMEKD010000017.1 GCA_945920825.1 uncultured Anaeroplasma sp.
CCCTTTGTAGGAGGCAATAATATCATAGGTATCCTGTGCTGCATCTCTAGAATGAACAATAATTGGTAAATCCTTCTTGATTGCATATTCGCATTGAAGTCGGAATAATTTCTTTTGTTCCTCCTTATAGGTAATATCCCAATGGTAATCAAGACCGCATTCGCCTACTGCATAAACCTTATTCTTTTCTACAAAGCTTTTAAATTCTAAAAAATCATTTAAATAATTTAGGGAAGCCTCACTAGGATGTAATCCAGCAGTAGGATAAAAGACATTCCATTTCTTTGCCATTTCCTGTGCAAGCTGGTTTGTTTTATGAGAGAATCCAACTAAAATCATTTTTTCAACGCCGCTATCTATAGCTCGTTTAATAGCATCTTCTCTATCTATATCAAATTCTTCATCAAATAAATGACAATGTGTATCAATCATAGAAAAATCCTCCTTCTGGATTATATCACACTATGATTGTTATAGCAAAAAGCTATTTTGTAGCCTTACCATTTCTTTATAGAAATTATAAACATATTTATTTTGACAGAATAGAGATTTTATTTCATGGACTACATCAAACTTACATGTTGTAATCTTGAAAGTATAAAGAATAATATATATGATCAATCTCCAATAATAGTAAAAGAATACATTACGAATAAAAAAAATACAATTCTAATAAAATTGTAATGTTCGGATTATTGAAAATATAATGAAAGCAATGGTATAATAATATTACAAATTTGAAAAGGAGATATAAAAGACAATGAAAAAGTTTTTCGCCGAATTTAAGACATTTATCGCTCGTGGTAATGTTCTTGATATGGCTGTCGGTGTTGTAATCGGTGGTGCATTCAGTGCAATCGTTAATGCATTAGTAAACATTTTACTAAGTGTTTGTACTTGGGCTGTTCCAGGGGGCTTAAAGGGCTTAGTTACTGTATTACCTGCAGCAAATGATATGCAAAGAGGTATGAATGAGGCTATCGGCTTAGGTCAGAGCTTCCAAGCTTCTGAATTACAGAATTTAGGTTATAAATTAGCAGAGACAAATTATGCTGCGCAAATTCTAGAAAATCCAGATTATCTAAAGGAAAACTCAAACCTAATAGAATCTGCAAAGTCTACTATCTTATCTAAGTATACTTTACATGGTACAACTTACACTTACAACCTATCTGCTGTGATTGACTGGGGTACATTCATCAACGCAATCATTTCATTCTTAATTGTTGCATTCGTATTATTCTTAATCGTAAAGACATTTAATAAGATGAGAGAGGCTCAGGAAAAGGCTAAGGCTAAGTTAAAGGCAACGATTGATGAAAAGATACAATCTAAGGGTGCTGAAGCTGCATCTGATGATCAAGTTGAAGCTGAAGCTGCTGAATAATTTTTAGCATAAGAAAAGTCGTGAATCAGATCACGACTTTTTTTCATTTCTTTACATCATTACTGTTTGATAGATTTTTTGTATCAATTCTTCTTCTGTGCCTTTAAAATCACCGAAATTTGCATGAACACCCTCCATCCATGCACAAAGCTGCATATAGTTTCCAAATAATGGATCATTGCCATCCTCTAAGGTATAGTATTGATATAAATCCATATTAAAGGAATAAGCTAATATAATTTTATGACATAGGGTTGGCTCCATAAAATAATCAGGTAATGTCATTACAATGAATTCAATTTGTTCAATTTGATAGGTATTTACCTTAAAATCCTCTAATCGAAATGGACAAGCTTCCTTTTGTACTTCGTAGCTTGCTAAATAAAAATCGTATAGGTATTCTTCTTTTTCTGTAACAAGCTTTGTAATTATCTTAATTGGATCCTTATAATAAACCTTTGGAAATAAAATATGCTCTGTATAATATCTTGGATTCATCCCTATCCCCTCCTGCTTTAGTTTATTTTACAACATATACGCAAATTTAACAAGTGAAACGACATGAAAAAAAGGAATCCAAACCCTTGGATTCCTAATTTCAATTTTCTTCTTTAAATAAAATTATTCAAGAATTTCAACTACAGAACCAGCACCAACTGTTCTACCACCCTCACGGATAGAGAACTTAGTACCCTGCTCCATAGCAATGTGGTGAATTAATTCAACAGTCATAACTGTATTGTCACCAGGCATTACCATTTCAGTACCAGGAGCTAAAGTAATTACACCTGTAACGTCTGTTGTACGGAAATAGAACTGAGGACGATAGTTAGAGAAGAATGGAGTATGACGTCCACCTTCTTCCTTGCTTAATACGTAAACCTGAGCAGTGAACTTAGAATGTGGAGTAACGCTCTTTGGCTTAGCTAATACCTGACCACGTTGTACCTGATCACGGTTGATACCTCTTAATAATACACCGATGTTGTCACCAGCTTCAGCATAGTCAAGAAGCTTACGGAACATTTCAACACCTGTAACTACAGAAGACTGAGTTTCCTTGATACCGATGATTTCAACAGTATCACCAACCTTAACAGAACCACGCTCAACACGTCCAGTAACAACTGTACCACGACCTGTGATTGTGAATACGTCTTCAATAGGCATTAAGAAAGGCTTAGCGTTGTCACGTTCAGGAGTAGGAATGTATGAGTCAACAGTGTCCATTAACTCTTCAACCTTAGCAACCCACTTTGGATCTCCATTTAATGCACCTAATGCAGAACCACGGATAACTGGAATGTCATCTCCTGGGAAGCCATACTCGTTTAATAATTCACGAGTTTCCATTTCAACTAAGTCGATTAACTCTTCGTCATCAACCATATCACACTTATTTAAGAATACTACAATGTAAGGTACACCTACCTGACGAGCAAGTAAGATGTGCTCACGAGTCTGAGCCATAGGACCATCTGTTGCAGCGATAACTAAGATAGAACCATCCATCTGAGCAGCACCAGTGATCATGTTCTTAACGTAGTCGGCATGACCTGGGCAGTCAACGTGAGCATAGTGTCTCTTTTCAGTCTCATACTCAACGTGAGCAGTATTAATAGTAATACCTCTTTCTCTTTCTTCTGGAGCAGCGTCGATAGAACTATAGTCTTTAGCCTGTGCTAAGCCCTTCTTAGAAAGAACTGTAGTAATAGCAGCAGTTAAAGTAGTCTTACCATGGTCAACGTGTCCGATTGTACCAATATTTACATGTGGTTTAGTACGGTTAAATTTTTCCTTTGCCATTTTAAATTTTCTCCTTTAATGTATGTTTTTATTTTCAAAATTTACCGATTTATATTTTACCCTAATCGGTTAGGGTTTTCAAGTATATTAAATACTTATTATGTCTTAAATTATCTAAAAGATAATAATTAAGCTCTCTTCTTGATGATATCTTCCATAATGTTTCTTGGACAAGCTTCATAATTATGCATCTGCATTACGAAGTTACCACGGCCCTGAGTATTAGAACGAAGAGCTGTTGCATATCCAAACATTTCTGCAAGAGGTACATAAGCACGGATCTTCATACCATTTCCACGCTTCTCCTGAGAATCAAGACGACCTCTTCTTGAAGTTAAATCACCAATAACGTTACCTACATATTCCTCTGGAATTGTAACGTCTACTTCCATGATTGGCTCTAGAATAACTGGAGCACACTTGTCCTTAATAGCCTTAACTGCTAAGGAAGCTGCAACCTGGTATGCTGCATCAGATGAGTCTACATCATGGTAAGAACCATCATATAGCTCAGCCTTAATATCAATTAATGGGTAACCAGCAAGTACACCATTAGGTAATGCTGCTTGTAAGCCCTTATCAACAGATGGAATGAATTCCTTTGGTACTGTACCACCAACAACAGAGTCTACGAATTCATAGCCCTTGCCTGGGTTAGGTTGGAAACGAATCCAAACATGACCATATTGACCATGTCCACCAGACTGCTTAATATGTCTACCTTCACACTCACCAATTTTAGTGATTGTTTCACGGTAGGATACTTGAGGAGCACCTACGTTACATTCAACGTGGAATTCTCTTCTCATACGGTCAACGATAATATCTAGGTGTAACTCACCCATACCGGAGATAATCGTCTCACCAGTTTCCTGATCTGTATATCTACGGAATGTTGGGTCTTCTTCAGCAAGCTTTGTTAAAGCATTAGCCATCTTCTCCTGGTCAGCCTTAGTCTTTGGCTCAACTGCAACAGAGATAACTGGTTCTGGGAATACCATCTTTTCAAGGATAATATCAGAGGTTTCAGCAGTGATAGTATCACCTGTAGTAGTGTTCTTGAAACCGATAGCAGCTGCGATATCACCAGCATAAACATCCTTAATCTCCTCACGGTGATTTGCATGCATCTGCATGATACGACCTAATCTTTCCTTTACACCCTTTGTAGTGTTCATAACGTATGAACCAGAAGATGTTGTACCCTGGTAAACACGGAAGAATGTTAACTTACCAACGAATGGGTCAGTCATAACCTTGAAAGCTAATGCTGCAAATGGAGCATCATCTGTAGGTCTAATTTCTTCTTCAACACCATCAGCATTCTCACCCTTAATTGCTCCAACATCAACTGGAGAAGGTAAGAAATCAATAACATAGTCTAGAACTCTCTTTACACCCATGTTCTTGAATGCACTACCGCATAGAACTGGGAAGAATTCTACAGAAAGAGTAGCCTTACGGATTACTCTCTTTAGTTCCTCAACAGAAATCTCTTCGCCCTCAAGATAAGCCATAGCTAAATCATCATCGAACTGAGATAATGTGTCGATTAATTCTTCTCTCTTTTCTTCACAAATATCAACTAAATCCGCTGGAATATCTGTTACTGTATAATTTTCATCTGGACCGCCATCATAAACATATGCCTTCATTTCAAGTAGGTCAACAGAACCCTTGAACTGATCTTCTGCACCAATTGGCCACTGAATAGCAGCTGCACATGCACCTAAACGGTCATGAATTGTACCTACAGAATATGCGAAATCTGCACCAATCTTATCCATCTTATTAACGAATACGATTCTTGGTACATTATAATCTGTAGCCTGACGCCATACAGTTTCAGTCTGTGGCTCAACACCAGCCTGACCATCAAGAACTGTAACGGCACCATCTAATACTCTTAGGGAACGAGAAACTTCAACTGTGAAGTCTACGTGTCCTGGAGTATCGATAATATTAACTCTATAGCCCTTCCATACAGCAGTTGTAGCAGCGGAAGTGATTGTGATACCTCTTTCCTTTTCCTGCTCCATCCAGTCCATCTGAGAAGCTCCATCGTGTGTTTCACCGATCTTATGAATCTTCTTAGTATGGTATAGAATACGCTCTGTAGTTGTGGTCTTACCAGCATCGATGTGAGCCATGATACCGATATTACGAGTATTTTCTAATGTATATTCTCTTGCCATTGTAGTTTTCTCCTAAAATAAAATTACCAACGGTAATGAGCGAAAGCCTTATTAGCTTCAGCCATCTTATGCATTTCTTCTCTTTTCTTGCAAGCACCACCAACTCCGTTTGCAGCATCCATAATTTCCTTTGCTAGCTTAACGTCCATAGTCTTGTCGCTTCTTAAACGAGAATATTTAACTAACCATCTTAAAGCTAAAGTCTGCTTTCTTTCTGGTCTAACTTCGATAGGTACCTGATAGTTCTGACCACCAATACGACGGCTCTTAACTTCAAGAACTGGGCTGATGTTTTCTAATGCTTTTGTAAATACTTCTAGTGGATCCTGACCTGTTTGTTCTTTTACAATGTCGAATGCACTATATAAAATTGTCTGTGCTGTACCCTTCTTACCATCTAACATAATTGCATTGATTGTTCTTGTAACTACCTTAGAATTGTAAATTGGATCTGGAAGCACGTCTCTTTTTGCAATGTGTCCCTTACGAGGCATGATCGTTTCCTCCTTTGATTTGATCTTTCAATATTTTTAGTTTAAATAATTTTTACTTCTTAGTTGCTTTAGGTCTCTTAGCACCATATTTAGAACGAGCCTGCATTCTGTTAGCAACACCTGTAGTATCTAAAGTACCACGGATGATATGGTAACGTACACCTGGTAAATCCTTAACACGTCCACCACGGATAAGTACTGTACTGTGCTCCTGTAAGCTGTGGCCTACACCTGGGATGTAAGCTGTAACTTCGATACCATTCGATAGACGAACTCTGGCATACTTTCTTAAAGCTGAGTTTGGCTTCTTAGGTGTCATAGTAGTAACACGGGTACAAACTCCACGCTTCTGTGGTGAAGGAACCTTTGTGTACTTCTTCTCTAATGTATTGAATCCAATACCTAAGCTTGGAGACTTAGACTTAGAGATCTTGTCATTTCTTCCATTACGTACTAACTGTTCAATAGTTGGCATAAATTGATTTTCTCCTTTCAAATATGACATACTGTGATATATAAATCCGTTTCAAACGGCAAATTTACGACAGCGTTTCAATTATAACAAATTATAAGTTAATGTCAACAAGAAAATGCAATTTTTTTTGATTATTTTTTGCACATTTTGAAACACCGATATGTGTGTAATGGCAAAAATGGCTTACCTAAGGGATTTACGAGGAAAATATACTTTCTAATAATGAACAATTATTTTTAAAAAGAAACACCGATTTACGTGTGAGAGTGTAATTCGAAAACAGGCGTTAAAAAAAGACTGTAAAACGAAACGCCTTACAGTCTATAGCCCATTAACGAAGCTTAGCACCAAGTTCTCTTTCTAAACGGTTTAATACCTGTTGAATGACCTTATCCACCTCTTGAGCCTCTAAAGTCTTTGTAGGATCTTCAAATGTCATTGAAAACGCAATGGATTTTTCATCATTTAAAACATTTTCACCTGTATATACATCGAAAATATCTATCTTAGTTAAATACTTTCTTGCCGTTTGCTTAACTAAGGTTACAATTTCCTCTGCAGATACTTCCCTTTTAACTACGATAGCTAAATCTCTTGTGATGGATGGGAATTTATTAATTGGATGATATTTTAAGCCATTATCCTCATTTATAATATCATGTAAATCCATTTCAAATGCTACAGTACCTAAAACATCATGTGCCTTCGCAAATTTAGGGTGAAGCTCACCAAGTACACCGATTTGCTTACCATTATGCAGAATAGCTGCACATCTGCCTGGGTGGAAGGATGAAATCTTATTATAAGCTTGATAAGTAACCTTGAAATTTAATTTATCAAATAAATCCTCAACGATTCCCTTTAATAAATAGAATTCAGAAACCTGCTTAACACCCTTCCATAAATGAGATTCGAATAAACCATTTAATACAATACCTAAATGTAGGTCTTCTCTATCCTTTGTATGAACATTAGAAATTTCAAAGAACGCTAAATTTTCATTCTTTCTTGCCTTATTATATCGAATGGCATCTACTAATCCATTTAATACGGATTCTCTCATGTAGGCTTTATCTTCTGTAAGTGGCATTAAAACCTTAATTGGCTCCTCTACCTCTTCTACATAATAGCCTAATTCAGCCTCACTAATTAAGGAATAGGATACCGCCTCATTTAATCCAAGATTTGCTAAAATTTGTCGAATTAATCTTGTTCTCTTTTGAGAATAGGTTAAATAGCCCTTATCTCTTGTTGCAGCAATCGTTGTTGGAATATTATCATATCCATACATTCTTGCAACATCTTCGATAATATCTTGAACAGATGGTTCTAAATCCATTCTTCTGGATGGTAATTTAATTGTATATTCTAATCCATTCTTTGTATATTCATAAGCTAATCGATTAAAGATATCTAAAACAAATTCATCCGTTAATTCTGTGCCGAGAACACGGTTGATCTTTTCTGTTGTAATTGTTACATATTTTGGCTCTTGGGTAACCTTAACATCTCTTGCAACGCCATCATAAACCGTAGCACCAGCTAGCTCAACCATTAGTTGACATGCATAATCCAAAGCACGCTCTACTCTATCGTAATCAATCTTACGCTCAAATCTTGTAGAGGATTCGCTCTTAAGACCAATCTTTGTAGATGTTTTTCTAATGGACAGTGGATCAAAATATGCTGCCTCAAGTACGATATTCTTTGTATCATTTTCTACTTCTGTAGATAATCCACCCATGACACCTGCAACACATACAGCATTCTTGCCATCCGTAATTACAATATCCTCAGGAGATAATGTTCTTTCAATATCATCTAATGTCTTTAATTTTTCATTTTCATAAGCCTGTCTTACAACAATTGTATTACCAAGCTTATCTGCATCAAAGGCATGAAGTGGCTGACCCATTTCCATAAGCACGAAATTCGTAATATCTACAACATTATTAATAGGACGAATACCAGAGGCAATTAATCTTGCCTTCATCCACTGTGGAGATGGCATAATCTTAACATTAGCTAAATATCTAGCATTGTATTTATAGCATTTATCTGTTAGAACCTTAACCGTAATAGGATTCTTCTCCTTTGATACCTCAAAATCCGCACAAACAGGGTAAACCTTCTGGTTTGTTGCTGCTGCTACATCGAAGGCGACACCCTCAATAGATAATAAATCACTTCTGTTTGAGGTTAATTCTAAATCGATAATCGTATCATCAAAGCCTAATACCTTTAAAGGATCTTCACCAACCTCTACATCATCATGAAATAGATAGATTCCGTTTTTGAATTCCTCATCTACATATTTTTCTTCAATGCCTAATTCCTGTAGGCTACATAGCATACCATTAGATTCAACGCCTCGAATTTTCGATGGCTTAATTTTGAAATCTCCAGGTAAAACTGCACCAGGAAGTGCAACAATTACCTTCTTGCCTGCCTCTACATTAGGTGCACCACAAACAATTTGAGATACCTCGCCTGGCCTTATTTCAACCTGGCAAACATGTAGGTGGTCGCTATTTGGATGCATAACGCATTCCTTAACTAAACCTACAGTTAAATTCGTTGCATCAACCATTTTCTTATAGGTTTCAATTTCACATACCTTGAAATTGATAATCTTATATAATTCCTCATCACTATACTTAGATAAATCTAAATATTCGCTTAACCAGTTCTTAGAAACCTTCATCTTACTTTACCTCCTTGAACTGATGTAAGAATCTGACATCGTTTAAATAGAAATTACGAATGTCATCAATCTTATATTTCATCATTGTAATACGCTCAACGCCAATACCAAAGGCGAATCCTTGGATTTCCTTAGGGTCATAGCCTGACATTCTAAGTACATTATCATTCACCATTCCTGCACCTAAAACCTCAATCCAGCCAGTCCCCTTGCAGGTTGGACATCCCTTACCACCACAAAGCCCACAGGAAACATCAACCTCAACAGAAGGCTCAGTAAATGGGAAGAAGGATGGACGAAGACGTATGTTTCTATCTGCGCCAAGCATCTTTCTAAACATTTCAAGTAAAGCGCCCTTTAAATCACCTAGAGTAATATTTTTACCTAAAACTAAGCCCTCACACTGCATGAACTGATGAGAGTGTGTCGCATCATCTGCATCTCTTCTATAAACCTTACCAGGACAAATGATCTTAATAGGCTCTCCCTTCTTTTCAAGCATTGTTCTTACCTGAACAGGAGAGGTTTGGCTTCTTAATAATAATTCTGGATTAATATAGAAGGTATCCTGCATATCTCTTGCAGGATGTCCCTTAGGCAAATTTAATTTTTCGAAGCAGTATTCATCTGTTTCAATTTCAGGTCCCTCTGCAACCGTATATCCCATACCAATGAATAAATCCTCTAAATCCATAACCGTTTGCATTAAAGGATGAATTCCACCCGTAGGAATAGCTACACCAGGAAGTGTAACATCAATCGTTTCACTTTGAAGCTTCTTTTCAATAATAGCCTCTTCAATATCCTTTCTCTTTTCTTCGAATTTTGCCTCAAGAGCACTCTTAATCTTATTCGATTTCATACCCATTTCCTTTTTAGCTTCAACGGATAAATCCTTCATCGTAGCCATAATTAAGGCAATAGGCCCTTTTTTTCCTAAATAATTCGCCTTTTTTTGCTGTAATGTTTGTAAATCAGATACAGTATTTAATTCATTTTCTGCATCCTCTAACACCTTGTCTAATTCTTCTAATTGACTCATAATTTTTCTCCTTTCAAAAATAAAAAAAGTCCTTAAAGCATAACGCTCTAAGGACGAATTACCGTGGTACCACCTTAGTTCAAAGAAAAAAACTTTGCACTCAACTGCCATAACGCGGCTTAGCGGGTGGGATTAGCACCATTCCGAAGGTGAACTCATAGCCTATTCTCTTAGATTACTTTCACCAAATGTAATCCTCTCTTGAAGCCTTTTAGCTACCATGTCCTTCATCATCATTTTGTAAACACAAATATTATACTAAATCTAATTTCTCTTTTCAAGAAGCTTAATCTACTTCTTTTAAACAAATCTCTTTGTCATTTTCCATATGGACTACTCTATGTGTAATATAAATAATTGTTTTATTCATGCTCTTTAAATTCGAAATGATTCTTTTTTCATTTTCTATATCTAAGGCACTAGAAAATTCATCTAATAATAATATAGGGGAATCATGTAATATACTACATGCAATTAAGATACGCTGGATTTGACCTAAGGATAAGCCTTCACCTCTATCCTTAAGCTTTAAATCAAGCCCACCTTGGGCAATGATTTCATCATATACATTCGATAGCTTTAATGCATTTATAATTTCATCATCACTCTTATTCGTTAATATTTTAAAATTATCTCTTAGTGTACCACTAAATAAAATATTTTCCTGTGGTACATAACTAAATAGAGAAATATGCTTAAAGGATAATTCTTCCTTTTTGTTATCCTTAATGTAATAAATATTTCCAGAATTAGGACGAATAAATCCCATCATAAGCATGAATAAGGTAGATTTACCAATACCTGATGGACCAGATAATAATATAGTTTCCCCTCTTTTAATCTCAAAGGATACATCCTTTAATACAGGGTGTTCTATATCATAAGAAAAGGATACATGCTCAAAGACAATGGAATCAAAATCGATACTCTCTATTTTTTCCATTTCCTCTATATTTAGCATCTTATTTACTCGATCTATACTTGTATTAGCTAATGCATATTGATTCATAAGTGGGGATAAGGAAATTAGTGGAGACTCAATTTGACGCACAAGCATTACGAGTGCGATTAATGCACCATAGGTAAACCAATTATGATATATTCCTATAGCTCCATAAAGGATTGGTCCTACATAAATAATGGAAGAAAATGCATATAACAAAGAATTCGCACCATATAATAATTGATTTCTTTTTCTTTTATCCTTTATTTCTTTATTTAATAAAGAATCATAGTAAGAAGATGCAAAGCTATTGGCTTGATAAGCCTCAATAATCTTTAAATTCTCATTGGATTCCACAATAAAGGAATTCGATTTACCTTCGCTTTCCAAAACATTTTTATGTCTTGGCTTCATATAATGAGAATATATTTTAGCAAATAAAATACCAACGATACCAGATGCAATTAGAATCAATAAGAGCTTATAATCAAATTTAACGATATACACGAGTAGGATCGACGCAAGAAGCACTCTCACTATAGTTCTTATTAATGAAGGAATAATGACTAATTTCTTATGAATGATATTATCAGTATCCTTAGTAAATAATAATTCTATTTCAGCAGAATGATATTTACTTAATTCACTATATTTCTTCTTTGACATAGAATCATATAATTCCTTTTTTATATTTTCCTCTAAATCTAGGGAAAATTTGGAATATAAGAAATTATTAAGCGTATGAAAAAAAATAGATATTATAGCTGTTGCTGTAAGCAATATAGAATAAAGAATGAAATTATCTTTACTACCTTCTAAGCTATTATTCACCAAATGATTCGTAAAATATGGAATTAATAGAACAAATATACTTTCTAATACGATAAGTATAGAAAGAATAATCGTATATTGTTTATTCCTCATTTATATAACCTTCCAAAAACACCTCTAATAAAAGAGGATTTAACTAAGCATTTATATATCCTATACCTTAGCCCCTTCATATTATGGACCTTATCCTTCTTTGTATAGAAAATAACATATCCAATGATTTGATTTTTGGATACATTTTTCTCTAAAGGTCTTTGATGATCCCCAACAATGGTATATTGATTCTCCGATATATACCTTATTCTATGTAACACAAAGGAACCATCAAGTCTTCTAAATAATACAATATCTCCAATAGAAAGTGGTCTATCGATTTTTTTTAATGTCACCAAATCATTCGTTCTAAGAAGTGGTAACATCGATGTACCATGAATAGGAAATGTAAAAACTAAATCCTTAGAAAATGCATCTAAAATTAGAGGATATAAATCCTCCATTTTATTCATAGAAGCCTCTTTTCTTAAGCTCTTCAATAAATGCATTCAAATCTTCTTCTAATGTTTTTCTATCTATTTGATATTCATCTATCATAGAGCCTATTATTTCATCTATCTCATAGTCATCTAGAAGCTTTTTCATAATATATGTGCCAGTTTCATTTAAATTAAAGATTTTAGATGCATCTACATTCCCACCAACAATAGGAATTAGCATTCCTTCTTCTCCAATTTCTTTAAATAAAAAGGTATTCTTTAATAGCATACTTCATCCATTCCATTCTTTAATGTTAAATAAGCATCCTTTTCCATATTACATCCAAGTAAGAATATAGGTAATTCCAATAGCTTATCCATAATTTTATTCCATAATTCTTTATTTTCCATAGTTGGTAATACAAGCTGTGTAATGAGCCTTTTAAAGGCTTCAATTTTCGTTAATTTTGTTAAAACATTATCTTTGTTTTGATATAAAAATACAATACAGGATAGCTTTTTAGCTACATTATTATCTAATTGATGCTTACCACTCCATAAGGAGGAATAGCATATTAAATCATTACCTTCTATTTTTAAAATATTTTTATCATCATTAATGACAACTACATTTTCATATTTTTGCCATAATCTAGAATGCGTCGATTTCCCTGTTCCACTTTTTGCTGATAAGATAATCCCCATATCCTTATAGATAAAACTTGAGCCATGAAAGATTAAAGCTTGATTGAATGCCATAATATAGCTTATAGCATATTGACTCAATAAATATTCTGTAATAAAGGTATCCACCACAGGCTTTAATAGAATTGTTTTACCCAAATAGATAATATAGCCAAGTAAGGTATTTCCCTCCTTTTGTATTTGAATGGATATATCCTTAGTCTTATATAAATCATAATATTCTGTTTTAATAGGTTCTACATCAGGTAATTCAATAGCATAATCCTTCTTAGTAAGAATACTATATTCAGCTATCTCATCTACAATATATTTATCTAGGGATTTAAAGCTAGATCTATGCGTAAATTCCACCAATATATTTACTTTAGCAATTTGAATAACATCCATAAATCCACCTATAATTCTAATTTCTTATATAGCTTTTTATTCTTATTCTTTCCAAAAAAAATGTTATAAAGTTCTTTATCTTTTGTGTTAATAAAGGAAAATCGCGAAAAGCCCCTTAAAGAATCCAAGAGGGCCTCGTCATTAGTAAAGTCATCAAATAATTCTAAAGTCTTTATAGCCAAAAATATAGAAAATGCTTCAAAAGAATATTTAGATTTTCCAAACCTTAGATCTATCGAATACGCCTATAGCATCGGTATAGGTTTCACTTTCTGTTTCCTCTAATACCTCACCTAAGGTTCTAAATTTTGAATCAATCGTATCAATATGCCATAAGCATAATGCTTCTGCCGTCATTGGCTTTTTTGCTGCCCCAAACTGAGGTAAGCCATGGTGGCTTACTAACATATGCTCTAGGTACAATACTTCCTTTGTGCCCGCAAAGCCTAGCTTTTCTGCTGCCTTTTCAATTTCCATTGCACCAATAACTACATGTCCCAGTTGTTGCCCCTCTGGGGAATATGCTGTATCGATGCAGCCAGTCAATTCAGTGGCCTTACCAATATCATGTAGCATTATACCTGCATAGATATAATCCTTATCTAAATATGGATAATTTTCAATAAAGCCATCAGCCAAATGTAGCATTCCAATGGAATGATATGCAAGACCACCAACATAGGCATGATGCATCTTTGATGCAGCTGGATATGTATAGAATTTATCATGATAATGAAAGATTAAGAAATCTGTAATCTTTCTTATCTTTTCATTAGAGATTAAATGGATATAGCGATTGATTTCCTTTTCAGAATCCTCAAGCGAAATAGGTGAGGATTTATAAAAATCTCTTAGAGTTTCATCCATTAAGGTAAGCGGTAATTCCGTTACCTCCTTAAAGCTTTTTACAATATAGGAAGTGCGTTCCTTTTTATCTATAGCATCATATTCAAAGGCATAAACCTTACCAAGTACTATTCCGTTTTCATCATTAATCTTTAGGTTCATTTGAACCTTATTTTTATCTGTAACTAATAGATTAATTCTTCCATCTGAAGAATTAATCCCAGCCACCTTACCTACAAATAACATTAGAATCCTTTCTGATGACATAAATTCCTGGTTCCTTTAGAGTGTAGGAATCACCTTTGATGCTACACTTTCTAAAGCCATCAAATATCATCTCACTTGATACTACATCAACCTTGTATTCACTCTTATCATTCTTAGCAAAAACATATAATTTACAATCCTTATTTTCGTACATAATACCTGCAGTGTGTAATGTGGTTACACCCTCAAGGGTATGAACACGCTCAAGTACCTCGCTCTTCTTTGAGATTCTAAAGCAATCATATTCCTTTCGGATTTTTATTAAATCACGCACCATGTTGACCGTATCAATATTTTCATCTCTTCTTTTATAATCAATGGTGTTGATATAATCGGATGCATTATATGCATTTTCAACACCACGCTTAGTTCTAAAGAACTCCTGTCCTGCATGAATGAATGGTACACCTATAGATAATAAAATTAAGCTTAATGCAATTCTTGCAGCATCCTTAACCTTACTATCGGATTCCTTAAGTGCGTAGAATCCAAAATCATAGAAGGTGTAATTATCATGACATTCCACATAATTTATCGTTTGCGTTGGCTCTTCAAATTTATAATAATCTAGGCAAGATCCTAAAACTAATTTATTTAAATCATATAAGGATTTACCACCACCAAAGGCATAGCCGAAGGATCTATCCCATTGAGATCCTCTTACATAATCTCTATATCTATCATTAAAGAAGGCATAGCCTGGAGTTTTCTTGTGATTATACATATGAGGTCTATATTCATCAGGAAGTGGATTATCCATATTCCATCCCTCACCATATACCATAATCTTTGGATCAATTTTCTTTAATGCCTTATAGGCTCTATTTAAGGAATTGATATCTAATAGGCCCATTAAATCAAATCTAAAGCCAGATACATTATAGGTTTTTGCATAAAAACTCAAGGTATCTGTAATGAATCTTGTATTCATAAATCTTTCCGTTGCGATGGTGTTTCCACAGCCAGTTGCATTATTTACAGTCGCATCATAATTTACTCTATATGGATATCCTGGAACAAGCTTTTCAAAGCCATAGCTTTTCCAATGATATACATGGTTAAATACAACATCCATTACGACACGAATACCTCTTTTATGGCATTCATCAATGAATTCAAGTAGCTCATTAATTCTTGAATATGGATCCTCAGGATGCTTAGAATACCATCCACAAGGCACCATATATTGATCTGGATTATAGCCCCAGTTATATCTTGAATCCTTCTCAACATCATCTACACCACCAAAATCATAGGTAGGAAGTAATTGTAGATGTGTAATGCCTAAGGATTGAATATAATCTAGTCCAGTAGGACCACCCTCTGTTGGATGGTTTTCCACCATACCTAAGAAGGTACCTGAATTTTCACCCTTTAATTGATTTGTAAAATCTCTTACAGATGCTTCATAAATAATCGCATCCGTATATCTTCCACTAAATTCAGGCTTAGGGTATTTCATCTTATATAGCTTATCTGTATTAATTACGAAATTAAATTTCTCATTTTCAGCTGAAGCTATTGCATATGGATCAAGTAATGCTTGTAATCTTTCGTTAACCTTAACGAATAAAAGATAGCCAACACCATCTAAATCTCCATCCACTACACATTCCCATAATCCCTGATGAACATAAGTGAAATTATGTCTTTCCTTACCGGTATCCTTATATAATTCTACGATTAATTTTTTAGCAACAGGGCTCCATACTCTAAATATTGTATATTCCTTGTGGTATTCAAAGCCTAAAGGTCCCTCATAAGCAAATCTTCTTTCAAATTCATAGCTTCTTATAATAGAACCGCTTCTTAAGAAGCAGCGATTACCGCTTTCATCCTCAATAATATATTCCTTATGTAGCTCAATGCTTGGGTCAAATTTCATACGGAATTTATAGAATTCTCCACAATCCTCAGCTAAATCTAAAAATTCAAGCTTTCTTTTGATATCTCCATCAATGAAATAAAATACCTTAATTGGATAACATAAGCTTTTTTCAACTAATATAGTAATTAATTCAAATGAATCAATATATGCCTTCATTCCTTTTATCATAATTACACATCCTTACTTCAAAATAAATTTTTTTATAGCTTCTTTATCATTTTCAAGTTCGTTATTTAAGATAGCACGAAGCACATTTTCTATAGCTAATGCTTTATCCTTACCATCAAAATATGATGCAATTTCTTCCTTACTTAAGCTTAAGTCCTTATCGGATAGTATAGGAAATGCCTCTATCTTTTTATCCCGCCCTATTATATCACAGCCAAAATGCCTAAGTATATCCTTAAATTTAAAATAGTAGTCTTTATTTTTATACAAAGTATAAGAATCGTCTGTTTTTAAAAGAGTATCTAATATATTTGAAATTTTAACCTGCTCCTTTGTAGGTAACATGGGATAATCATGCTTATGCAAATAATAGTAATATATTAAATCCTCTTGCTTCATATTCCTATCTACAAGATTTAACCATCTTTTAAATTTTGGGATATATTGAAATAAATTTAATTCATTAATATATCTTATTCCTCTATCTGTATCTGCATATAGGATTTTTATGAAATATTGATATAATCTTTCTTCTGATAGTGTGGCTAATAGCTCCTTTTTATCAACCATCGCAAATAAGGTATTGGATTCTATTTCAAAATCAAGCTTCGATGCAAAATATAATCCTCTTAGGATTCTTAAGGCATCCTCAGTAAAGCGCAAAAATGGGTCTCCAATCGTTTTTATAACCTTATCCTGCAAATCCTTTAGTCCGTTATGAAAATCTAAAATTTCGCCAGTTGAATCCATCGCTAAAGCATTTATTGTAAAATCTCTTCTTGTAGAATCTATGAAAAAATTATCTACTAATTCTACCTTAGGGTGCCTGTGATCTGTATATTCTACATCACGCCTAAAATGCGTAATTTCAAAGGAGTAATGATCCACTACAATCGTAACACTTTCATAATCACTGCCATTATCCTTAATCATAAAATGCTCACTCAATAAAGAAAGTGGCATATTCGTTGTAAGATCTAAATCATGAATTTCCTTTTGAAGAAGAAAATCTCTAACTGCACCACCGACAATATAGGCATCATATCCTAGGCTATTTATTTTTTTTAAAATATTCTTTCCTATTTCAATCAAGTCCATATTAACACCAAATCCATTATATCATTTTTTGTTTTCCTTTTGAAACAAATAAATATATAATATAAATGATCTAAGGAGGATTTTTATGAGAATTAAGGATACCTATGAAAATACAATTGTAATTCAAAAATCAGAATTCATCACAAGACTCTTTAGAGTGAATTCTATAGAAGAGGTTGAAGAAAAATTAGCCTATGTAAGAAAGAAGCATTATGATGCAAGACATAATTGCTATGCATATATATTAGGAGATAACCAAGAAATACAAAAGGCCTCAGATGATGGAGAACCATCCAAGACGGCAGGGGCTCCCATGCTTGATGTATTAAAGAAAAACAATATGACCAATATATTAGCTATAGTCACAAGATATTTTGGTGGAATCCTACTTGGAGCTGGAGGACTTGTTCGAGCTTATTCTTCTTCTGTATCTGAATGCTTAAAGCGTGCAAAATTATATGATACAAAGATGCAAGCGAAGTTTACACTTACTCTATCCTATCCTAGCTATAATACATTACTTAAAGTTTTTCCCTATATTCATATAGAGGATCAAGCATTTATGGAGGATGTAATTCTTACAGGAAGCTGTAATTTAGATAAATATGCTTCGCTAAAAGAAGATTTATATAAATATAAAATATCCACAGATACACTAACCCTTCTTGGTGAATTTCAAATTGAAGTACCGATAGAATGAGAAAAAGGAAATTGTTAAAATTCCTTTTTTTCTTTCCATTTCTATATATTTTGACTCGCTTCTAACAAAGAAAAATATGTGATTTACTTTTCATTTTAGCGCTGTACTACGAAAATATATATGACAAAAATAAAAACGGGACTATACCATTATTGGATGATATAAATCCCGTTTTAAAACCTATTGTATTGTGAATTGTGTAGCTTGAACTAGTCCCATAATACCTTGTGTAATTAAATAGGCAAAGGCTAAAGAAATTAGAATTTGTCCTATTCTTATTGCCCAAATTTGTCCTTGCTTAAATAGCTTTTCAAAGTTTGTTTGTAGGATTACAAAATAAACAAGGACAAATATAAGTAAATATACGCAGGTATATACTAGATTATATACATTAATTCCTAATATCATATTTTTATAATGAGCCTGCCTTCGTTGTTTTTATATTCTCGCGAAGCTCCTGCTCCATCTTTGTGAAATCTGTAGATTCCTTACGGTTTCTTTCAAGACGCTCCTGTCTTATGGAAAGCAAATGACTCTTTGCAGATTCATAGGTTTTACCAATCATTGCCTCTTGGACTAAGACCTGAGCTAAATTATCCTTAAATTCAAAGATTCCACTTTGAATTACTACATAAAATTCATCCTTACCCTTTACAAGCTTTATGTATCCTGTATCCATTACAGATACAACAGGAACATGATCCTTTAAGCAGGCATATTCACCATCGGTATCGCTATGTACAACGACATAGTCAACATCTTCGTTATATAATACGCCCTGATGTGTAGAAACAACAACATTCATTATTTTGTTAATTCCTTAGCCTTTTTGATGGCATCATCAATTGTACCTACCATACGGAATGCTTCTTCAGGTAAGTCATCATGTAATCCGTCTAGGATTTCTTTAAAGCCTCTTACGGTTTCAGATACTGGTACATATACACCTGGAATACCCGTAAACTGTCCACCAATAAATGTATTTTGGGATAAGAATAGCTTAATACGTCTAGCTCTCGCAACGACAATTTTATCTTCATCCGATAATTCATCCATACCTAGAATTGCAATAATATCTAGTAATTCATTGTATCTTTGAATGATTTGCTGAACTCTTCTTGCAACATCATAGTGCTCCTGTCCAACAATGGATGGTTGTAGTGCTCTTGATGTAGATGCTAGTGGATCTACGGCAGGGTAAATACCCTCCTCTGCAAGTTTTCTAGATAGGTTTGTTGTTGCATCTAGGTGTGTGAATGTTGTTGCTGGAGCTGGGTCAGTGTAGTCATCTGCAGGAACGTATACTGCCTGAATGGAGGTAATAGATCCATTCTTTGTTGAAGTAATACGCTCTTGAAGCTTACCCATTTCTGTAGCTAGGGTTGGCTGGTAACCTACGGCACTAGGGACTCTACCAAGTAAGGCAGAAACCTCAGAGCCTGCCTGAGTGAAACGGAAGATATTATCAATGAATAATAATACATCCTGATGTGCTTCATCTCTAAAATGCTCAGCCATTGTTAAACCAGTTAAGGCAACTCTCATACGAGCTCCTGGTGGTTCATTCATTTGTCCAAAGACCATGGCAGTTTTTGAAATAACTCCAGACTCTGTCATTTCATGATATAGATCATTACCCTCTCTTGTACGCTCACCTACACCAGAGAATACGGAAATACCACCATGCTCCTGCGCAACATTGTGAATTAACTCTTGGATTAATACGGTTTTACCAACACCGGCACCACCGAATAAACCAATTTTACCACCCTTAATATATGGAGCTAAAAGGTCAATAACCTTAATACCTGTTTCAAAAATTTCAACATTGCTGGATAATTCATCTAGCTTTGGTGCCTCTCTATGAATTGGCATACGAGGTACATCTTTATCAATTTCACCCTTGTGGTCAATAGGCTCACCTAAAACATTAAATACTCTTCCAAGTGTTGCCTCACCTACAGGTACAGAAATTGCACCTCCTGTCGCAATGACCTCCATCCCACGACGAAGTCCATCGGTAGAATCCATTGCGATACATCTTACCTTGTTATTACCAATATGTAGAGCGACTTCAATAGTTAAATGAATTCCAATGCCATTGTTATCTTCTTTATTAACATCAATCGTTAATGCTTCGTTAATACTAGGTAAGAATCCCTCTTCGAATAAACAATCGACAACGGGGCCCTTAACCTCAACGATATGTCCTTTCATTAATCGTCGCCTCCTATCGCATTCGCACCGCCAATAATATCAATTAATTCGTTTGTAACGACACTTTGACGTGCTCTATTATATAATAGCTGAAGCTTTGCAATAATCTCCTCTGCATTATCTGTAGCACTCTTCATAGAATTCATTCTAGCAGAATGCTCTGCTGTTTTAGCATCTAGAATAATACCATAGATCATATCCTCTAAATACATTGGAAGTAATAAATCCAATGTTTTTTCGATTCCAGTTTCATATACAAAGTCAGTTTGTTGATGGCTACCCTCAATCTTCTTAATTGGAAGTAGCTCCTCAAAGGTTACTTCTTGAGTTAAGCTATTTACGTAATGATTATATACAATAACTAGCTTATCAATTTCTTTATTTAAATATGCCTCCACAAACTTTTTAGCTAATGGAGCAATATCTACAAATAATACATCATCTCGAATATAAGTAGGATTTTCCTCAAGCATAGGATATCCCATCTTTTTTAAATAGAAATGGCCCTTTTTACCGATAGCTGCAGTAATAAATTCATCCTTGGATTTATGATTTTCCTTAATCTTTTCCGTTAAAGCTTTTTCAATAGAGGAATTATATGCACCTGCAAGGCCTCTATCCGAAGTGATGATGAAATAAGCCGTTTTCTTAATATCCCTTCCTAAAAGTAATGGATGCTGATATTCTCCACCTGCCTTTTCCACAATTTGAGATACTGTATCTTGGATTCTTTTCATAAAGTCCTTGTAGGCCTTATAGGTCTTTTCAGCACGCTTTACCTTAGATTGAGATACCGTATACATCGCTTTTGTGATTTGGGCTGTACTCTTTGTAGAATTGATTCTAATTTTTACTTGACGTAAGGAGTTTGCCATAAGCCCCTCCTACATAAACTTTTTGTTAAATTCAGTTAAATATGCATCCATCTTGGCTGAATCTGGTAATGTCTTTGTTAAACGTAATGTTTCAACAAGCTTCTTACCATCATCGGATGTTTTCATATCAATATATAAGGATTCCTCATATTTAGCTAAAGACTCAACAGGAATATTATCTAAGAAGCCATGCGTTAATGCATATAAAATCATTGCTTCTTCTTCCATATTTAGAGTCTTATGTAAATCCTGCTTTAATATCTC
Organism: uncultured Anaeroplasma sp.; assembly: GCA_945920825.1. Classification (GTDB taxonomy): domain Bacteria; phylum Bacillota_I; class Bacilli_A; order Acholeplasmatales; family Anaeroplasmataceae; genus Anaeroplasma. The sequence goes on from CAMEKD010000017.1 coordinate 21,766, forward strand.
TTGTGTTCTCTTACCTCTATCGAGCTTAGCCTTAGTTACTGCATCTAGATCTGAACCAAACTGAGTAAAGGATTCAAGCTCATGGTAGGATGCTAAATCTAGTCTTAGTGTACCAGATACCTTCTTTACGGCCTTCGTTTGAGCCGCACCACCAACACGAGAAACAGATAAACCTG
>CAMEKD010000018.1 GCA_945920825.1 uncultured Anaeroplasma sp.
CAGTGCGGCATTCTAACCAACTGAACTACCGGACCACGCTAGATAATTGTATCATACTAAAAATAATTTTGCAACAAGAAAATTGAAAAAATAATTTTGGGCAAAAATTAGGGGTATATTCTTAAAAAATTACACTAGCTATGGGTACTATAATATAGATATAGTATTCCACCTACAGCAGTTAAAATAACGATAATCAATAAAAGTATAGCTATTACTACTCTTTTTCTATGATGCGTATTTGTTGTATCGATCATAGATTTTTCTTTGAAAAAGGATACTGGATATAATGAAATATTGGATAGTTCCATTAAAATATCCTCCTTTGGTATTTTATTTTGATTATAATACTCTAAAAGCTCTTCTTTTGATATTTTAATAGCTATAGCTAATTCTTCTATAGTAATCTTCTTATATTTTAAAATAAGGTCAATTTTATCTTTAAATGTAAGAATTTTGGTAAAGTATTCCTTAGGATATTTATCATATTCCTTTTTGCTTCCACATCCCTCATGAAAATCAGATTCTATTTCTTTTCCATTCTGATAGGCTAAATTATTACGCATGAGCTCAGCTGGTTGATTTTTCCAAAGTGTACCTACCGTATTATTCTTTCTTGCTTCATAATCCTCTTCTGGCATAAAGACCTCCCATTTTACTGAGTTAATTCTTTAAAATAATAATCTTCCTTCTTCTCTATTTTTTTACTATCTGTAATTAATAAATAGATTTGATAAGCAATATTCCCTAGGTAAGTAATCAATAATAAAACCAATACCGCTACCTGTGCACTATTATTCTTACATAAGGATACAAAAATTCCAGCAAGTGGAATAGCAAGTAAGCCAGCAGTAAAAATAGATAATATTCTTTTTATGTTAGAAGCCTTATGAATTATACATAAAATAAGAATTCCAAGGATGAGGACAGCAAGTATTATACCAATAATAAAGAATAATAAGGATGCATCAATAATCCTCTTTTCATATTCATTTAAATAAGATAAAACATCTGGCTGTTTAGCAGTGACATATAAAAGAATTACACCTAAAACCACTAAAGCGAAAAGAAATGCATTTATAGCTATTTCTGATGCGAATCTAAGCTTTTTTCCCAAGAGAATCACCTCTTATTTATAATCCTTTAATCGAGTTTTTTCTTCATCAAAGGTAATGAGCTCATCCTTATATAATCCGCCATAAGCTCTTTTGAAGGCTTTTCTTGACATACCAAGTAATGCTTCTACCTCCTCTGCAGAGGATTTTGCCGTAAGCCTCATTACTCCGTCGTGGCCCTTTAAATAATCTAGGATAATCTCTTTATCCTCAATCATTTGAATTTCCTTATGCTGATTTAATGTACCATAATATTCATTGTCTATTTCCTTTGTAATGGTAACCATTACCTCTTCTCCCATATGGTAATCTCCTCTTAGCTGAGTAGATGGTACAAATACATATTTAATATCCTTTGTAACGATTCCCATGCCCTTGCTAGAGAAATAGCATACATAGCCTTCTACTTGCTCATTATCCCTATATCTTAAATCCGATTTTATACTTTTAATATCAAAACGATTTAATGGCTTAGCTGTTAAAATATCATGCTTAACCTTTAATCTTATAAATACCTTATCGCCAATACTTGGCCATTTTCTTTCATCATAAGGTAAATAATCCTTAGATAATAATAAATCCTTTGGTGTATTAATATTCACAAATACACCAGTACCAGGTAATATTTCTACAACCGTCGCAAAGCCTGCATCTAAAACTGTTGCAGAAACTATAGCCTCTGTTGCTGTTAATCTTTTAGCCTTGTCGGCATAAATAAATACTTTAACGGAATCTCCTTCCTTATACGTATTTTTCGCTTGCTTAAAATGAAGTAATACCTCATCCTTTTTATCGGTTAGCATATACCCTAAATCGGATACTCTTGCAACAGTTAATGTTTGATACTCTCCTATGGTAATCAATTCCTATCACCATCCTTATAATTTCTATCCGTTTGCTCCTGATACATTGATCTTTTATCCTTAAATGTATCCTTTGGAGTAGTTTTTTTGCCAGATTCATATTTCTTAATTAAATCCTTTTGTTCTTGTGTTAATTCCTTATTCGCCATCTTTTACCTCCATTCTATGGAGCTTAAGTTCTAAAAAGCATTTTGTAATTCTTTCTATATTATCCTCTGTAGAAAAGGATTCCTTTGTGCCTATCATGTAATCCATAGATATATAATCTCCATTATCTTTATATAAAATAAGTGATGCTCTAGCCTTTTTAATTTCTATTTTAAAATAGCTATAATCTGTAATTGTAATTTCAAAATCAGATTCCGGCCTAAGCATTCCAAATAAACGATTGATCTTTTGAAAATATAATTTATCTTCTCTTATAGACATTATATATTCCCCATGATAGAGTTTATCTAATCTTAGATTTATCATGACATAACAAGGCTTTAGCCCCTTTAGCTGATGTGCTTTTCTCATTTCAAGCAAAAAGCCTCTACGATCCATAAAATCACCTACTTATGTATACGTATTAAGTATAACATACTTTTTTTGAATTCGTTATATAATTTCTTCTATCCTATGGATATATTAAACGATCACCAATTCATGCAATTTTTTCGTTTTTAAACGAATTCTCGAAAAATTTTAGTAAAAAATATAAAAAAGGGGGTTTACAAACGCTTTCATAAGTGGTATTATATAGATGCTAAAAGAAAAATAACTTTTCAAAATAATCTCTCCCAAAAAAGGAAAGGATGGCAGAAATGCCATCCTTTTCTTTTCTATAGATCAATTAAAAAGTAATTGGTCGCCCAATTACTTCTCATCTCCTACATATTTTGTTGCTGGTCTTACAATCTTATTGGAATATAATAAATTCTCAATATCATGAGATACCCATCCAACAACTCTTGCAACACTGAATAATGGAATGAATAAATCTCTTGGAATGTTTAGCATTTCATAAATCAATCCACTATAGAAATCGACATTAACACAGGCAGCCTTGCCTGTTTTTTTCTCTAATGCCTTTACAGCAAGACGCTCAAATCTTTGATATAATTCAAATTTCTCTGAATGCTTTTCTAATGTAAGCTTATAGGCTACATCTCTTAAAAGCTCCGCTCTTGGATCAGACATAGTATAAATCGCATGACCTACGCCATAGATTAATCCAGAATGATCAAAGAAATCCTTATTTAATAATCTTTGAATAATTGTATTTAATTCTTCGTCTTTAGGATTTAATCCGATTTCCTTTTCCACTTCCGTCATCATATCCAAAACAGCCATATTGGCTCCACCATGTCTTGGCCCCTTTAAGGAGCACATAGATGCAGCAACCATAGAATAGATATCGGTTAGGGTAGATGAAACTACAGTACCAACAAAGGCACTATTGTTTCCTCCACCATGATCTGCATGAACCATTAAGCACATATCTAAGGTCTTTGCCTCAAGCTCTGTAAATTTACCATCATTTCTAGATAAATATAAAATATTTTCAGCGAAGGAATATTCCTTCTTTGGGAAATGAATATGTAAGGAATCATGGTCTAAATAATGTGTTTTTGTTTGTAAGGAATAGGCCATGATTGCAGGCATCTTTGAAATTAGGGAAACTCCCTTCTTTATTAGCTCAAAGCCTTCAATATTATCTGGATCCTCATCAAAGGAATACAAGGATAAAATACTTCTTGTCATATGATTCATCAAGGATTTTGATGGATTCTTTAGAATAATATTTTCCATAAACCCTTCAGGAAGTTCATATTGATCTCGAATCACAGCCTTAAAGATTTTTGATTCTGTTTGATTTGGGTAATGACCAAATAATAATAGGAAGCATGTGTTCTCATAGCCAAAATCATCACCTGCCATTTTAGCTACATCACGAATATCAATCCCTCTATAATATAGATTACCTTCCTTTGGAAGCTTAACGCCATCACAAACATAATACCCAGACACCTCAGCTACCTTAGTTAAACCAACTAATACTCCAGTACCATTATTATTTCTAAGTCCTCTTTTTACATCATATTTATCGTATAAATCCGATGGAATAGCACCATCCTCTAGCAAATCATGATATTTTTCTAATAAAAAATAATCATCCATAATAGCCCTCCTTTAGAAGGTATTTAATAATCCACCAACCTGAATTAAATTATATTCCTCTGGTGTAAGATCTAATACCCTTTCATAACTCTTACCCTTTGTTTTGTTTGTAACCTTAATGGTTTCCTTATCAAAGGAAACATTGATTTCATCTAGTAAATCCGCATCCATATCAAGCTCTATTGGTAAAATACCAAAATTTATTAAATTCTTTTTATGAATTCTTGCGAATGATGATGCAATAACTGCCTTAATACCTAAATATCTTGGTGCAATAGCGGCATGCTCACGGCTTGAGCCCTGACCATAATTTGTTTTTGCAACGATAACACCAGCACCATTTTCAAGACATCTTTTTGAAAATCCCTCATCAATATTAGAGAATACAAATTCACTAATCTTTTCAATGTTCGATCGATAAGGTAAGACCTTAGCTCCTGCTGGCATAATATGGTCTGTTGTAATATTATCCTCAAGTGAAATCATTACCTTAGCATCGAAATTATTACCGATAGGTAAAAACTTTGGAATTGGCTTAATGTTTGGACCCATCACAACCTCAGATTTAAATGTTGGCTTATATAATAAGGAATCACACTTTGGATATTCTACATCCATACTGAATTCATTTAATTCCATACCTAGTGGGCTTGAAATATAGCCATTTACTGCAGATAATGCAGCAACCTCAGGTGAAACTAAATATACCTTAGCTGAATTTGTACCACTTCTACCATAGAAATTTCTATTGAAGGTACGTAAGGATACTGCATCTGTTGCAGGGGATTGACCCATACCAATACAAGGTCCACATGCAGATTCTAATATTCTAGCACCAGATTCTAGCAATACATCTAAAATACCATTTTTCGTAATCATTTGAAGTACCTGCTGTGATCCTGGAGCAATGCCTAAGGAAACATCCTTATGAATCTTTTTACCCTTTAGGATAGATGCAACCTTAACGAAATCATAATAGCTTGAATTTGTGCAAGAACCAATTAATACCTGATCTACCTTAATATCCTTAAGTAGAGATACTAATTTTACATTATCTGGAGAATTCGGGCAGGAAGCCTCTGGCTCTAAGCTTGCTAAATCAATCGTGATATCCTCATCATATATACAATCCTCATCCCTAGATAATTCTTTATAGTCTTCTTCCCTTCCTTGTAATCTTAAGAATTCCTTTGTGATTTCATCGGATGGGAATAGGGATGATGTTGCGCCTAGCTCTGCACCCATATTGCAAATCGTTGCACGCTCAGGTACAGATAATGTTTTAACACCATCTCCATAATATTCAATAACCTTATTTACTCCACCCTTTACGGTCATTAATCCAATTAAGTGAATAATAATATCCTTAGCGGATACACCATTTCTTAATTTATTTAATAATTTTACACCAACAACCTTTGGTCTTACGATAGTAAAAGGCATACCTGCCATTGCACAGGCAACACCAAGTCCTCCAGCACCAATCGCAAGTGCACCAACACCACTCGATGTAGGTGTATGGGAATCAGAACCTAATATTGTTCTTCCAGGTACAGCAAAGCGTTCTACGTTTACCTGGTGACAAATACCATTACCAGCCTTAGAAAATACGATACCGTATTTGTCAGCAACCGTTTGTAAAAACTTATGGTCATCTGCATTCATAAATCCATTTTGTAATGTATTATGATCGACATAGGAAACAGATAGGTCCGTTTTAACCTTATCAATACCAAAGGATAGAAATTCTAAGTATGCCATAGTACCTGTTGCATCCTGTGTTAAGGTTTGGTCAATTTTAATGCTCATTTTATTATTTTCTAAATCCTCACTTACCTTGTGAGCATCTAATATTTTATATGTTAATGTCTTTTTCATTATAGGTTCCCTCCAAAAATACAAAAGATTTATCACATTATATCATAGAAATTCGGAAAAATCGATAATCCCTTATATTTTAAGCGGTTTGTCAACCGCTTTCTTAGTTAAAAATTAGAAAAAAGAGCCGAAGCTCTCTAAACTAGTATTTTAATTCTAGGTTCTTACGAATTGCCTGAATAAATTCTAAAGAATTTACTGCATGGCATGTAAAGCCTTCCTCGACTAAACCAACTAAATCCTTAGTCATAGTACCCTGCATTAGGGTTTCAATAGATGCAGCCTCTAAATTGTCTGCAAATAAAACTAAATCCTTAAGGCCATCAAGCTCTCCTCTTTTTCTTAAGGCACCGCTCCATGCGAATATAGTAGCCATAGGGTTTGTAGATGTCTCTTCACCCTTTAAATATTTATAATAATGTCTTGTAACTGTACCATGAGCAGCTTCATATTCATATTTTCCATCAGGGGAAACTAAAACAGAAGTCATCATAGCTAAGGAGCCAAAGGCTGTAGATACCATATCGGACATAACATCTCCATCATAATTCTTACATGCCCAAATATAGCCACCCTCACTTCTTATAACTCTAGCTACAGCATCATCAATTAAGGTATAGAAATATTTAATGCCTAATTTTTCAAATTCTGCCTTATATTCCTTCTCGTAAATTTCTTCAAACATTAATTTAAATGTCTGATCATATTTCTTAGAAATAGTATCCTTTGTTGAAAACCATAAATCCTGTTTTGTTGAGATTGCATATTTAAAGCAAGAATGAGCGAAGGATTTTATAGAAGAATCCTTATTATATAAGCCCTGAAGTACTCCACCACATTCAAAATCATAGATGGTTTCTCTCATGATATTACCAGATTCACCAGTGAATACAAGCTCTGCCTTTCCTGGTTCTGTAATTCTAAATTCAGTACCCTTATATACATCTCCATAGGCATGTCTTGCGATAGTAATTGGCTTTTTCCAATTCTTTACCTGAGGCTTAATGGGATCAATTAGAATAGGTGCTCGAAATACAGTACCATCCAAGATAGCACGAATAGTACCATTAGGGCTCTTCCACATTTCAGATAAATTGTATTCCTCTACTCTTTGCTTATTTGGCGTAATCGTTGCACATTTTACTGCAACACCTAATCTTTTTGTCGCATTGGCAGAATCAATCGTTACCTGATCCTTAGTCCTTTCTCTTTCCATTAATCCTAAATCATAATACTCGCTTTTTAAATCTACAAAAGGATAAATAAGCTCATCCTTAATCATCTTCCATAGAATACGAGTCATTTCATCTCCATCCATTTCAACAAGTGGAGTTGTCATTTTAATCTTTTCCATTTTCATTACCTCCGAAATCATAGAATTATTAAAATTCAATCTATTATATAAAATATATCTAGAAAACTCAATTCTTTTAAAATGTGAAAATGTGTACAATGTACTCATTTTTATAGATTTTTTCTAATTTTATTTTATAAGTTCTTAAAACAGTCAAAAAAAACTCCGGGTTTCCCCAGAGCTTATTCTTAGTATTTCAATAAAGCGTAAAGCTTTTTACCTCTTCTTAGGACAATATATCTACCTTCGATAGCCTTATCCTTAGAGAGTGTTGCTGCTTCATCTGTAACCTTTTCTCCATTCACTAATACAGCACCATTACGTATGAATTCTCTAGCCTCTCTTTTTGATTTTGCTAAATCACATTCGATTAATGCCTCAGCTAATGTATAATCCTTACCCATAACTAAAGGTAGGTCATTTTCTGTCATTTGGATTTCATCTGCAGTAAGCTCATTTACCTTACCGGAGAATAATGCCTCACTAATCTTTACTGCCTCAGTGTATGCCTCCTCCCCATGTAAGAAGGTAATTACCTCATGTGCAAGTGCCTTATGTGCTTCTCTTAGGTGAGGTGCAACCTTATTCTTCTCCTCTAATTCCATAATTTCTTCCTTAGATAGGAAAGTTAAGAACTTTAAGTAATCAATAACCTTGGAATCCTCACTATTGATAAAGAATTGGTACATTTCATATGGACTTGTCTTCTTTGCATCAAGCCATACTGCCTTACCGTTGGTCTTACCAAATTTTGTACCATCCGCCTTCGTTAAAAGTGGCATAGTGAAGCCATATACTTCCTTGCCTTCTTTCTTTCTTGTAAGCTCGATACCTGCAGTAATATTACCCCATTGGTCTTGTCCTGCAACCTCAAGTGTAACATTCTTAGTCTTATTTAAATACCAGAAATCCAGTGCCTGTAAAATCATATAAGAGAATTCGGTAAATGTGATACCTTCAGATAATCTTCTAGCTACAATATCCTTATTTAGCATATAGTTTACATTAAAGAATTTACCATAATCTCTTAAGAAATCTAAGACATTAATATCCTTAATCCAATCGTAGTTATTTACAACCTCAAAGCCAAAGATTTTTTCAGCCTGAGCCTTTAAGCAATTAAAGTTATGCAAGACCTCTTCCTTTGTAATCATAGGACGCTCTGCGTCTGGCTTTGGATCTCCAATTAATCCTGTTGCACCACCAACAAGTAAAATTGGGTGATGTCCTGCATCCTTTAATCTTTTTGAAATTAAAAAGCTAGAGAAATGTCCTATATGTAAGGAATCTCCTGTTGGATCCGTTCCTATATAGAAGGTAAGCCCTCCTGCATTCAATTTCTCTTTTAATGATGGATCAGATACATCCTTAATTAATCCTCTCCATTCTAATTCTTCATAAATACCCATAAATAATTCCTCCTTTAAAATTAAAAAAACGCCCTTAGATTACTCTAAGGACGAATATTTCGCGGTACCACCTTAGTTCCATACATGCGTATGGCACTCATTAAATTCCCTCCAGAATGTAATTCAATTTAAATTTTGTACTCATTTCCACCACCCATGAGCTCTCTATAGCTTAAAAATTCAAATCTACTTCTTTTCCTTCATCAGGATTATTCTTTTGTTGTTTCTCTTTCTACGATTCTATAAGGTAATAATACCTTAGATTCTTGAATTTCCTCATGCTTCATAAACTTAGTTAAAAGTCTCATAGAAACAGCTCCTATATCATACACCGGAGTATCCACGCATGTCAAGTTAGGTCTTGAAAGAATTGCATATTTTGTATTTTGTAAACCTACAACCTCACAATCCTCAGGAATCTTAAAGCCAGCCTTAATCATAACATTCATGAAAGAAACTGCAATAGAATCACGTACTGCAATTAAAGCTTCAATATTATTGTGCTTAATAAATTCCTGGAAGTGTAATGCATTAATCGATACATCACCAGATGTACGGAATACTAAAGGCTCAAGTCCTGCATCCTGCATAGCCTTTGTATAACCTGCAATTTTATGGAAATTAACAGAATATCTTCTTACTGTAGTTGCAAGATAAATATTCTTTTTACCCTTATCAATTAATTCCTTTGTAATATCATATGTTGCATTCTCATAATCGATACCTACAGCAGGAATATCCTTTTCATCATACATTGCATTACATAATACAACTGGAATCTGAGCATCTTGAATTAAGCTCATACACATTTCCATTTGAGATGGCTCTAGCTCATCATTTAAAAACAAGATACCATCCACCTGTTCTGCAACCACCTGACGAATCGTTTCTTTAATATCGTCGTTTTCTGCCATAGAGAATAATTTAATTGCATAATCATATTTTTTACTGATATCAATAATACCACCTAGTAGCTGTGCTGTTGCAGCTCTGGAAACATCTGCCATAACGATACCTACTGTGGTAGTTTTACGGCTCGCAAGACCTCTGGCGATGGCATTTGGACGATATCCTAATTCCTTAATTACCTTTAATACCTTTTCTCTAGTCTCGGGATTTACTTTTTCAGGATTGTTCATGACACGGCTTACAGTTGCTAAAGATACTTTTGCTGCTCCAGCAACGTCATAAATTGTTGTATTTGCCATTTGATACTCACCTCACGCGATATATAGTAATTGTATTATATCATAGCGAAAATTCATTTTCAATATTTCAAACCTTCAAAATGTAAGCGTTTTTGAAAAAATATGTAAATAACATTGTAATCTCTATGTAAAAAATGAAAGAGGACTAAAATTAGTCCTCTAAAATCTCAAAACCATCATTTATAAGGATTCCTGCAATGGATTTTGTCGCAGACTTTTCAGCCTCGAAATCAAATTGTAAAACGGATGTTTTTCCACCAGCAGCAATAATTTCAACGGTAGTCTCATTTTCCCTTTTGTCTGATATTAACGTAATGGAAAGATCCGAACCAATTCTATGATAATATCTTTCAAAAATCAATAGGGTTATACTCCCCCATTTCGTAGGAAATACTCTCTTATACACTCCAGAATCTGTTTCGACCTTTACATCAATTAGTCTTTCAATATCAACAGCTTCTTCCTTACGTAAAACTAGTTTCTTCATCTTTACCCTCAATGAAAAAGAGCCGTAGCCCTTTTTAAAAATTCTTTTCTAATAGCTTTGACCAACCAGCATCGTAGAAGAAATAAATACTCCTCATATAATCGATTGCCTGCTCCTTAGTATAATGCTTACGGAAGATTTCTGTAATAGCATCAAATAAGGCAACATTTAATAAGTGCGTAATATCCGCAATAATTTGAGGATTCTTAATTTCTTGCTTAGTACTATAAATATAGTTTAGAGTGTTCTTTGTTGCAACATCAATAAGCTTATCTATAAAATTCTCATATGGAGAGCCTGTGCCCTTGTTAATAATTAAATCAAAGGAATCATAATTATCAAACATAGTATCAATAATAAACTTCATTGCAGATGTATTATATTGTTCTTCTTCACTTTGAATTTCTGCATTTTCTCTAATAGAATATGAAGCATTAAAGTTCTCAAATTTTTCAAATACACCATTTACTGAATCTCCTACGATATATTCGAATAATTCTGCCTTATCTCTGAATCTATTATATAAAGATCCTGTAGTTAAGCCAGCCTTACCTGAAATGTTTCTCATAGAGGCATCAACATAACCTAATTCTAAAAATTCGCGCTTTGCAACTTCTGCAATTTTTACCTTAATTTCATCATCCTTCATACTTTTTTCCCTCTTCTTTCATTCATTTTATTTTTTCTACTTCAATAACAAGGTATTGTAGCGTGCTATTCGAACAAAATCAATATATGCCTAATATGGCTTAACATTTTGCTCGATTTTTTAATAACCAAATAAAATTTTTGTCGCACTTTTAAATTGATAGTCAAACTATCACATCTTTCGAATTTTATATTACAGTGTTTTATAATAATTGTCAATAGTGTTGTTATTCTTTTTATAATTTCCCATAATTTAAAAAAACTGTTAGAGTTTCCTCTAACAGTCTTCCTTGATTATCGACGTTCCTTAATACGAGCAGCCTTAGCTGATAATGTACGGATGTAATTTAACTTAGCACGACGTACTTTACCTTTTCTAACTACTTCAATATGGTCAATAGATGGTGTATGAACAGGGAATGTACGCTCAACACCTACATTGTAAGAAATCTTTCTTACAGTGAATGTCTCAGAAATACCAGAACCCTGACGCTTAATAACTAAGCCTTCGAATACCTGGATACGATGAGTATCACCTTCGACAATCTTAACATATACCTTTACAGTATCACCAGCACGGAAGCTAGGACGATCCTGAAGATATTCAGCTGTAATCTCATTGATTAAAGCCTGACCCTTTGCATTTGCCATAGTATATCTCCTTTTACTTAACATGATTCATAGCCAATAAATCCCAATTGCCAGCGGAATGATGTGCTTTACTGCATAAAACAGCCCTTAAATTATACCATATTACTTTTTAATTTCAAGTAAAAAATAATTTTTTTCGATAATATATAGTATTTACACTAACAATATATAAAAGTAATCAAAAAATCCTCAAAATGAGGATTTTTCTTAATCAACTAAGAATGTTGGCTTGCCATTAACGAAAATAAATACAAAGTCAATGATTTCAAGAGCAAATCCTAGAGGTCCTAAAACAAATAGAATTGCACCAATCAAGTTGATAACCTTTGAAGTATCGTTAATGAACTTAAATAATCTATATAAGAAGCCAAAGACCCAACCCCAAATAGGGAAGAATACGAAAATCTTCATGCCCTTAGATAAACCATCAATCCAATTAATGAAACCCATAACTTTATTCCTCCTTTTTCAAAACAATGTCATTATATGTCATTTTAAAACACATTTCAATAATATATGTAACCAAAACGTTTTTATAAACAAAATCCTATCTTTTTGTACGTTTCCTGTAAGGGATTCGAATATTTATTTGGTTGTAGAGCCAAAGCCACCATTTCTAACTTCAACAGTATCATCATCTAGTGTAATACCATATTCTACAAAAATACCCTGCATAAAGCCTTGACCTTTTTTGATTTCTAATGTTTTTCCTTCATTAGAATCATTCGTTATTTTTGCAAAAATATGACCTTCATTATCTGAATAATAATAATCGGAATCAATGATGCCTACTGTATTATTTAGCTGTAATCTATACTTGAAGCCTAAGCCGGATCTTGGGTATAGCTTAAGTACATAATTTTCTTCCATAGATACCCTGATGCCGGTTGGAACCTTAATGGTCTCACCTGGCTTTAGCACAATATCAAATGGCGCAAAAAAATCATAGCCCGCAGAGCCTTTGGTTGCTCTTTTAGGTAATAAAATATCATCATAAATCGATAGAATTTCCTCATTATTTTTATTATCAAAACTCTTTAGGTATTGTTCCTTAGAAACCTTATAAAACTTTGCAATTCGCTTAAATTCTGCCATAATTATCATCCTTTACTTTCTTCATTTAAAAATAAAGGACGGTGTATCCGTCCTATTATCTTACTTTCCAAGCTTAGCTAATAGCTCAGCTTGCTTCTCTTCATAGCCTGGCTTACCTAAAAGGGCAAACATATTCTTCTTATATGCTTCAACACCTGGCTGGTTGAATGGGTTAACACCTAGGGTATAGCCGGATACACCACAAGCATATTCAAAGAAATATACCATATAACCAAATGTATATGCAGATACATTCGATACAGTTACTCTAATGTTAGGTACTCCACCCTCAACATGAGCAAGTAATGTACCCTCCATTGCCATCTTATTTACATAATCCATAGACTTACCAGCTAAGAAGTTTAATCCATCAAGATTATCCTCTGTTGCAGAAATCTTAACCTCTTCTACTGGATTTTCAATATTTAATACCGTTTCGAAGATTGTTCTTTCTCCATCCTGAATCATTTGGCCTAAGGAGTGTAAATCTGTAGAGAAGGAAGCACTTGTATTCCATATTCCCTTATGGTCCTTACCTTCAGATTCACCATATAATTGCTTCCACCATTCAGCGAAATAGCTTAATCTTGGCTCATAGTTTACAAGCATTTCAAACTTCTTGCCAGAACGATATAATACGTTTCTTACTAAAGCATACTGTAATGCTTCATTCTCCTCGAAATCAGCATTCTTATATAATTCACGTGCATCAGCTGCACCCTTTAACATTGCATCAATATCAATTCCTGCAACAGCAATAGGAAGTAGACCTACTGCAGTTAATACACTGAAACGTCCACCAATGTTATCAGGTACTACGAATTCAGGATATCCTTCAGCATCAGCTAAAGTCTTTAATGCACCCTTCTTCTTGTCTGTAGTTGCATAGATTCTTTCCCTTGCACCCTCCTTACCATATCTTTCCTCAGCATATGCCTTAAATACACGGAAAGCAATGGCAGGCTCTGTTGTAGTACCAGACTTAGAAATGACATTAATAGAGAAATCCTTATCCTTAAGGTAGTCAATTAGCTCATATGCATAGGTAGAGGAAATCTGGTTACCAACAAAGATAACCTCAACACCCTTTTGGTTGAAATATTTCTTCATGAATTCAATTGCTGCACGAGCACCTAAATAAGAACCACCAATACCGATAGCCACAAGTACACTAGAATTCGACTGAATCTTCTTTGCTGCAGCCTTAATTCTTGCAAATTCTTCTTTATCATAATTTACTGGTAAATCTAACCAGCCTAAGAAATCATTGCCTGCACCAGTTTCTTCATTTAAAACCTTTTGTGCAGCTAAAACTTCCTTTTTAACCTCGTTATATAAGGCCTCATCATAAAAGCCCTTTGTCTTTGATACATCTAAAACTAATTTCTTTTCCATTAGAAAATCCTCCTTGAAATCACCTTATACATTATAGCATTACTAAACTTAAAAATAAATAAAAATCTCCCCAAAAGGAAGATTTCAATTCTTAAATTGAATCGATAACGTTTTTAACGCCAATTACCTCAGGAACATATTCCATAAGTAATGCCTCAACACCATCGGTTAAAGTGGAATCTAAGGCACCACAATCAACGCATGCACCCATCATTTTTACATAAACGATGCCATCCTCGAATTTTACTAATTCGATATCTCCACCCTCACTATTTAAATAAGGACGAATCTTTTCTAATACCTTATCAATATCCTTTACTATTTCTTCATTTTCTCTAGCATTATTTTCCATAACTACTTATCCTTGCCCTTATCCTGTCTATTACCATTGAAATTCTTATTCTTTTTATAATGATTCTTGTTTCTATTAAAGTTCTGATTTTGCTTTTCATCAGAAGAATCATTTTTTACTCTATTATCGCCCTTTGGCTTATTGTTATTATTAAACTGCTTAGGCTTATTATCCTTAGGGTTCTTCTTTTTATCCTTCATATCCGGTTTTCTTCTATCCTTCATCTTTGATGGATCAAAGCCCTCAGAGGCAGATACAAAGGTTTGTGTTACAACCTTTTCCTCTACTTCCTTATTGCCCTTCTTATTTTGATCCTTAGAATCATTATCCTCCCTTAGGAATCGAATTGATCTTTCTTGGGTCAATAACAATATTTGGCTTACCCTTTTGCGATGGCTTAAGCACTAAGGATTCCTTATCGAAGTTTTCCTTAGTCATAGGATGAATCGTAATACGATCATCTTCTGTATCTACAGGCTTACCCTCTTTTTCAAGACGTCTATATTCAGCCTCATTCTTGATTCTCTTTAAGACGTAGTATGGGCACCCAAAGGCACAGGATATTTCTAAATAATCTTCAATAAATCCATAATAATTATCGCTCTTAGGATCTGTATTAAATCCCTTTAGTCTTAGGATTTCTGATGAAATATCGCCAACTATGTACATGTTCTTATCGAAGTATTCCTCTAAATATTTTGATTGGAATGCTTCTAAATTGAATGCTTCCCTGTAATTTTTTACAAGCTCAAACATTCCTTTTACACATTTAAATACCATATTTTTTTCACCGCCACTATTATACACTATCCATAGGATAATTCAAAGTTTATTTCTTAATAAGATGGTTATAAAACGCATTTAACCCAAGCATTATATCAGAATAGGTCTCCTTAAAGTTTCCTGTGTACCAAGGATCCCTTATATCTCTATTTAATCCAGCATATTCTAATAAATTATGTATCTTATTTTTAGGGTCATTTGGAATCACATATCTTAAGCCCCATCTATTTTCCTCATCCATTAAAATTATATAATCAAATGAATCATAATCCTCATATCTTATTCTTCTCGCTCTTTTTAAAGAGCAATCAATTCCTAAGGAATTTAATATTCTTTTTGTGCCACTATGAACAGGATTTCCTATTTCCTCGCTTGAGGTTGCACAGGATTCAATATAAAAATTATTCTCTTGTCCATTTCTTTTTACCATATCCTTAAATAGGAATTCTGCCATGGGGCTTCTACATATATTTCCATGACAAACAAAAAGTACACGTATCATAAAACCTCTTATAGAAAAGCTGAGGAATCCTCAGCTTTTATCCCATATTTTCTTGTTTTCTTTTTTCTTTATCTAAATACATTTTCTTATCGATATCATTCATTAAATCATCAACGTTATATTTCTTTAAATCAGCTTTGGAATAGCCTATAGAAATCGATAATTCATAAGGAACCACATGTCCTTTATTATATATATTAAACTGTCGATTTATATTATGCACAACCTCGTTAATAATAGCATCGACCTGTGTATGTAAAATAATAATAAACTCATCACCAGCATATCTTATAACTGTTCCATAGCTTCCTACAGCAACCTTAAGGAGTTCACCTGTTTTTATTAATGCATTATCTCCCTCTTGATGACCATATTTATCATTGATTTGTTTAAAGCCATTTAAATCTAGCATCATTGCTGTATATTCTGCTTTTCTATCTGAAGCATTCATTTTCTTTTTTAAATAATCTAGATAATATCTATTATATAGACCTGTAAGCTTATCAAAGAATATCAAATCATTTTGCATGCTCATTAGCATTCCACATACGGCTAGGGAAAATCCAACATAAATTGTTGAAATGCCATAGAATAGAATTTGGAATAGAATTCCTGTAGCAGCAGATAAATAGAATACCCAAATTGGGAAGAATTTTAATAACCCACCACTTCTTTTAATTCTAATATAATTAAAAAGTGGATCTATAACGAAAAGTGGAACAGCGAACAAGAGATTGATATAATATCCTATACCCACTCTATGATATATTCCATCACTATCTACACGAAATATATATGGAACAAAGCAATTAATGATAATTGCAATTAAATAGGCTAAAAAAATACCTGCTAAAACATATATTCTAGTCTTTTTTACATATCCACTTAAATGGCCAATAACAAATATACTCCAGCAGCAAGACATGATAATGTTTCCTGTAAAGGTTATCGTGTTACCAATCAAATTAAAGGCTCTCGTAAAATCATTTTGTGGAAAAATTCCACTTCCGCCATCGACTAAGGAAACAAAAGTCTCAAATATACAGCATAGGGAAAGGACAATAATTAAGATTAATAAAGATAGTCCATCTGTGCTTTTTATTTTAATTCTTGCCATATTGCTGAATGCACATATAAATAAAACCAATAGTGCAATTCCATTTGCAACAATGATTTCTACCATATTAATAGAATTGGAAAGCATGGAATCACCTCCATTAAAAATAATTTTTAATCCTCAACTAAGCAAACACATTCACAGGCTAAAGCCTTTCCTTCTCCAATAAATCCCATCTTTTCCCAGGTTGTCGCTTTAACAGATACCTGGTCTTTTCCGATATTTAACAATCCCGCAATACTTTCTTGAATCTTTAATCTTATAGGAGCAATTCTTACATTTTGGGAATAAATAGTTAAATCTAAATTATTGATATGAAATCCTAAATCAAGAACTCTTTGATAGCATTCCTTTAATATAATCTTTGAATCCATATTTAATGTTTTATCACTATTATCCGGATAAAATGTACCTAAATCTCCTAAAGCTAAGGAGCCAAGTAAGGCTTCTGCAACTGCATGTAATACAACATCCGCATCACTATGCCCCAATAATCCTAAGGGATAATCTACTAAGATTCCACCCAGGATAAGCTTCCTATTTTCTACAAGCTTATGCGTATCCCACGCATGACCGATTCTAATCATAGATTTCCCTCCATAGCAATAATGCTAAATCATAATCAAGCTTTGTTGTAACCTTAAATATAGTATCCTTAGCTAAAACAAGCTTTATTTCCATATCCTTATAATATTTTTCAATTAAGGAAATATCATCTGTAGCACTATATCCATCCTTAAATGCTCTTTCATATACATCTAAGAATAAGGATTTTTTCGCGCATTGTGGTGTTGATGCAGCAATTAAGCTATCCCTATTTAAGGTATTTAGTTTTTTATCCTCTAAGGCTTTAATCGTATCCTTTACCTTCGTGTAGGTAAGAATAGGAGCCTCCTCTAAAGAGGTAGCTAGAATATCATGAATTAAATCCTTATCCACAAACATTCTAGCAGCATCATGAATCATAATATAATCCCCTGTTGCTACCTTTAATCCATTATAAACAGATTCCCCTCTAGTTTTACCACCAAGAGTGTATTTTACATTTCTTTTCTTTAAGACCTTTGCTATTTCTTCCTCATCCTCTTTTCGAATAACACATATTACCTCAAAGCCAAAGGATAAGAAGGTATCTAGAGGATATTCAAATAGATATTTATCACCAAAGGGTAATAATACTTTATTTTTTTCATAACCCATTCTCGTACCTTTTCCAGCCATTAAAAGAAGGACACTTACCATAAAATCACCCCGAATAAACGATATCTAATACTAAATCATAGCTATCCATATCTATATCTAAAATAGCATTTGAATAAACAATTCCAATTTTTAATCCTTTATATTGAGATAAATACCTATCATAATAGCCCTTGCCATAGCCTAATCTTTGATTTTTCAAAGAAATGGCAACGCAAGGTATAATAAAGCATTCAATTTCATCTCTATTCTTTATAATACCTTTAGGCTCCTTTGTATGAAAGGGTCCATCTACTAAAGGATTATCTTTACTATATTTAACAAAGGATATTTCTTCTTTTGTTATAGGTAAATAAAATTCTTTATCCTTATAATAAATTGTAAGAGGTAATAGATTCATTTCCTTGCCTATAGGATAATATATACCTATATGCTGAAATGGCTCTAATATTTTAGAGGCAATAATTTTTTCTATTACATCCTCTTCTATTTGCTTTATGAATACTTCTTTTCTTTTTTGAAGCGCATAGCTTCTAGCTTCTGATTTATTCAATTATTTCACATCCTTATAGAATGCGTAAGAAGATTTAAATTGTGGATTAGAGGCGTATTTTAACGCATATTTTGCGTTATTTAAGGTCTCACGTCTATTACCTGGGTCACTAGAATATGCAATACCCATATAAACCTCAGTTGCAACCTTTTCACTAGCATAGGTCGCACTAACATGTAAGATCTTTTCTTCATTTCTTAAGGAATTCTTTAAAGCTTCCATACGATTATAGCTTGTAATGATTGCTACAAATTCCAAACCAGAAACACGGTAGATATAATTATTTGTAACATAATTGCTTTTAATATATGCTACATATTGGCTTAGCATCATATTACCTACAGGTCTTCCATATTTTTCATTGATTTCAGGAATAGACGCTACCTTGAAATGAGCAACCATGAATACATTGTTTTCGTCACTTAATAATTGCTTGTAGCGATTCATTAATTCTGCTTCTGTACCTATGGAATCTAAAATTGTATTTGTCTTTTCAAAGCGGAAGTCATCGATGACATTCATAATACCACAGAATTCTACAGTATTATTTTGGCAAATCTTTTGGCCGATCTCCTTAATATATACATAATGGCTTCCTGTATTATAGCGGTATGTAACCTCGTAATCTCCACCACGATTATTATTCAATACATTTTGGTAAAGTGCTATATCATCTGGATGCATATTCGAATAGAATTCCTCTGCATCTAGGGAATTTCCGTTTAAGGATAGTTTTTCAACTAAAACATCATTCAACCAAATGGAATGATTCGTAATATTATTAAAGAATATACCATCATTTGTTTTATAAAGTAGGGTTGTAAAACGACTACGAATTAAATCTAGCTCACCCTGAGCCTCAGACAAATCTTTTTCCATTCCCATTAAGGATTCCTCATCCTTCATCTCGCCCATTAAAAGTCTTCCTTGATAGGAACCACGACTAAATATTGGATCTTCAACAAAATAGAAGGAACCTTCTTGTCCATCATCGGATTGAATATTGATTTCAAGTGGGGTTTTTACTCCCTCCTGTACTCTTTTATCATAGCGGTAGAAAAACTTCTTTAAATCGTTTTTTAAAGCAGCTTCCTGATTCATTCCGATGATTCTATATTTTTCTTCAATTACATCAAAGAAATTCTTTCTTAGGGCTTGTCCTTCTTCAATTCCTAAATTTGCTAAGAAGCAGCTAGAAATGACCTTTACTCTATCCTTCTTATCTAGGAATACAAATAATTTAGTTTCATCTAGGGATGTTGTCAAAGTCTTTTGGAATTTTTCATTTGTGATAGAAAAATCAATTGTACTGAATAATAATGCAAAGGCAGCAACCTCGATGGTAAACATACAAATATAGGTCCATATTAAATAGGCATCATTCCCTATAGCTTCATTCTTCTTTTCTATCTCTCCAAAAAAAACTAATAAAAGTACTGCAGTAAAGGTATTGATTAGAGATAATACTAATCGCACCTTTAAAAATCTTCTTTTAACTAAGCACTGTAGTAAGACAATGATAACAACCAAACCAGCAAATATAACAGGTATAATTGGACTTTGGCTAATATAACGTATCATTTTCTAAATAACTCCTTATAGTAGAATAAAAACAACATTGCGCAAGTAATTAAAAGTGCAATAGCAAGCACAACGATAGGCTTTACAAACTTACTCGTATTTCTTTGAGCTTTTGTACGTAATAGGATTGTAAAAGGGGACGTTATAATTTCAATTATAATATTTAATACCTTCATATTACCCCTCCTTATGCTATAGTCTTACCTAAGTAAGTACTTAAGTATTCGATCAATTCATTTTTATTGTTCATGCTTTTCATAAATCCTGAGTTTGCAACATGTACATCACCAGTCTCCTCAGAAACAATTATCGTTAGAGAGTCAGTAATTTCGGATACACCAATACCAGCTCTATGTCTTGAACCAATGGTTTTATCTAGGTCAACCTGGGTTAGTGTATAATATGCAGCAGCACAGACAATCTTGTTACCACGAATGATTACACCACCATCGTGAAGTGGAGAATCCTTAATAAAGATTTGTTCCAATAATTCTCTTGAAACATCCGCATTTAAGGAAATCGCACGTTCTGCATATTGTTGTAAGGAATAATGCTGCTCAAATGTGATAAGCGCACCAACCTTTAAGGATGCCATATTGAATACTGCTTCTGTTACTGCTTCGATTGTTGCCTGTGTTGAGGAAACAACTAAAGCCTTTTGCTGGTCAGAGGATTTTGGTTGAACTTCCATAATCTTTCTTAATTCGGGAGCAAGTATGATAACTGCAATTGTAATATAACAGCCAACAGCTATTGTATAAATTGGTTTCGCAACGGATAAATCTAACCATTTAGAAACTAGATAGAAGACAATAATGATTAAGCCAATAATGATTAAGTTTAATGCCTTTCTAATTTTTAAGGCGGATAAAACCAAAACAGATATGATTATTAAGGTTAGCCAGCCATCAAGAATCATCCTCGCAACTAGGTTATCTTCAAAAAAATTTTTAATTATATTAAAAAAATCTCCAAACATTTGAAATAACTCCTTTCAAATATAGTACTGCTTTTATTATTATACACGAAAAAGATAAAGAACGAAATAAAAACAAAAGTAAAACCTATAGAAAAATTCAAAAATCGCATATCTTTTTATCGAATATATAAAGGAACAAGAGATTTAGGATACTAAAAAGAAAAAAAACACTGAACAAGTCAGTGCTTATCTATAAGAAAGGTAGGTTTGAAAATAAAAATGGTGCCTCAGGGCGGGATTGAACCGCCGACACCAGGATTTTCAGTCCTGTGCTCTACCAACTGAGCTACCGAGGCAAATATTCAATTACAAAACCTAAATGGCGGTCCGGACGAGACTCGAACTCGCGACCTCCGCAGTGACAGTGCGGCATT
>CAMEKD010000019.1 GCA_945920825.1 uncultured Anaeroplasma sp.
CGTCACTCTATTTGTCACTCTATTTGTCACTCTATTTGTCACTCTATTTGTCATTTATTTTATCGTTTTGTAAACTTTTGATAAAAGCGCAAAAAATTTTAGATTAATGGCTACATCTCTCAACCAAAAAAACAACCAGAAAGCAACCAGAAAAAATACATTTACATTTATACAAAATGAGGGAATAAATGAGGGATAACCTGTGATGATGAAATCAATTTATTGGAAATCGTGTATACCGTTAGCACCCCTACTTTAAATCGTGTAAAATTTTTAGCACCCTAGCCTTAAATCGTGTAAGCATGACTATGAGCTTCTAAACATCTTTATAATAATTATCTATATATAAACAAAAAAAGAACCCAGAATTACCTTCTATCTGAGTTCACACCTATTCTAAACGCAAAAAAAGGCTTGATAACTATGTATCAAACCTATTCTACTAATATGGTGGAGATGATGGGAATCGAACCCATGTATGTAAACTAATTCAGTAAGCTTTCTACATGCTTATCTTACCATAAATTTTCATCAGCCCTAAGCTAGTAAGACGACCAAAAACTGACTACACTCTATTAGATTCATTTTTATTGTTAGAGTAGCACAATAAAAATATATTCTGCTAGGATAAAACCCAAAGCCAATATGCACAGAAAACACATTGGGTGGGCCGCTTATATTCTATTAGCAAGCGTAAGCAAAGTTAGCTGCACCGTTGTTACGAGCTGCTAAGAATGCATAATCGTTTTCTTTTTCTGCGGTTCTTAAACCTCGACGTTTTTAAAGGAGTCTACTCCTGCATGCTTACATACCTTCATAACTCACAGCGAATCCAGTACATCCCCATTTATTCTATTGCAATATCATTATATTCAAGTTTTTTTATTTTGCAACTAACGATAAGAATTTTTATATTCTTTTTCTATTCTGATTTTTGCATCTTTTTCCTTTATTGCTTCTCTTTTATCTTGAAGCTTTTTTCCTTTTGCAAGTCCTATTTCTACTTTAACTAAGGAACCTTCAAAATAACATCTAAGTGCAACAAGAGTCAAGCCCTCCTGCTTGATTCTTGCTGCAAGCTTAATGCATTCCTTTTTATGTAATAATAATTCTCTTGATCTTAATTCATCATGATTAAATATATTCCCAAATTCATATTTTGCAATGAACATATTCACAATCCAAGGTCTATTATTTTTCATAATTACATAAGCATCATTAATATTACAGTGGCCATTTCTTATGGATTTTATTTCTGTACCCATAAGCTTAATGCCAGCTTCATATTTTTCAAGGATAAAATATTCAAATGTAGCCCTCTTATTGGTACAAATAACCTTCATAAGTATCACCTATTTCAATAATTCTTTAAATAAATCGATATCCTCTTCTATTGTTTTTAAAGAAGAAATCCAAAATTCCTTTTTTGTTATATCGATATCCATAGTTAATGCGACATCTTCCGCATCCATTATACAAGTATTTTTTAACATTTCATCATACTTTTTTACAAATTCTTCTTTGTTTTCCATATATTTTGCATATAATCCCTTGGCATATAGCAATCCAAAGGCATATGGCCAATTATAGAATCCATTCGATGCACTATAATAATGGCTTTTACATAGCCACATATATGGATGTAAATATTTTTTATCTAGACCATCACCATAGGATTCCTCTTGTGCCTTTAGCATAAATTGATTCATATCCTTTGCGCCAAGTGGCTTAGCTATTTCTGTATCACATACCATATTTTCAAATAAATATCTAGATAAAATATCTACGACACATTGTGTATCCTCTTGTAAGGAATTTTCAACTACAGTAAGCTTTTCCTCTTTATCCTTTACCTCATCGATAAGCTTTTTACTCATTAAGGTTTGGCATAGAATCGATGCAGTTTCAGCAAGCTGCATAGGGTAGTCCTGATTTAATGGTAGAGAATCCTTTAAAACCTCATTGTGGTATGCATGACCAAGCTCATGTGCTAGAGTTTGAATATCGGACATAGCCCCAGTGAAGTTCGTCAATACCCTAGATTCACCGATTGGTGTAATTCCGCTACAGAAAGCTCCACCAACCTTACCCTCACGTGGTAATACATCAATCCAACCCTCATGGAAGGCCTTATAACCCATTTCATATAAACGAGGAGAAAAGGATTTATAAACATCTAATACTTCCTTTTCTGCTTCTTGGTAGGTATATGTTTTTGTAAGTTTTCCCATAGGGGCAAATAATTCATAAAATGGTAAACCATTTTTATAGCCTAATGCTTCTGCTTTAGCCTTAAAATATTCCCTAAATTTAGGAAGCTCCTCTTTAATTGCATCAATCATTGCATCAAGAGTTTCCCTTTTCATATGATTATGAACTAAAGCCATATCTAATATAGAATCATAGCCTCTTAGGGATGCCATAATATTCGCTTCTCTTTTAATATTATTTAATCCCATGGCAACAGATTCCTCTATAGCTTTATAAGCCTTTAATTCAGCCTTATATGCATTGTATCTGACATCCCTATTGCTATCATAGGCAAGATTTCTAACCATAGATAGGGGCATTTTATCTTTAAAGCCCTTCACCTTAATCGATAAATTACTCGTTAAATTCGATTGTAAATCACTCCAGCTTGAGGATGCAACCATAGATAGCTTAGAATAAAGAATTTCTTCCTTTTCAGATAGCATATGGGATGCTTGCTCCTTCGTTTTTTCTAAAAGATATTTATATTCTTCTAAGAAGGCATCTTTTTTAACTAATGCATCGATATCCTTATCCATTAAAAATCTTTTAAATTTTACATTTGCAGGTATAGTTTCCTGAAATAACATTTGAAGCTCCTGAAGCTCTTTAAGAGATTCTCTATCATTTACATCTACACTTGTTTTTAATGAAGAATAATTAAACATTTTAATCGCTAATATATTTAATTTTTCCTCTATTTTTAAATATTCTTTAATGTCATTTTCCTTAAAATCTGACATTAAACTATTTTCTTTATGGATGAATCCTTTCAATTCTTCCTTATCCTTCTTATATTCCTTTGAATCTAAGGAAGTATAAAGCTTATTCAAATCCCAATTCATATTCATATTCATAATTAACCTCCTAATCGACTAAGGTAAAATCGATTCTTCTTTCTTCCTTGCTAGCGAAGGAAACCTTAACTCTTACCCTATCACCTAAATGATATGTATTTATTCCATTACTTGCACTCATCGTGTGCTCATTATATTCATAATAGCCTTCCATATCTCTAAATGCAATTAATCCTTCAATACCAAAATCAATTTCAGCAAACATACCGAAGGATGTAATAGAGGTAATGGTAGCATTATATTCCTCATATAAATGAGATTCCATATACCAAGCATATAGCATATCATCTACTGCTCTTTCACAATCTACCGCATTTCTTTCGGATTTTGAATTACGAAACGCAATATCAGGGATAATAGCCTGATATTTTCTTATATCATGATCTAAATTATCCGGATGTAAGAATAATTTCTTTATCATCCTATGAACCATTAAATCTGGATATCTTCTGATAGGAGATGTGAAATGACAATAATACTTCATCGCAAGACCATAGTGTCCTAGACATTCGCTCGAATACTTTGCCTTCATCATACTTCTTAGAAGCATTGTATTAATAATGAAATGATTTGGATGATCCTTAATCGATTCAAGCAAGTTTTGAATCTCCTTAGGATGAATATCATTTTGGATATTTTTAACAGGAATCTTCATAGATGCAATTTGATTAAATGTATTATGAAGCTTTTCTTGATCTGGCTTTTCATGAACTCTATATTCGCATGGCAAATTCATAACAGACATATGATATGCAACCGTTTCGTTCGCCAGAAGCATAAAATCCTCAATGATTCTTTCAGCCTCATCCTGGCATCTTTTATGAATTTTCTTTGGCGAGCCATCTTTATTTAATTCAAATTTGTATTCTTCACTTTCAAATTCGATTCCACCCTTTTTATGACGTATAGCTCTTAGTATATGAGATAATTCTAGCATATCTAAAATCATAGGGTAAATATCTATATATTCCTTGATGACATCCTCAGCTCCCAAAATCATTTGGTTTACCTTATGATAGGTCATACGATGATGGGATTTAATTACACCCTCAACAATTTCATAATTTATAAGCTTACCCTTTGGATCAATTTCCATTAAGCAGGATAGAACCAAACGATCTACTCCTTCGTTTAAGGAGCAAATACCATTCGATAGCTTATGAGGAATCATTGGAATTACTCTATCTGCAAGATATAAAGATGTACCACGGGATAAGGCATCCAAATCGAGTGGTGAGCCCTCCTTAACATAATGGGATACATCCGCAATATGCACCTCTAGATGATAATTCCCATTCGAATTCTTTTCTAGATAGATAGCATCATCAAAATCCTTAGAGTCATCGCCATCTATGGTGATGACATTTAGATTTCTAAAATCACGTCTTCCGTAAATTTCTTCTATTTTTACAGTATCTGGTATTCCCTTTAATTCTTCTACTGTCTCTTCGCTAAAAGGCATTTTAAAGCCATATTCTAAGGCTATTTCAGATATTTCGATACCAGGATCATCTGGATGTCCAATAATCTCTTTAATTTTACCATTAATAGAGTAGCCATTCTGATATTCGATATCACAGGATACAATCTCACCAGGCTTTGCCCCATTTAAATCCTCAGGATTTATATCTACTACAACCTTAAAGGAATTCATAGTAGATACCACCTTATACTTAGGGTATTTTTTACCCTTAAGCATAAGCTTACCAATGACGATCTTATGTGCTCTTTCTATGACATCATAAACCGCTGCGCCCTTTAATTTATCATCATATCCCGTAGGGAATATATGACATATATCCCCATCATATGCAGTACCTATATCATCCTTTGAAATATAATATTCGATATCCTCTCCATCAACCTTAGCAAATGCATAGCCCTTATCCTTTACATCTAGGGTTGCAACCTTCAGTATGGTATAAATATCATAATATGAAGAATAATAGATTTTATTTTCTTTCACTAAGGCATTTAAGCACGCCTTAAGCTCCTTAGGATTTGACTTCAATATTCTCGCTAATACATGAAATTGATAGATATGCTCGTCCTTTATTAAGGATAAAAGTAAATCTTCATCAATAGGTGAATATTCCTTAGTTTTCTTTTTAGAAGCAAGCTTATATAGCTCAAGATTCTTTAAATATTTTATTTCACCACTTAAGACTAAGCTATCTAAGTCATCTTCTATATCTTCTATATTTAAATTTAATGATTTTGCAAGTAAATCCTTAGATAAAGCATAGGATTTTAAAGTTTTTTTGATTTCTTCCTTTATTTTTTTCTTTTCCATTAAGCTTACCTCCTTTACAATTTTATTATAAGAAAAAATGAGGATTTTCGCAAAGAAAATCCTCATGCTCATTATCTTGTATGTAAGAATACGGAAACTAGAACTAATGCAACATAAATTACAGCTAAGCCAGCTGTTGTTCTTTGCATGAATAATTCTACGCCTCTTGTCTTTTGGTTCTTAAATAGGTCTGACTTGCTACCATTGAAGGCATCATTAATGTCATCCTTAGATCCCTGAAGCATTACAATAACGATAAGTAGGATTGCAACAATCGTTACGAAAATATCAATTATAAAGTTTTGCATATGAACACCTCCAAATCAAGCTACTTGATTATTATACTGAAAATGCATTCTTAAATCAAGCATAAATCCAATTATTTTACAACTTTAAGAATAAGTTTTGGCTCTATTTTATCTTTTCCTAGCTTGTAAGCATCAAAAACACATTTAGATTCTAAAGAAATGTCTTCTTTGTTGGAATGAATATAGGCTAATGGCTCACCCTTTCTAACATAATCACCAACCTTTTTATTTAGAACAATACCAACAGCATGGTCGATTACATCATCCATCTTCGCTCTACCACCACCCAAATACATAGCGGCATGGCCGATGGCTAAAGCATCAATTTTGGTTACGTATCCATCCTGATTTGATACTACTTCCTTAACATATTTTGCCTTGGTGAATTTATCTGGATTTAGTACGTAAGATCCATCTCCACCTTGGGCTTCAACAAGCTCAACAAATTTATGTAGGGCTTCCTTATTTTCGATTTGCTTATGAGCTAAAGCTAGAGCCTCAGAATGAGACTTAGCAAGACCGGAATCTAAAATTAATTCTGCAGAAACCTCCATACATAATTCAGTAAAGTCCTTAGGACCATGGCCATTTAAGGTGTCGATAGCCTCAATAACCTCTAAGGAATTACCAACGGCAAGTCCTAAAGGCTCATCCATATTCGTAAGTTCTGCACTCATCTTCTTACCACACATTTTACCGATGGATACCATAAGCTCTGCAAGCTTTGTAGCCTGGTCTAAATCCTTCATAAAGGCACCACTACCAACCTTTACATCCAAAGAAATTACATCCGCTCCTGATGCAAGCTTCTTACTCATAATAGAGGATGCAATGAGTGGGATAGATTCTACTGTTGCAGTAACATCTCTAAGTGCATATAGCTTTTTATCTGCAGGGACTAGAGATTTTGTTTGTCCGATTAAAGCAATTCCAATACGGTTTACCTGATCGATAAAATCCTGCTGGCTTATGGATATATTATATCCTGGAATGGATTCAAGCTTATCGAGCGTACCACCTGTATGGCCTAAGCCTCTACCACTCATTTTTGCAAATTTAATACCTAAGGATGCAACAAGTGGGGCAACAACTAAGCTCGTCTTATCACCAACACCACCTGTAGAGTGCTTATCTACCTTAACCCCTTTAATCATAGATAAATCTAGAATATCACCACTATGAAGCATTGCCTTAGTCATCCAGGTTGCTTCTTCATCATCCATTCCTCTAAAATATACTGCCATATTAAAGGCGCTCATTTGGTAATCCATTACGGTATCGCCCTTAGTAAAGCCATCTACCATAAATTTAATTTCATCTTCGGTAAGCTTATTACCGTTTCTCTTTTTTTCAATAATATCTACTGCTCTCATAAAAACTCCTTAATCTAAGGCGTTATACACGCCTAAAATTTCAATTTGAAAGCTTTCCTTTTTAAGCTCATCTATGAGCATATAAAGCTTTTCTAGTTCTTTGTCGCTTAATGTAGTTTCCATATAGAAATTATAGACACCCAAATCTTTTTTAGATGGTCTTGATAGAATCGAATTTAAATTGATATTGTATTCATGAAATTTACTTAAAATATCATATAAAAGACCTGGACGGTCCTCCTTGGAAAATACGATTAAAGAGGTATTAAGCTTACCTCTATATTCCAACTTTTTTGGATTCTTTGTTACAATGAAGAATCTTGTTTCATTATTTTTTGAATCGGCAACATGATAAAGGATCGTCTTATAGGAGCGATTCTTTAAAACATGCATAGGAATAATTGCTCCATATTCTAAATTTGCACCATCGAGCTTATCTGCACTTTCAACATTGCTATCGGTTTTAATAACTGTAAAATCATGCTCTAAAATAAAGCTTAGGCACTGGCCAAAGGCTTTAAATTGACAAAATATAGTTTTTACATCATCTATAGATTTTGCGTTTGTCACAAAGGCAAAATCTATATTTAGCTTTACCTGATCGATAATGAATAAATTCTTTTGAATGATGGTATCTAGAGATTCCATAACAAAGCCATCAAGAGTGTTTTCAAATGGTAATATCGCATTTGTATTTTCATCCACTGCAAGTGCAGTTTTTATGATTGTAGGACAAAATACCTTAGTAACATCTACTATATTCTTTTCTTTTAAATAATTATCTAAGGCAACATCACAATATGTATTCTTAGGACCTAATACTGCTATTTTCATATATTTCTCCTTCGTATAACGGAACCATTTTATAACCCTCTTTTGGGTCAAAGGAATAAACACTCATTCGCTTATCATCCTTTAAGATAAAATATTTTATACCATCAACAACTAAGCAGCAATCCTCCTCTATTCCAAAGGATAATAGCCCATAATCCTTGATTTCGTCATTGTAAAATATTAAATCCTCATTTTGATAGTGAGGACACATGCTGATATTTAATAAAGATAATCCATGAACCATTTTATAATTATAATTATGGTAATTATCACTATACATATATTTATCCCCCATAGATACATTACAAAATAGCATTGCACCTGCAGAGGAACCTGCATAAATTATATTCCTGTCCTCATATTTTTTTAATATTTCATCGAATTTCTTTTCCTTGAAATAAGCGATTAAATCATCACTTAATCCACCACCGATATAAAGCATATCGGATATTTTAAGTAGCTCCTCAAATTGTTCTTCATTTTGATAGGTTAAATCGATAATCTTACAATTTAAGCCTTCCATTAAGCTATGGAATTTTAAAATGGATTTATCGATATCCTTTCTAGCAAAAGGACAATAAAGCACGGTTGGTGTTTTCGCTTTTGTAAGACCAAGTAGCTTTTCTTCAATACGATTATTTACTTTTTCTCTATTTACCTTACCACCAATAAGTGCATATATTGCCATACATTTACCTACTTCTTTTCTGCAACTAACCTATAAATTGGTCCGAGCTTAGACCATTTATCCTCAAATTCTGTAGTGATATTGTCTGGGTATTTTTCTTTTTCTCTATGCAAATCAAGACAAATATCATGAATAGCCCAGTCATTCTCATTAAAGGATTCTAAGGAGAATTCAAAGAAATGACGATTATCTGTTTTTTGTTCTATATCGCCATCATCCTTAAGGATAATCTTATATTGATCTAGGAATGTCTTATAGGTTAATCTTCTTTTTGCATGACCACTCTTAGGCCATGGATCAGAGAAATTTAGATAGATTTTAGAGACCTCCTTAGCATCAAAATAATCCGTAATTTTTGCTGCATCCATAACAGAAAGCTTTAAATTGGGAATATCCTCCTCCATTGCCTTTTCAAGAGCTCTTAATAGCACCGAATCAAATTTTTCTAAGGCAACATAATTGATATTTGGATTTCTTTTCGCAAGAGCAATCATAAATTGACCCTTACCACATCCAATTTCAATATGAAGTGGATGATCATTTTGAAATACTTCCTTCCACTTCCCCTTATAGATACTAGCATCCTCAATATAATACGTATTATTATCCACCTTAAGGCGTTCTTTTGCGTTTTTAACTTTTCTTAATCTCATTATTTACAAAGTTCGTACATAGCCTTAAAATACACCTCAACCGCTAGATCGAAGTCACTTTCATAAAAGTATTCATTCGCTATATGACAAACATCCTCCCTTCCGACAACTAAAGGTCCAAAGGCAACAGCCTTACCAATTTCTCTTGCGTAAGTACCACCACCGATGGTGATTGGTCCATTTTCATAATCCTTAGTTACTTCCCTATATACATCCATAAGCTTTGTTACTAAGAATGAATTAGGGTCTACATAATGCCTTGGACTATTATATAAAATCTTATAGCTATAGCCATATTTAGCTGTAGCTTTAGCTACACATTCCTCAATAACCTTAAACTGGCTATCTAGAGGTACTCTACAGTTTACCCCAAGCTTAAAGGTATTATTTTCTCCTCTTACTACTGCAAAATTACTTGTTAAATATTTCATATCCGGATCATACATGTCATATCCAAGCTTTTTTCCCCATGTATCACCCAAGAAATATTCGTCCATAAATTTAGCAAGTTTTGAATTTGTATATTTTGCTAAGAATTCAAATAGAATATATGCAGCATTAACACCAAGCTCAGGATTCATCGCATGAGATGCAACACCATAGGCAATATATTTAGAATCCTTATATTCACCTTGGTAATTCTTTTCCTTTAAGAATGCCATAAACTCCTTAGAATAATCTTCCTTTAATTCCATTTCTGCATAGCTTGGTACAACATTATATCTTTCACCAGCTGTGAAGGATACAATAATATCATCACTTAAATCACCTAAAATATCATAGGAGGTCATAGCCTTTTCCCCATAGATTAATGGGAAGCATGCATCAGGGGAAAAGCCTATGGTTGGCTTTTCTTCCTTTTCTAGATATCTTTTTAGACATCTAGAGCCTGATTCCTCATCACAGCCCATAATTAATCTTATTCTTTTCTTTGGCATAAATCCCATATCCTTTAGCATCTTAAGTGCAATATAAGATGCGACAAGAGGACCCTTATCATCTAAAGCGCCTCTAGCATACATTTTGCCTAAAGAAAATCTTAGGGTAAAGGGATCAAAGTCCCATTCCTCGCTATTTACAGGTACGACATCTAGATGTGCTAAAACACCTAAGATTTCATCTCCTTCACCAAATTCAATATGGCCTGCATAATTATCCACATTCTTAACATTAAATCCATCCTTTTTACCAACAGATAGAATGTATTCTAATGCCTTTTTATTTTCCGTGCCGAATGGGGCATCACTATTTTCCTTATATTCATCTAAAACTGTTTTAAATGAGATTAATTTTTTTAATACCTCAATTGCATAAGGTCTTTCCTTAGCATATAATTCCTTAAAATCCATAAAGCCTCCAAAAAGTAAAAAAACAAAACGAAGTTTCATCTTTAGGAAACAATTCATTTTGTTTTTTAAAAATCCTATAATTCTTTTCCTAATCCTTGCTTAACAAGTGTATCGGTTAGAGCATCCATTGCTTCTTGCTCATCTTTACCGTCACACTTAATTTCTATTGTTGTACCAGAATAAATACCTAAGGCCATAACACCCATAATGGATTTAAAGTCTACGGTTCTTCTTAATGCAGAAAGTGTAATATCACATTCATAGGCCATCGCAACATTGACTAATGCTGTTGCGGGTCTTGCATGAATTCCTTTCTCACTTGTAATTCTAAAAGATTTTTTAATCATATCAAATATCCTCCCTAAAGATTCTTTTCTAAAGCCTGTTTTATAACTTGGCTATCTAGTTTGAATAATGTTTTGATTATATTACCTGTTACAAATACTCCGGATGTTGCAATTGCTTTAATACCATTTAGATCAACCTTATCTAAATCGACTACATTAAATTTAAGTCTTCCATTATCTACTGTAACATCATTTATATTATCTTTTTCACCTAATAGATGAATAAGATTATTTATGAATTCCTCATCAACTTTAATATGCTTTGGCTTCTTATTCTTTTTCTTAACCAAAAGAATAATAGCTAAAATTGCACATAGACATAATACTCCACAACCAATAATTACACCTATTACCCATGGTTCTAGTGAAAGTATCATTTTATCACCTCAAATCGCAAGTATTACAAAATCAATTATAATTTTTTTTATATAATTATTCAAGCGTTTTCTTTATAAAAGAAAAGGGGAAAAAAGTTTTTCAGAGAAACATGAAATAGTCACCTCGGAAAAATTATCCATTCTAAGTTTAACATCTTTAGATATCATACGACGATCTTTATCCCTTTTATTATACAATTTTAGGGACAATTTATAAAGAAAAAAAGATTAGCACTTATAAGCACTAATCTAAATAAGAACATGTTCCTATTCTTCACTCTTTGTATAACCAAATTTTTTAAAGAATTCGTTTTTAAAATCTAGTAGACGATCTTCCTTTATAGCATCTCTGATTTGATGCATTAAATTCTTTAAGAAATATAGATTATGATAGCTTACAAGCCTCATACCTAAGATTTCCTCTTCACGAATTAAATGATTTAAATATGCCATAGTGAATGTCTTACATACATAACAATTACATTCTGGGTCTAGTGGTGTATGTAATCTTACATATTTTGAATTCTTGATTTGAATCTTACCGTAGGAGGTAAAGGCACAGCCATGACGCGCATTTCTTGTTGGCAATACACAATCGAACATATCAATTCCATTTATAGAGCCTACAATTAAATCATCAGGGGAGCCTACTCCCATTAAATATCTTGGCTTGTTCTTTGGCATAATATCCTTTAGGTATTCTAGCATTTCATACATATCCTCTTTGGATTCTCCAACGGACAATCCTCCAATAGAATACCCAGGGAAGCCAATTTTTTCAAGCTCCTCAAGGCAATGCTTTCTTATTTCTTTATTTCCACCACCCTGGATGATACCAAATAGGGCT
Organism: uncultured Anaeroplasma sp.; assembly: GCA_945920825.1. Taxonomy (GTDB): domain Bacteria; phylum Bacillota_I; class Bacilli_A; order Acholeplasmatales; family Anaeroplasmataceae; genus Anaeroplasma. The sequence goes on from CAMEKD010000019.1 coordinate 12,177, forward strand.
TGGGTATCTGGATTCTTATGAGCATCCTTACCTCTTTTTGCCCAACGAATCGTTCTTTCTACAGACTCTCTCATATATTTTTCTGAAGAATCGAATGGAGGACATTCGTCAAAGGACATAATGATATCTGCTCCTAAATTATTTTGAATTTCAATAGATTTTTCTGGAGATAGGAATAGCTTCGCGCCACTCTTATGATGGCGGAAATATACGCCCTCCTCCTTAATCTTTCTAATAGAGGATAAGGAAAAAACCTGAAATCCTCCCGAATCCGTAAGTAAGGCACCATCCCAATTCATGAACCCTCTTATACCACCAAATTCATGGATTAAATTATCCCCAGGCTGAAGCCATAGGTGATAGGTATTACCTAAGATTAAGCCATCTGAAATCTCCTTGATTTCGGATGGAATTAAGGTTTTTACATTGGCTTTTGTGCCAACAGGCATAAATATTGGGGTTTCAAAATCACCATGAGGAGTATGTAAGATACCGTATCTTGCACCAGTTTGCTTACAAACATGCTTAAGCTCATACCATACAGGTTCCATTATCTTACCCTCTTAGCTGATATAATTTTTACCTCATTTAATGGCTTATCTCTATAATCTGTTTTTACATTTGCAATTTTATCGACAACATCAAAGCCAGAAACAACGACACCAAAGGCTGCATAAGAACCATCTAGGTGAGGTGTATTTGTATGGCAAATAAAGAATTGGCTAGATGCTGAATTTGGGTTTTGGCTTCTTGCCATAGAGATTACACCCTTTGTATGCTCTAGTGGATTTTTAACTCCGTTTACCATGAATTCACCCTTAATTTTTTCTTTAGACCCACCCATACCTGTACCTGTTGGGTCTCCACCCTGAATCATAAAATCCTTAATAACTCTATGGAAGATTAAGCCATTATAAAAGCCTTCTTCTACTAAGCTTAAGAAATTCTTTGCAGTAATTGGAGCAACGCTTGGGAATAATTCAATTTCCATTACTCCATATTCACCCATATCCATAGATACTCTTGGATTTTCATCATTTAAATAATTTGTATATTTCATTTCTTTTTCCCTCACTTTATTTTATAAACATTGCATCGCCAAAGGAAAAGAATCTATATTTTTCCTTTACAGCTTCCTTATATGCATCTAATATGAATTCTCTTCCTGCAAAGGCAGAAACAAGCATAATTAATGTAGACTTTGGCAAATGGAAATTTGTGATTTGAGCATCAATTGCCTTAAATTTATATCCAGGATAAATGAATATAGATGTATTGGCACAGCATTCCTTAAAGCCATTATCATATGCGGATTCTAAAGTTCTTGTTGATGTAGTACCTACCGCAACAATTCTTTTCCCCATTTTCTTTGCAAGATTTAATTTTTCTGCAGCCTCTTTGGAAATTTCATAATATTCCGAATGCATTACATGATTCGTTAAATCCTCTTCCTCAACAGGGCGGAAGGTACCAAGCCCTACATGTAGGGTAACATAAACTAGGGAAACGCCCTTAGCATTAAGCTTTTCTAAAATTTCAGGTGTGAAATGAAGCCCTGCTGTAGGGGCAGCTGCACTACCTGGGTGTTTTGCATATACCGTTTGGTATCTATCCTTATCCTCCAATTTTTCGTGAATGTATGGAGGAAGTGGCATTTCACCGAGCTTATCCAATATTTCCACTAGAATACCATCATAAATTAATTTAAATTTACAGATACCTTGGTCTTCCTTTTCTATGCATTCTGCCTTAAGAGTCCCATCTCCAAAGGATACAATTTGACCAATATGAACCTTTCTTTGAGGTCTTGCAAGAGTCTGCCAAACATTATCTCCTAAATCCTTCAAAAGTAAAACCTCAGTAACTCCACCCGTATCTCTTGTACCAATTAATCTTGCTGGAATTACCTTTGTATCATTTAACACTAAAACATCATTGCTATCTAAATAATCTACGATATCCTTAAAATTTTTATGCTCCCATGTTTTTGTCTTTTTATCTAATACCATTAATCTTGAGGATGATCTATCCTTAAGTGGAGTTTGTGCAATAAGCTCCTCTGGTAAATCATAATCATAGTCTGTTGTAAGTATCATGCGAAAATCCCCTTAAAATACTTAATACCTAAGGTCTCATAGGCCTTTTGTGTTGCAATACGTCCTCTATTCGATCTTTTAATATAGCCCTCTTGCAATAAATATGGCTCATATACATCCTCTATTGTAGATACCTCCTCAGAAATTGTTGCCGCTAAGGATTCAACACCTACAGGTCCACCCTGGAAGGTTTCAACAATTGCTCTTAAATATCTAAAATCTGTATAATCAAGTCCATTAGAATCAATACCAAGCTTTTGTAATGCCTCCTTACAGATTTCAAGAGAAATAATTCCATTATTCTTGACATCTGCAAAATCTCTAACTCTTCTAAATAATCGATTTGCAATACGTGGAGTACCACGGCTTCTTCTTGCAAGCTCTAAAGAAGCGTTCTTATCTATTTTTGTGCCAAAAACCTGGGCGGTTCTTTCAATGATCGTACGAAGCTCTGCAATAGTATAATAATTTAATCTTAATACGACACCAAAGCGGTCTCTAAGTGGTGCGGACAAATCACCAAATCTAGTGGTTGCACCAATTAGGGTAAATGGAGGAAGATCAACACGAATGCTTCTTGTTGATGAATCCTTTCCAACCATAATATCTAATACATAATCCTCCATTGCGGAATATAAAACCTCTTCTACATATCTTGGAAGACGGTGTATTTCATCGATAAATAATACGTCTCCTTCCTCAAGTGTAGATAAAACTGCAGCTAAATCGCCACTTCTTTCAACACTAGGTCCGCTTATGACCTTCATGTTTACATGAAGCTCGTTGGCAACAATTTGCGCAAGAGTTGTTTTACCAAGTCCTGGAGGTCCATAGAATAAGCAATGGTCTAATGCCTCATTACGCTTTAAGGCAGCCTTAATATAGACATCAAGCATTTCCTTGGCTTCCTCTTGACCAATGTATTCCTTTAGCATTTGCGGACGCAAGGATAATTCCGATTGCTCATCTGTAATATGTTCCTTTGGGTCGACGATTCTTTCGTCATCTCTTACCATATTTATACCTCCTACTTAGCTAAAAGCTTTAATGCATCCTTAATAAGGTCTCCAACCTCTTTTGTTGCATCTAACTTAGATAATACCTTTGAAAGCTCCTTCTTGCCGTAGCCAAGTGCCATAAGTGCTTCTTCAACATCATCAAGAGCAGGTGAATTGCCACTAGATACAAAATCATCTGTAAAGGATAGTTTCCCTCTTAAATCTAAAATAATCTGCTGAGAAGCCTTTTGACCAATGCCTGGGAATTTTCTTAAATATGTATCATTTCTTGCCTCAATTGCCTTTACAATTTCAGATACACTTCCTGCAGCTAAAATAGATAAAGCACTCTTAGGACCAATACCAGATACACTGATAAGCTTTAAGAACATTTCCTTCTCATCCTCTGCTAAAAAGCCATATAAATCATTTTGATCTTCACGAACGTATTGGTATGTATAAATTTTATAATCCTCATTCAATTTAAAATTATATGGATTGGGCACAATAATAATATAGCCAATGCCATTATTTTCTTGAATAATATATTTTGGAGTAATCTTAGTTACTTTTCCTATAATATAACCATACATAAAATATCACCTTTACCATAATACCATAAAAATGTCTAATTTGAAAGTGAAACAAAGTTTCAAGTTTTGAAAAAAAAGGGGATTTTCCCCTATTTAAAATCGAATATATAGAACCCGTCTAAAATCGATACCTTCATATCTATCCTTGAGGCTAAAATCTCCATTGTTTTATCATCTATAAAGGATACATGAGTAGTATCTCTTATATACCACCAAGTATCGAGTGGATATTTTTTCTTCTTTGTCATAATGATAATTCTACCATTTCGGTTTAAATTCTTTTTTAATTCAAGCATCAAATTATAGATATCTAAAATATGCTCAAATACTTCTACCAAAATAATGGTATCAAAATGCATTTGTGGCATTTTTGGAAAATAATATAAATCGTAATAATAGCATGGAAAATCATGATTTATTAAATCGGCTAAAGCATGTATTTTACCACATCCAAAATCTAAGGATATGCCTTTAATATATGGCTTAATTTTAAGGTAAACATTCTCCATATATTTCAAATAGCCATCATCACAAATATGTAAATCATATCTTTCCTTTTCTTCTTTAGAAGAAAGAATATTTATTTTTCTTAAATATCCACAAGAATTACAGTTTAAAAACTCATCCTTATGAATTGTAATTTTTGTGAATTCATTACCGCAAAAACATTTCATTTTTAAACGATTCCTTTGTCTTTACTATTAAGTAAAAAAATTATATAATAATTTTGATAACTTTGCAATGAGGAGGTAATAAGATGTCTACATATGATGAAACGCTTGATGCTTTAAAAATAAAGCTACAAGATTATTTCAAAAAAGCAGAAACACAAGATTCACAAGAAACTTTGTCTTTTTCTTTATATAATCTTAGACAGGCTGTAGATACATATATCAAGCAAATGAAGAACATCTGTAGCAAGCTTAAGCCTCTTAAGCAAGAATATGACAATCTCCTTAAGGAATTATCTAGCGCATATAACGAAAAGAAAAATAAGCTTGAGGAAAAGCTAAAGGTAGATACTTCTAATATCATCTCTAAATATGAAGAAAAATGTAATGCGCTAAAGGATGAGATGAAAGAAAAGGAAAGAGAAATCCACTTCGAAGAAAACAATATCTTAATGGATATTGAATTCTTTGTTATGGCTAGTGACCAAAACAAGGAAATGTTTGAAGCGGAATATAATGAAAATGTAAGTAGATTTAATTACCAAATTCAAATTGCATCTGACTCCTATTCTGAAAATACAATTAGGTTCAATAACAAGCTAGAAAAGGAATTAGAAAAAATCGAAAACAAATATAAAGCCTCCTTAATAGATTATGATAAGGATACAGAGCGTATTATCGCTCATTATCAAAAAAATGTAGATGAATTAAACGAGGTTCTTGCAAAAAAGATTGACGAATTCAATAAATATCAAATCCTTAATAAACAAAAAAAGGTTAAGGAATCTATGGAATTCAATGATAAAATTCGTCTTTTAGTTTCTAAAAGAAACGAAAAGAATCAGGATGCTAGAAATGAATATGCAAGAAAGCAAGCTGAGGCACAGGAGGATAAAGAGCAAAAAAGACAGGAATACCATGCAGAATCTCAAAAGATATCGAAGGAATTCGTCTTAAACATGACCACTCTAGATGATCGTATTGCTTACTTAAAAAAGGAATATAATGATCGTATTTATGAGGAACAAAGAGCTCTTCAATATCGTCTTTTAGAATTAAAGAAAGAGGAAGAAAGTCTTCTTATAGAATCTTATTCTTCTCCTGGATTTAAAAAGAAAGCGAAAAAAATTAAAGCGGAATATTTTGGATACCAGGAACTTGAAAGAAAAAACACAAATAAGACCTTAGTTCATTTGAAAAAGGCTTATTTAATAAATACAGAAAAAACAAACTATCAAAAAAAACTTTTAGACTTAGACCGTACCTTTAATATGAAGTTTATCGTAGAAAATGAAACCTATGATAATAAGAAATTCCAAGAGATTAATAATGAATATGAAATTGATATGAACCATGCGGTTCAAATCAATAATCTTGATTATAATAGAGAAGCTAATAAGCTTAGAAGTGAAAACAATTTGAGAACACTTAAAGAGGAAAGAAATGCCGATGAGGCAGATACTCTTCATCAAATTGATACCGAAAAGCTTATTTGTCAAATTAAATCTATAAAATATGAGATTGCATCCTTCGAAGAAATCAAGAAGCTATTACATAAATTTGAAACAGATAAATTTAATACTACATTAACTTTTAAAACGGTTAATAATACCTTAGAAATTGAAAAATGTAAGGTTTTGGATACTCTAAATAAATCCATGTATGATTTAAATATAAAAAGCTCAAAAATGGTTCTTGAAACGTCAAATCAAGCTATTGATCTTAAAAACAAGGAATACGAATATAAGAATCAATCCAAGATTAAGAGAAATAAGCTCGTATTAAATACAGAGCAAAAGCTTGTCGATTATCAAATTGAAAATTTTAATAGAGATAGAGATTTAGAGCTTGCCGTTTTAAATAGAAACTACTTCTTCGAGCTTGATACCCTAGGCCATGATTACCTAGCATCTAGATTTGAACTAGAGTTCAAAAAAATAATGATGGATTTATCCTTACTTTCAGAATTAATAGAGCTTGTTCATTATATGCAAACCTGCTTAATGAATATCATATACGATAAGACATCAAACCGTCCAGAATATAAAATGGCTGTATGGGGCTTTATTAATGATGTTTTAGCATTTATCTTCCAAGGATATCAAAGAGTTATTTCTGTTTTCCACGATGATACAAACAAATTGATTCGAGAAAGAATTGAATTTGAGGAATCCTTAAAATATAAAGGCTTCTACAAAAATATTGAAGCGAATTATAAAGAGGAATATGAGGATTTCTTAGACCGTAAGGAAGTTTATGAAAAGCAGGCTAAGGATGTATCTGAGGAATTAGAATCCAATAAGAGCCTACTATTTGCATTAGATAATGAAATATATAGCAAACGTAAGGCTTTGAAGAATAAGCCATCCAATCCCCAAAAGGAAAGACAGGAAATCTTTGAAGCCACAAATAAATATAAGGAAATTGAAAATGAAAACATCATCCTTTCTAAAAAGCTATTCGCATTACAAAAGGAAATCAATAGAATTGATACCCAAATTGGAACAGCGAATCTAAGCTATACAAGACAGCAGGATGAAATAAAGAAAATGCAGCTTACAAATGCACAAGGCTATTTCGAGCTTGAAAAGGCATTAGAAAGACATATTTCCTCTTCTATTGTCGATATGAATACAAAACTAAAGGAACAAGAAATTAGCGATGAGGAATTCAAGGATTCTATTAGAATAGTTCAGGAGAAAAATGAGGTATTTCAACGTTTATCTCAATCCTTCATTGAAGGAATCTATCAAATTATGAACCGCTTCCTAAACAACGAAAAAGAAGCCATCATAAAATCTGCAAATATACTTGAGGCTGGCTATAAAATTGATTTAGCTGAAATGGATAGAGATGATAAAAATGAGCGTGTAAATGCTAAGGCAACCTACCTACAAGAAGAGCAAGCTAGACAAGAAGAAATAATTCAATTCGATAAAGAAACCCAAAATACTCTAAATCAATTGAAATTTGAAATTTCCAATCACGATCAAGTGGTTAAGAAGCTTGCAGCATGTATTCAAGAAAAAATGGATTTAGCAAATCAATGCTTCTACCAGGATTATTATGCAATTTGTGAAAATCAAAAGGATATCATCCATAAGCAAAATGAGGATATTAAATCCTTAGAAAGCGAATATCAAAAGAATCGTGCGATTATCTTTGATAGATTCAAAAAGAGTAAAGTGCAGCTTAAGATTATGCTTAAGGAATATATCTCATCTAGAAATGAAATATTAAAGCATTTACCTGTAGCGGAAAAGGAAAATTCAAAAGCATTCCGTCTAGATGATTATAAACAGAATATTGAGCTTGATGAAAGATATGTAGAGGTTAGGGCGAAGAGTACCTCTTCTATGAAGGAAGTACTAAAGAATAAGGATTTAATTAAAGCTGCCTTTGATTCGAAGCAAACGGAAATTGAAAGAGATCATAGATTATCTCGTCAAAAGGAAAAGAGAATCCATCAGGCACAAATGCGAAGAATATGAAAAAGACCTATTAAATTTGGATAGGTCTTTTTGTTATTTCTATTATTTCTTTCTTAACCAATCTGGAAGCTTCGTCTTAGTCTGAACTGGCGGTGGAGTAGGATTCTTTCTTCTTTCCTTTTCCTCCTGTGCTCTTCTCTTAGCATCTTCCTTATCCTTCTTCTTTCTTTCCTTTTCGGATAAAGGATTAGCGAATAGCTCATCTCTTCTTGCTTCTTGCTCACTTGATGTATCCATAGGCTCATCAGAATTTATGGAAATATGAACATCGTTCATACTCTCATTATTGGAAACATCAGCAAACTCCTGACGTACAGAGGCAAATCCGCCTTCTTCCTTTTTCATATGGTAACCTGTTGCAACTAGGGTAAGAACTAATTCATCACCTAAGTCATTATTAATTGTAGAACCATAGAAAATATTTAAATCTGTACCGGCGAAATTACGAATTTCGGCAATCGCATTAGCGACCTCAACTAAGGATAGGTTTTGGTCAGATGAGAAGCAGACAACAGCATCTGTTGCGCCATCTAGGGTAATTTCTAGAAGTGGAGAATGGATTGCCTGTCTTGCAGCTTCGATTGCTCTATTTTCACCTCTAGCAGCACCAATACCTAAAAGGGCAGTACCTTTGTTTCTCATAACGCTTCTTACATCCGCAAAATCGATGTTAATTAAGCCTGGTAAGGCAATAATTTCAGCAATACCCTGAACACCCTTACGTAAGATAGAATCCGCTAAACGGAAGGCTTCAATTACAGTTGTATGGACATCTACCATTTGAAGTAGCTTTTCATTAGGAATTTCAATTAATGTATCAACATATTGTCTCATTTCCTCTAAGCCTGCCATAGCATTAGACATACGAACAGGTCCTTCAAAATTGAATGGCTTTGTACATACACCAATAGTTAAGCAATTATGCTCCTTTGCAATACGAGCAATAACTGGGGCAGCACCTGTACCAGTACCTCCACCCATACCACAGGTAATGAATACCATTTCGGCATCGCCAATCATTTCATGTAGGTCATCTTCACTTTCAAGTGCAGCTTCTCTACCAACCTCTGGGTGAGCACCTGCACCCTGACCATGGGTTCTTGTTTTTCCAATTAAAATTTTATTTTCAGCACGGGAAATCTTCAAATCCTGAGCATCAGTGTTTACAGCATAAAATTGAACGCCATGCACATGATTACCAATCATGTGATCAATTGCGTTCTTTCCTGCACCACCAACTCCAATTACCTTAATCTTCGTTTGGACAGCATTGAAAGTATCGAGTTCATCAAATATCATATTCTCTCCTCCTAACTTTAAAATATGCTCATTGGTAATTTTCATTTTACCTTAAAAAAAATCTTTTTTCAATAAAACAAAAATGAATATTTTCTTTATAAGCAAAATTTTGATTTTTTATTAAATTTATAAATAAAATTTATCGTATTTCAAAGGATAAAATAAATTTATTTTACTATTTTATCGCAACAATTAAATCCGCTTGACATACAAGTTCTCCATGGACATAAGCTTCTCCGTGGGCTTTCCCAATGCCATGACGGATTTTACCATTCGTAACCTTCATGATTACTTTATCCTTAGGGAATACACTTCTTCTCCATTTGACATTATCTGCGCCAACGAAGAAGCA
>CAMEKD010000020.1 GCA_945920825.1 uncultured Anaeroplasma sp.
CTGCCTTTGCTCTAGCCTCAGCCTCATGCTTAGCTAATTCAGCTGCAGCAATTCTTGCCTTTTCAGCCTCGATAGCCTTAATTCTTGCCTCTGCCTCTGCTTTAGCTCTAGCTTCTGCTTCTGCCTTAATCTTTGCTTCTTGTGCAGCAAGTGCTTCAGCCTCTGCTTTTGCTTTTTCAGCCTCAGCCTTTGCAACTAGAGCTGCCTGTTGAGCCCTTGCAGCAGCCTCAGCCTCTGCCTTAGCCTTAGCTGCTTCCATAGCCTTAGCAGCCTTATTTACAGCCTTAACACCAGTTTCCGTAATATAATATTCAAACTTATCTCCAGATGCACTTAATGCTTCTGCAAATAAATCTCCTGGTTTGGCAACGTTTGTAAGCTGGCAATATGTAAATTCAACTGGCTTTTGTGCATCCTCTAGATTATTAATATCATAGAATAAAGATGGCTTAACCTTTGTTGAGTTAATACTATTTAAAATGGAAATGTAACGAATCATAGCCTTATTATTGATTCTCTTTACACCGAATTTATGAATGACAACATTTGGTTCTACAAGAGCTAATTGATAAGAACGGCTCTTTGTATCAACTGTCATTTCTCCACACTCAAATTCAAATTGATCATCAAAGAAAATAGTACCCTTCTTGGTTGATGCATCATATCTGATGGTTATGTATGGACGACTCTTTCTATCTGCTTGCTCCCAGTGATAAATTTCAAAGTCACCCTTGTTGTGTTCCTCTGTATCATTTAAATACTCAATATATGTTGAGAATAATGAAGACATCTCAACTCTTTTTTGCACGAAATCTACTGTTGTTGTTTTTACTTTTGTCTTTTTATCAAATAATCCCATATAAAATCACCACTCCTCGTTCAAGGTATTGTTATTGAGTATGTTTATTATATCACACCAAAGTCAAAAATGCTATTTTTTTCTATGAAAATTTAAAAAAATTTCGGAAAATTTGTATATTTCATGTTCGAAAAAGACATTTTCTGCAAAAAACTTTTTAAATTCTCTTACAAATGTATAAAAACAAAACTCAATTTTTGTTATTCAGTTAAAAAGAAGGGCAAAACTGCCCTCACTATTTAGTACTTATTGATATATCTTTTGATTTCCCAATTTGTTACGAATTTATGATATTCATTCCATTCGATTGTTTTTGCCTCAATAAGCTTCTTTACTGTATGGGCACCCATTGCCTCCTGAATAAGCTTATCCTTCTTAAATGCAATTGTTGCCTCATTTAAATCAAGAGGTAAGGATTCAACGCCTAAGGCTCTTCTTCCTTCATCATCTAAATCGAATAGATTCTCATCTACTGGTGGTACCATAGGTACATTATCACTAATACCATCTAAGCCTGCAGCTAAGATTGCTGCAATTGCTAAATATGGATTTGCAGATCCATCAACATTTCTTACCTCAGTACGAGTCTTCATTCCTCTTGCTGCAGGAATACGAACCATTGTAGAACGATTCGAATTAGACCAAGAAATATAGCATGGTGCTTCATAGCCTGGAACTAATCTCTTGTAAGAGTTTACAATTGGGTTTGTAATTAAGCAGAATCCTTTAGCATGATGAATGATACCAGAAATCCACTTTTCAGCAACTAAGGATAATTGATTCTTCGTATTTGGATCAAAGAATGCATTCTTATCATCCATAGTTAATAAGGAACAATTTACATGCATACCAGAACCAGCAATGCCCTCAACAGGCTTTGGCATGAATGTCGCATGAAGTCCGTGGCGTCTTGCAATATTTTTTACAACTAGCTTGAAGGTTTGCACCTGATCGCATACCTCAACTGCAGAATCAAACTTAAAGTTGATTTCGTGCTGACCTGTTGCAACCTCATGGTGTGCAGCCTCAATAGTGAATCCAATCTTTTGTAATTCAAGTACGATATCTCTTCTGCAATCCTCTGCACTATCTACTGGTGCTAAATCGAAATAGGAACCAGTATCATTAAATTCAAGTGTAGGATTACCATCACTATTTAATTTAAATAAGAAGAATTCTGGCTCAACGCCACAATTAAATGCCTTGAAGCCAAGCTTCTTCATTTTTTCAATATTTCTCTTTAGGATTCCTCTTGGGTCTCCTTCGAATGGAACATGTGTTCCATCCTCACATGGCTGATAAACATCACAAATAAATCTTGCAACCTTACCATAAGCTGTATTTTCCCAGCTTAACACTAAGAATGTATCTAAATCTGGATGTAGATACATATCTGCTTCATAAATACGAACGAATCCTTCAATGGAAGAACCATCAAACATTACTTGATTTTCAAGTGCATCCTCTAATCTTGTTACTGGGATTTCAACATTCTTTAATGCTCCCATCATGTCCGTAAACATCATACGAATATAACGGATGTTTTCTTCCTTACAAATACGGCGAATATCAGCCTTTGTGTAGCTCATTTTTATACCTTCCTTATTCCTTTTTACACATTTGCTATAATAATTAAAAATAAAAGTCGCGAAAATGAAAAATCATTTCATGCGACTTTGCAAATCAATTATTATAACTATAGCGCCTTTGCTATACTTCAATTCTATTCAACATAGCACCTATTGTCAATTAGAAATCGCTATGTAAACGATTTATTCTATATTATCCTCTTGAATATACTTATTTGTAATACTCCTTTTTAAATAGGTTTTTGCAAGAACACCAGAGAATATTCCTGTTCCAATAGATAATAATAAAATAAATGGTAAATAATAGAATACGGCACTAGTGCCTACTATAAAAACAGCAATAAGCATTTGCCCTATTCCATGCGCTAAAGCCCCAAGCATAGAAACTCCCCAAATAGAAAATACCTTAATTCTAGAAAATATAAGCATTACAATAAAGGATAGGATTCCACCAGATAAGCTCATGAAAAATGTAGGAGTCATAAGGGTTGCTCTTATGAATGCAACAACAAGAATTCTTAATATGTCTACAATAAATGCTTCATAGAATTTAAATTCATATAGCATAATCAATATAATTACATTCGCAAGCCCAAGCTTTACACCAGGAATGAATATAGGTATAAAGGATTCTATATAGCCAAGAATTACTGCCATAGCCAAAAGCATTGCGATAATCATCCATCTTTTTAAGCTCTTATTCATTACTATCACCACCTATAATAACGATAGTAATTCTATTCGGAAGACAGGTTATCACATCATGCTCCTTAGATTTTTCTCCTGTATGAACACAAATTTGATTTGGACATCCTGATTCTATAACAGAAACATTACCATAGTTTACCTCTAGTGTAACCTTAGATATATCCCCATCGACAGTAACTCTCTGTTTCTTATATAAATCTAGAGTTAGTATGATATTCTCCCCATGATAAACAACTGCTTTTTTTCCTTCCTTTTTAAAGCTAAAGAACCAAAAGGATAATAATATTCCTGCGATGAAAAGAATTCCCAAAAGGAGAATAAAATCATTTCTAAGCCTTTTATTCATAAAGCTTCACTCCCTCTGTTTGGAAAAGTATCTTATTATTACTATACATTAATATATCTAAATTATTATTTTTAGCGAATTGCAATGCTTTATCAAAGCCCATATGAAAAATGGCAGTGGAATATGCATCCCCTTCAAGTGCATTTTGGTTAAAAACAAATATGGAATCATACTCATTCGATGGATATCCACTAAACGGATGAATTAAATGATGATATATATTTCCATCTATAGTTACATATTGATTTTGTGGGCTTGAACAGGATATCACCTTATCCTTATCCTTAATGATACCTATATATCCATTAAAATCATAAGGCTTTGATAGGCCAATCGTATATTCCTTACCCATTTTATTTCCAATGGCAATACTTGAATTACCTGCATCTATATAATAGGAAGATATTTGGCTATCTTCTAAGTATTTCTTAGCCATATTTGTAGCATATCCCTTAGCGATTCCCCCTAAATCAATATTACCATTACCCACAATAGATATATGATTACCATCTATCTTTAAAGAGGTCTTTTTCATAATTTCTAATTCCTCATTTATGGTAGCAGAATCCAATATTTTATTTTCCTTCATGGCATCCTTCCATTTATGTGATAAGGATCCAATAAATGGATTAAAATAGCCTTCTGTCTTATCATAGATACGTATAGATTCCTTTAGTATATCTAGTAAGGTATTGGATACATATGCCTCTCTAGCATAATTTAAATCATATATAGAAACACTATCCTTGCCTGATTTATAATCATCGGATACATTTTCAACTTCCTTATATATTTCTTTTATTTTATTGAAATGCTCCTTGAAATTCTCATCATTATATATCGATACAGTAACTACTGTATCCATCGTATAAATGACTCCTGTATTCTCTATTTCACCACAGGAGCACAAAAAAAGGCATGAAGAAAATATAAGTCCTAACAATAATTTCTTCATACCCATCACCTCAGTCTTCCTCTAATCCTCTTCCTTATTTTTCTTTTTAAAAATCATAGGAAGAATTGGCTTTTGTAAAATATTATATTCTATAAATACGGCTGTTAGCGCCATAAATACGGCAGCAGTGCTTAGACCTAAAGCCAAGCCAGCCACACAATCGGTAAAATAATGAACGCCAAGAACTATTCTTGAAATTGGAACAATAAAGAAGATTAAGCTAAATACAGCCACTACAGGAATGGTAATCTTCTTATTCTTTTCTGTAATAAGAAATAAATAGATTATAAATGGCGACATAAATCCAACGGATGTGGAATGCCCACTTGGAAAGCTTGTTGATTTTTCAAACATCCACCACATTTCAGCATCAGGTCTTGGTCTTTGATATACCCCTTTAAATGCGGCATTTAGGAATACTTGAATGATTAAGCCTAATAAGAATATCATAAAGCGATAATCAAGTTTTGTATATATAAGCATTAAAACACATAAAACGGCAATTCCATATAGATCACCAAATTCGGTGAATATTCTCCAAAACCAATAGTTGAAACCGCCCTTTTCTCCTCTTGTATTATAGGCTAAATCTCTAGCCCAAACATCCACCTGAAGAGGATCTAGGTTATTCTTTCGAACAACGATACATAATGTAGTTAATATGGCTATAGAAATAATAAATATAATTAAAGAAATAATTAATCTTTTTTTCATATGCGCACCTTTAATTTTAATATTTCTTATTATAATAAATCGATACGGCAACGTGAATGACAAGGAATGCAAGTGCAATACCACCAGCTAAAATAAAATAGCCTGGATCAAGGAATGCAGTAAATACTAATACAACTCCAAGGACATAAACGAATATTTTATGTACTAATGCATTCGTATGTAGACGAATCATTTTATTTCTTTCATCATTCTTTTTAATTAAATAGTAATCTGCATATTCATCATCCTTTAATATTTTTACATATCGATAATTCTTATATGCTAAATATGCTTCAATTAATGCACAAATAATGTATGGTAGAGGTGACCAATAATAGAATATAGATTGGTTTGTAAATTCAAATCTACCAACAGCCATGACAACTACAATAATTATTGGAAGTGTCATAGATGATAGCATGACACCTAATTTAATTTTTGTTATTTTACGCAAGCTTTCCATGCCTAATCATCCTCCCCCAAAAAGAATATTTCCTCTACAGGAACATTAAATACAGCTGCAATCTTTAACGCAAGCGGTAAGGATGCAATGTATTTACCTTGCTCAATAGAAATAATGGTTTGTCTTGTAACTCCAACCTTCTTTGCTAGCTCTTCTTGAGTGAGCTTTATAGACTTTCTAAACTTATGAACTTCATTGGTCATATAAACACCCCTCAAATGATAATATCTTAAAGAAAAAGTACATTTCCCTTTACATTATACTATTATACACAATTTAAAAGAAAAAATGAAATAAAATTATTTCTTGATTATTTTAGTGATATAATAAGGGGGCTATATAAAGGAGGCATCTATGAAACTTACAAAACAAGAGGTATTAGATATACTATTTCGACTATTTATAGTCCTATTTACCAACACATTATTATCCTTAGCTACCGTATGGTTCTTAGAGCCTGCAGCATTATATGCCGGTGGAGCTACAGGTATTGCACAGCTATTGTTTCGAATAATCAATCGCTTAGGTGCAAATATGAGTGGAAACCTATTAGGTTGGTTCATTCTATTCGTAAATGTTCCAATTACTCTAATTGGATTTAAATTTGTTTCCAAAAGATTTGCGATTTATTCTGTAATTGCCGTTTTAGTGCAATCCTTAGTTGTACTGGTCATTCCAGAAAGTCCATTTGCATATTTAGCAGAACCCATTGAAACCATAAATCAAGCTGGAAATACAGTTTCTACAATGAATTATGGTGGAATATTAACCTTAGCTATTTTCGGTGGATTGCTTTCGGGTATGGCATCAGGTTTAGCTTTAAGATTTGGTGTATCTACAGGTGGTGTAGATGTGCTTGCTCAGGCCGTTTCCATCAAAAAGGGAATTTCCATTGGAAACTTTACTATGGTATTAAATATTACTATTGCAATCTTTGGTGGTGGAGTACTTCAGTGCTCATGGGTAATTGTATTATTCACCATTGTAAGAATGATTATTAATAGCTTAGTCATTGACAAAATTCATACTTCCTATTCCTATACAGGATTACATATCTTCTCAAGCCACGGAGAAGCTATTGCACAATCCTTAATGAATACCTTAAATCATGGTTGTACTTTATTTGATGTTGAAGGTGCACATTCTGGTAAGGAATTTAAGGAGGTTTATTGTGTTGTTTCAAATTATGAAATCCATAGAGCAATAAAGGAAATCAAAAAGCATGATGAGAAAGCCTTTATCACAATGGCTCCTGTAAACAAAATCAATGGTAAATTCATAA
The DNA here is from genome assembly GCA_945920825.1 of uncultured Anaeroplasma sp. Classification (GTDB taxonomy): domain Bacteria; phylum Bacillota_I; class Bacilli_A; order Acholeplasmatales; family Anaeroplasmataceae; genus Anaeroplasma. Next base: position 6,917 of record CAMEKD010000020.1, read on the forward strand.
GAAAATCAATAGTGTAAATTAAAATAGTAACAAGTTTTTACTTGAAGAAAAAAAGATGTTATGGAGTACCTGGACTATAGGTATGACATAACATCTTTTTTAAATTATATGGTTACTTTTATAGTCTTATTTCTTCTTCACTGGAAAGCTTTCTTTTTTGGTCTTCATTGATTAGCTCAGAAATAACTAAATCAAGCTTACCATCAATAATTGCATCTAAACGATTAATCGTAAAGCCAATTCTATGGTCTGTTACACGGTTTTGTGGATAATTATAGGTACGAATCTTTTCGCTTCTTTCACCATGTCCAATTAAGGATTGCCTTGTAGCGCCTGTCTTTTCAGCTTCCTCTTCAAGCATACGCTCATAAATTCTAGTTCTTAGAATTTCCATTGCAGTAGCCTTATTTTCATGCTGAGAACGATAAATCTGACAAGCTACGAAGTCTCCTGTTGGAATATAAGTAACTCTTACTGCAGACTAGGTTGTATTAACACCCTGTCCACCAGGACCTGAGGAGCAGAAGGTATCAATTCTTAAATCCTTTTCTTCTAATTGGAAATCAATTTCCTCTGCCTCTGGCATTACAAGTACAGTTGCAATAGAGGTTTGTATTCTACCATTTGCCTCAGTAACTGGAATTCTTTGTACTCTATGTCCGCCAGATTCATATTTTAAGAATGAATATACACTTTCTCCAGATACCTTAAACTGAATATTCGAATATCCTCCCTGTGCGGATTCCATTGCATCAAATACGGTAATCTTCCATCCTTTAGATTCTGCATATTTTGTATACATACGGAATAAATCTCCAGCAAAGATGTTTGCCTCATCTCCACCTACAGCACCACGAATTTCAACAACTACATCCTTTTCATCATTAGGATCCTTAGGTAACAATAAAACCTTGATTTCATCTTCAATTTGTACAAGACGATTTTGAGTCTCTTCTAGCTCCATAGTTGCCATTTCAACAATTTCAGGATCAGATTCCTTCTTCATTTCCTTTAAATCAGGAATGGATGCCAAAAGCTTTTGCTGCTCATGAAATAATGTAACAACCTTCTCCAAGGATTTTTGTTCCTTAGATAATTCTGTTAGCTTTTTAACATCTTTAGCTGTTTCAGGCTGCATTAGGAGGTCATTGATTTCGTTATATCTAGCCTCTATTATCTTTAATCTATCTAACATATTATTCTTTAACTTCTTTCTTCTCTTTAAATCTTTGATATTCCCCCTGGAACATAAAAGGAAGTCCTTCGCTTGTAGAACCAGATCGGTTCTTAGCAACGATTAAATCGGCTTCTCCCTTTCTTTCAGAATGGGAATCATAATAATCTGGTCGATATAAGAACATTACGATATCCGCATCCTGTTCAATAGAACCAGAATCTCTTAAGTCCGCCATGATCGGTCTTTTATCTCCTTCTCTTTTTTCAACATCACGAGAAAGCTGAGATAATGCTAAAACAGGGCATTCAAGCTCTCTTGCCATAAGCTTTAAGCTTCTTGTTATCTTAGTAACCTTTTCCTGTTGTGTTTTACCATCGCCTTCAATGAGCTGTAAATAATCGATGACAACAAAATCAAGACCACCATTGGCTTTTAATTTTCTACATTTCGCACGAATGGAGGCAATCGTAGAATCCGAAGAATCATCAAAATATAGATTCATACGAGATAATTTTGCAATACTTGTATTAAAACGAATCCATTGATCCTTTGGGATATGTCCATTCTTAATTTGTGATAATTTAATCGATGCATCACAAGAAATCATACGCTCAACAAGCTGTTCAGCACTCATTTCTAGATTGAATATAGCAACATTACCATTTCCCTCTTTGTTGCTGATGGCAACATTGACAGCTAAATTCATTGCCATCGCAGACTTTCCCATGGCAGGTCTTGCAGCAAGAATGATTAATTGGCCACTTTGGAAGCCCTGTGTAATTTTATTTACACATGGGAATCCTGTATCAAGGCCAATGACATCCTCATTTCTGTTCGCATTGGCTGCGGTTTGCTTAGATACATTATCTGTAACCTCTTTAATCGTTTTGAAATCCTCAACTCTTCTTCTTTTCGATAAGTCGAAAACTGTCTTTTCAACATCATCTATATAATCAAAGGCAGATACCTTAGCATCATAGCCCTTTTGCGCTAATGTATTTAGCGCATTAATTGTATTTCTTCTTAAGGATGCATTCTCAATTAAATCAATATAGGAATCCATATTTGCAGTGGAATAGCTATAATCTGCAATACTTGCAATATAATCTACACCACCAGCCTGATCTAAAACACTTTTGAGTGTCAAATCCGCAATAACCGTTGTCGCATCAATAGCACGACCTTGCTTATTGATATCGAGCATGGTTTTATAAATCAGACGATTTTTTGTTTCGTAAAAATCGTCTGGAGTTAATATATCTGCTACCTGATAAATAACCTCAGGATCTAGGAAAATACATCCGATAATCGCAATTTCGGATTCAATTTCCGCAGGCACCTTTAGGTTTTGATTGCTCATACCGAACGCCCTCCTTCGCTACTTTTTCTCTTCTACATTGATATCAAATTGTGCAACAACATCAGCTGCAAGCTTTACGGTTGCTGTATAAATACCAACGGAATTGATATCTGCAGGTAATTCTACCTTACGTTTATCAAGGTGCATACCTGTTTGTGCTTCAAACTCATCACATACCATTTTTTCAGTGATATGACCAAAATTCTTTCCACCAGCACCAATCTTTAATTGTACTGTAATTTGCTTTCCTTGAATTTCTTCTTTGAATTTCAATAATAGGTTATGCTGGTTCTCAGCCATAACTCTTTCTCTTTCCTTATCCTCTTCAAGCTTCTTGATGTTTTCAGGTGTTGCTGCAACAGCCATATTATTCTGAATAAGGTAATTAGCATAGCCGTTTGCAACTTCCTTAGTTTCACCCTTCTTACCTTTACCCTTAACATCCTTTGTTAAAATAACCTTCATCTTCTCGGAACCTCCCTCAATAAATTCAATCTTTAATGTATTAATAAGCTCATTTTTTAAATCTTCAACGGTACAATCCTTTCTCTGTAGTGCGGCACTATTAAAGTGTCCTCCACCACCCATACCTTCCATGATTAACTGTACATTGACAGAATCACCTAAGCTTCTTGCAGAAATACCACATGTATTCGCATCAATTCTACCAATAGTAAAGGATGCCTCAACACCTGCAATGGTTAGCTGTCGATCGGAAATCTTAGCTAGGGTTGTACGATCTGGAATCTGTTGATTCTCCTCTAGTGTAACAAGAGAGAATCTATCACCATATAATTCTGCTTTTGCGATAGCAGATGAAATTAACCTTTCACTTGTAATGGATTCTTGTAATAGCTTACGTACGAAAATCATCTCTGCACCAAAGCTCTTTAACATTGCAGAAACTTCAAATGTACGAGTACCACTTCTTTGTGTAAAGTTGTTTGTATCAACAATGACACCCGCAAGCATAATGGATGCCTCAAGTGATGTTGGCTTAATATTTGGATTATAGAATGAGAACATTTCAGTTACTAATTCTACTGCACTAGACGCACTCGTCAATCTATAATCCGATAGGAATCCAGTAAAGCCAATACCAGCACTATCAATGTGGTGGTCAATAATAGAGAACCTAGAAGCCTTCTCTAATAAAGATGGGAACATTACAAGTCTTGGAGCCTGTGTATCTGTAATAATTAATAAAGTTGTAGGCTTAATTAATTCTAATGCCTGCTCCTCTGTGATAAAGTTTTCTAGTAATGCAGGATCCTTTTCAATAAACTTATAAATCTTCTTAACTGTAACATCGGCTTTATTTACATCAAAGGCCATCTTACAATCAAGCCCGGATGTCTTAACCATACGGAAAGCACCAATCATAGAACCAATCGCATCACAGTCTGCGAAATTATGACACATTAAGACAACATTTGTAGAGCCCTGTACGTGATCCTTTAATGCTAAGGTTTGCTGACGTACCTCTACTAAGTCATTCTTCTCTGTTGCATTCGATTTTGCACCGAAGAAGGAAACTGCTTCATTTTCAATGTTGATACAGCCCTGACCTCCACCACGCTTTTCAGCAAGCTCAAATTGTGCCTGAGCAATACTACCAAGCTCATCATAATTAATATCATGACAGGCAACACCAATCGTAATAGATGTCTTTAATCGATATTTTTGAGTGATTTCCTCAAACTTATCAAAGATATCAAAATTGTCCTTTTTCATTCTTAAAACGGCCTCTTTATCAACGATAAAGGACATTCTATCTCCATTTAGGGTTTGTAAATATCCATGATATCTTGCAATCCAATCCGAAATCGCACCTAAAATAGAACCACGAATGGTAGCCTTCTCTTGCATATCAAACTTCTTAATTGATTCTTCAAAGTTATCCAGCTCAATAATACCAATCGTAAGCTTTCTTTCGTTATATCTTTTCTTTATTTCTTCTCTTTCTGTCACATCAAAGAAATATAAAATATTAAATTCCGTGTTGTGAATAACCTCATAGGATTTATCACCGAATTTCATATTAATTAAGGTTTGATTACGAATGACATCGCTCATAAAATCCTTTGAAATAGAATCGATCGATGTATCAATTAGCTTATTATTAAAGATTTCCTTAGAATGCTCATTCGCCCAAATGATATTATATTGAGAATCATATAATACAATACCAATAGGTAGCTTATTGAAAGCCTCATCACCAGCCTTAGATGCATGGTAGGATATATTTGTCCATTTTTTAAGTCTTAGCTCTAGCATCTTAATTGTATCTGCATTCTTCCTGTTGATAAAAGAATAAATCAGAATGGTTGCAATAATAAAGCTTATAATGGCAACAAATAAGAAAATAATCTCAAAATAGAAATTTTCATCGATACCATCGGTTAAATAATAATAGGTAAAATAACCGGCAGCACCTGTGCCTGATAAGAATATTACAGCAAAGATAAGAGCTTTAATTTTATTAAAAAATTGCTTCATCTAAGGTCACCTCTTTATCTATTCTATTATAACAAAATGAAGAATACAATTCAATTGAAAGCGCAAAATGACTTACATAAATGCACTTACATAAATGGAATTATGTAATTAACGCTTTTTCAAAATTAAATATATATGCATAAAAGACGCTCACAAAGGAAAAATATAAAGTAAGAAATTCTTTAAGAACAAAAAACATTATTTCTAAATTAAAGGATTATTTAGAAAAAATAAATCCACCTCAAGGTTCATATATGGAAGATGCAAAGAAATATGCATTATCAAATTGGGATAATCTTTGGACTTATTTAAAAGATGGTAGAGTTTCAATTAGTAATCAAATAGCTGAGAATAAAATTAAAAAAGCATGTATGATAAGAAACAATTCTATAATCTTTAATAATCAAGAAACAGCCATTGCAAACTTTAATCTGTTAAGTTTAGTTCAAACAGTTAAAATGCATAATTTAAATATTGAAGGATATTTAACTTATGTTTTTGAAAATATCGAAGCCTACTCAAAGAATTTAGAGGTTCTTTTCTCATGGAATTATAACATCTTACAAACATTTCAAATAAAATAGCGTTGTTTTAAACCCAAAAATATAGGGGGTGGTTAAATTTTGTGGTCACATAATAAAGAGAAAAAAGAGAAATAATAAATAATTATATTAAAAAAGTTATTTGCCATATAAAAAAGGAAATCTACCAACCAAATTTTAGAAGGGATTGATTTCCTTTTTTTCAAAATCTTTAAAACGATTGGTTGTTACCAACCTACAAACAACCTCAAATTTTAAAGAGCCTTTTAAGTGACCAAGAGTGGTCGAAACCGGCTGAGACCGGGAGAAAACGGGAGAATTATTTTAAAACATATTTAATGTTTTTAGAAACGCCTTCTTTTGATATCATACCTTTTTTCACAAGAATACTAAGTATTTCATTTGCTCTAGTATCTTTAATATTTAACAAATCTTCAACAGTAATTCTTCTAATAGAACCATGTTCTTTAATAACTTTGTAATAAAGTTTTTCAAAAAATCTCCTTAGTGCCAATCAAAGATATTTCTATTATTCATCAAATACCATATGAACATCATTGAATTATGTATTCACTATTCTTTTATAACCTTCTCGTAGTTTTAATTGTTTTCTATAAAATCTAAAATAGTTTCGCTTGGGATAGCATATGCCAGGCCATTGATTATTTGCGACTTATTGTCTTTTAATCTAAAAGATATAATACCTATTACAATATTATTTTCACCCAAAACAGGACCACCACTATTACCATCAGACACTTCAATATTCAGTTGTATAGTTTCAATATTTCTATCATCTATTTCTACAAATCTTTTTGAGGATGAAATATAACCGCCAAAAAAAGATAATCCGAATCCATTTGGATTCCCAATTGTATAAACCTCTTCGCCTAAAGATAAATTTCTTTTTTCGATTTTTAGTGCTTTTTTCTTATCAAATCCATCTATTTTTAAAGTAGCCAAATCATATTCTTCTGATATCTTATACACAGTTGCTTCTACAAATTCCTCTGAATTATAAAAACGCACATAAATATTGTCATATAAACAATACTCTTTTTTTGATAATCATAATACCTTACGATATGCCTACATGTTAATATTTTCCCATCTTCTGATATAACAAATCCTGTCCCATATCCAGTTGACTCGTTGCTTGTTGATTTTATTTCAACAATCGATTCCAAAACTAACGAATAGTTTTGATTTGAACATTTACATGAAGAAAATGTCATTAAACATAAAGCGAAAATTATCAACAAAAAGACTATTTTAGTCATCAAATTGTTCAGTTTTGATTGAATCATACTCATCGGCTCCTATTAATTTCTTATATTCAATCCAATCTTCTAATGTAAAAGTATTAAAAATGTCACTATATTCTTTTTTTCTAAATGAAACTAATTTATTAAAATCATCTATTTCGTTAGAAAAATATAAGCATTTTAAATGCTCGATTTCTTCACTTTTTTTAGCAATTTGATTGAAATCAATTGTTCCATTTAAGACTTCGTTTGCATATTCGTTTACATAAAATCCTGATTCTTTTTTTACAAGATTGTATCCATTTTCACGCAAATAATTTTCAATGTAAACGGCGCAATTATCACCTTTTTTTATGTTGAAAGAAGATTTAGGAAATTTTATTTCTTTATAAATCCCAGGGTAGCCAAAAGTAATTCCTGACACATCAATTCCAACATAATATTTTATCACTGCATCGAGACCACCTGACAAAAACAATGGACTTTGATTCAAAATTGCTATTGTATCCCCATTTATGATAAGTTCTAAAAATAAAATATTACCAAAAAAACCACTCATCTTAGCAAAATCTTTTTCATAAATACCATATGAATTATATAAATTTGACAGTCTTTTGCATCTAAAATCGATACCATTAATAAAATATACTGACAATGTATTTATTTTTAATAAATCATTACCTAATTTGTCCTTATAATTATCTTCTTTATTATTATAGAGACATAAGCAATTAATATTATCTTCTAAAAATCTTTTCAATTCTAACAAATTATTCATACTAATTACAATTCTAATAATATAAATATGGTGTAATATCAAGGTTTAAAAAGAAAGCATGTGGACGAAAAGCTTTTGTTGAATTACTTCCCTTTACACTTGTATTATATGGTACGTATACATAATATTCATCAATCTGATTATGATTCATAGATGTCAAATTAATAGAAAATGAGAAGAATAAAACAAATAGAAACATTGATAAAATAAAAATTTTTTTCATATTATCCTCCAGAACAACAAAACACGAATATTTTATCATATGTAATTGTTTTTTGTAAACAATAATACAGCAAATCATCCTTTTTTCAAAATTATGTTAATTACAAAAGTAATTTCCGCTCGATATTTGTATTTTAAATAGGCTTCTAAATTTCATTGATTGTTTTACACCAAATACTATATTTAAAAATTATTACTTATTTTAATATCCTATAATAATCCATCTAAATGTAGTAATTCTAACACTTTAGCTTCTCTTTCGATCATTATTTGATCCGTAGTGCCATGACAACAATTTCTATTAATATTTATAGCATCTTTATAATCTACAAATTCTAATGTGAATCTTTCTTCTTTTTCATAATCATCAAGGTCCTGGTCTACCATAACATCTAAAGCATCACATAAATAATAGTAACTATCTTGAACAAAATAATCATAATTCTTTGTGTCATCTTTTTGAATTCTATGAACATAACCATATTCACGTATGGATTCTTTTTTTATAACAAGACCGGCCTCTTCCTTAGCTTCTCTGATTAAAGCATCTAGCTTTGTCTCATTAAAATCTATACCACCACCAGGAAATTTATAATAATTGTATTTTAGACTATGTACCATAGCCACCAAACCATCTTTAATGTATATACATCTAGAGGATGGTCTTACATATGCTTTACCGTTAATATCATAATCCTTTGTGTCAATCTCAAATAATAATCTCATATTTAAAACCATTTCTTTCTATTTTTGTAGTTTTATATATTCACTTTCTAGTATTTCTAAGGATTTTTCTAAATCTACTCCAAGAATCTCTTGAATTTCCTTAAAATCATATTTTTTATGTAGCTCATTAAGAATATTAACCAACGCTTCTTTTCCACGCTTAGCTATAAAAATAGCTTGAGCTTTACAAGCTATAAAATCGTTACCAGAACCATAAAATCCCACATTACAAGATAAAATGTCACTGCAATTGTAGCATCCATCTATTTTCTTTTTCTTAGCACACATAGCATTTGGGCAATTTCCATCCATAAAACATGTTGAATAGCTACATACATTAAAATTACTTCTGCATCCTCCGCACCATTTTCCTAAAAAACAATGATTACAGGAAAATCCACAATAGGCTATTTGTTCTTTCTTATTCTTCCAATAGGAAACTATTTTTGCTTTTTCAATATCGCCATATTTCTTATCACATTCTTTTAAGGATTTACGATAAATCTTTGATTCTTCATCATAAATTGTTTTTGCTATTTCAAAAAATTCATAACCATACTTTTCATATAAACCAATATGATCCGTTGAAATATATACATATTCCATCCCCATTATCCCTGCAATAGATTCAACATATTTTAACAACATACCTGCATAATGATGTCCTCTATATTCGGGATATGTATATACAAATCCAATCCATGGAGTAAGCTTTGTTGGTTGAATTTCATCCCACTTCGCTAGTGTACAAAATGATACCAAATTTCCTCCATCAACAAGCATTGGTATTATTGTATTTGCACCTAATGTTTCATATATTTTGTTTTCAGTAATCAAGCTTGATAAAAATTTACCTGCAGGCCAATTACATTTTCTTAGTTCATCTAGCCAATGGGTTTTATTATCACAACTAAAATATTCAATTATTTCCATAATTATTAGCTCCTATTCATCGTATTCTATATTAAAATAATAGCACATTATTCTATATGTTTGAGAATGTGGTTTGATGGGAAGAACGAGCCTGGTGAAGGCTAGGTTAGATGGGTTGGGTGGAAGGCTTTATATATTATACACAAGGATATATGGGATGGGATAGTTAGAATTTATAGATCTTTATCTGGTTTTTGGCCATCATGTGCTAGCCATTTGCATTCCGTAATTTCCATATTTGTAAATGTAGATTGAAATGATGAATCTTCAGGACTACATGCATAAATACCAAATCGAATGATTCCATTGCCATTCCACATATGACAAATTCTCATTTGTTTAAATGTTATACCATCTATAGAACATTCAATACAATAATCATCCTCACGTCGACTAAGTCTATACCACATGGATTTTATACTGGATTCTATTTCTGTAGTCGCCCAATCAGAAAATCCATTATTGGTAACAACACTTCCAAGATGTTGGAATTTTTCATTTTCATATTCAATAGAAGCTTTAAGCCAATTATCACTATCAAGATACATTACAACACCACATTGATCAAATCTGTGTTTTCCTTCAAATTCAGTTTTAACTACAAAAGAAAAATATTTTTCACTAGTTTCTAATTGTAAAACAGGAGCGTTATCATTCCTAAAGTGATAATATGTTCTTTGCCATAAGTCCGTATGTGGTTCTGTTATAATTTCAATTCTATTTTCACATATCTTAAAGTTTTTTGGTTCTCTAATCCATTTTAATTTTGTTACATCGAATTTCATTTTTCCTCCATCTGCTTGAGCAATTAAAATTTACATAAGTGAATAAACAAGCTGAAGGTCATCTGGTTCATCATTTGCAATGGAAAGAATAGGATTATCTGTAACCTCTGCTCCCATAGCTTTATAGAAATGAATTGTTTCTTCAGATGGACAAGCCGAAATATACAACTCCCTTGCTCCATTTAAACGTGCTTCTTCCACTGCTTTTTCCCATAATTTACGGCCAATTCCCTGACCACGAAAATTCTTGTCAACTTGAATCAAATCAAGAATCATCCGCTTATATACCAATTTCTTCACAAGACTCATAAAGCCAATAATTTTTCCTTCCTCGACTGCGAGATAGGAAATATAATTATTATCAACAAGGTCAAGAGCGACTTCTCTTTTTTTATCTATACTCCAGTCCATTATACCAGGTTGTTCTTTAAGCACATACTTCCCATCTTTTCTGACATATATTCTTGTAATCTCCTGTTGACGGTTAAAAGCATCCAAATTAATTTCCGAAAAGCCATTACATCTTACTTTTTCAATTGTCATACAATCCCCCCACAAATTCTAATTTATTTAATTATTTCCCAATAACCATTTTTATTTGAACCTACTCTTCTTATTAAGTTTTTATCTTTAAATTTTTTTATTCCCAGTTCTGATCTAAAATTGATTCCACATTAAATCCTGTTTTCTTTTCAAAAGAATTCGCATCTATTTTACAAATTGTCTTTCCTTCAATTGAAATATATATCTTTAATAAATCTGGGTTGTTTCCAGCACATTTTATATATTTATTTTCTATTTTATGCTGATTTAAATCGTATGTTTTTCTTTTGAATACTGTTTGTTTAATAAATTTCATTGTCTTATAATCAAAAGTTAATTTATATCGTGATAACAAAAACATTACTAACATGCCAATTGAAAAAATAACTATTGGAAACAAGACAAAAGCTAAAGCTCCTATTAAGTCTTCTACAAACATATTATTAACTAAAGTAAATATAATAGAACCAAGTTGAACGATAGTAAAAGTAACTGTAAATTCCGGAGCAAATATATCTTTGAAATTGTTAGGCTTATATTGGATCACATAATGCTTCTTCATTTTTATCACTCCAATTTATTTGCTTATATTAAAATTGTACCATAATAAGTACGATATAAAAACTAACTATAGTTTCTTTCTACTCTAAAAATTATATTAAATATTATTATTTCAGCTTACGCTTTCTATATAAAATTAACTAAGGTTAGTTTCTACGCTAAAATTATATTATTCCTATCTAAAAACATATTAAAACTTATCTTTTTATCAACTCAATATGTATCCTTACAAAGCCAATCTGAACTAATTTTACAAAAAGTATCTGAATGTATTTAGCTCATTTAAAGCTAATGGTCACACAAAAAGAACGAACCAAGTATTTATATTAGTTGTGCTAGAAAGTGTGAAATAGGCTGAATATATAGACCCCAGGATAGTTCTATATTATATAATCTTTTTCTTTTCTATATAGAAAAAAGACCGCTCTTTTAAGCGATCTTATGTAATCTTTTATGCGAATGCTATCTGTAATTTTCCCAAATCTATTTTGTTATAAAAGTTCAAATTAGACTTGTAATATTACAGCCGGAATTATTCCTTTACGAAAGGTAATAAAGCCATATGACGAGCACGCTTAATAGCGATAGCTAGCTTTCTTTGATACTTTGCAGATGTACCAGTTGCACGACGAGGTAAAATTTTGCCTCTATCTGTAACGAACTTCTTTAATAATTCAACATCCTTAAAATCAATATGCTCGATCTTATTCTTTGTAAAGTAGCATTCCTTTTTACGACCACGACGCTGACCGTCACGATCATTTCTACGATTCTGCTGCATGTAATATTTCCTCCTTCATAATTTTATAGCCAAGGCAATGTATCATTATCATCATCTAAGCCAAAGCTGTTTGGAGCTTCCTCATGTGATGATTGATTTTGTGCTGGCTGCTGTGGCTTTTGACCATAGCCTGGGTTGTTATAGCCCTGATACTGATTTTGCTGTGGCTGCTGGAATGAACCCTGCTGTGGAGCCGTATTTGGATCCCTAGGTGTCATATTCTCAACATTTTCAACAACGACCTCAGTTACATAGCGTGTTTGACCATCTTGACCCTGGTAGTTTCTTGTTTGAATTCTACCTGCAACTGCAAGCATATTTCCTTTATGAACATAACGACTCATAAAATCTGCCTGCTGGCCCCAAGCAACACAGTTAATAAAATCTGCTTGTCTTGTGCCATCGCTTGCACGAACCTGTCTATCTACTGCGACAGTAAAGGTAAGAGTAGCCATTCCATTTTGCGTATAACGCAATTCTGGATCTTTAGTAATTCTTCCTGTTAAAATAACTTTATTCATAGGCTTTACCTCAAATTATTCGCCATCTACAACAACGATGTGACGAATGATCTGCTCGCTGTATCCAGCAAGACGATTAAACTCATTAACAGCTTCCTTAGTAGCATCTACTAACATCCAAACATAATAACCCTTCTTATTATGCTCGATTTCGTATGCTAACTCTCTAAAGCCCCATTCCTTAACCTCTAAAACATTTGAACCATTGTTAGTAAAAATGTTCTTAGCTGATTCAACCTCAGCCTTAATTGCCTCTGCGTCTAAATTAGAGCGAAGAATGTACATAACTTCATACTTTGTCATCTTTTGTCAACCTCCTTATGGACTTAATGGCCCAGCATAGTTAGTCTGGGCAAGGGCATTCGATACGAATGCTTTTCCATTGTATCACAACAGTATGCAAAAAACAACATTTTTTTGCAAGAAAAATATTGATTTCTAAATACAGAATAACATCTTTTTGCATTTTTTAAATTATATGGTAGCTGCCTGTCAAACTACCTTAGTTCGGAAAGAAAAAAGACAGCCCTAAGACTGCCTTCCTGACCTTTACATAAGGTTTAAACATTTATTATTCAGCATTTTTCTCTTCGTTAGTGTTATTTTTCTTAATTAGATTCTCTGATGTAATTCCTTCTTTAATGCCGTATATAGCAATGCCTAATGCACATACTGAAGCAACCACTAGAATAATTGGTACAAATAAGCTGTATATATCATTAAAGTCTCTTATTAATACAACAATATTCGAAGCCAAAATGAATAATCCCATAAATAAGCCAAATACATACTTTAAGAATGTAATAATAGCCTTATTCATAGTTAAGGATAATATAGAGAATATTGCTGTTGGGAAAATAAATACTAAGCCTAAAATAGGAAGACCTGTATCTACTGAGCTTGTAATAATTGCTTGTTCAACATATCCTTGTGTATTATCTACTGTCACTTTTACACATGGGATTAATAAATAAACAAATGAAACAACCACTAAAACAATATATGTAATCCCTAAAAATAATTTCTTCATAGAACTCCTCCTTTAGAAATATACTATTACTTTTTTTACAAATTGTCAAATTTCACTAAATTTTGAATAATCTTATAGCATTCTTTGTCGTGGCCTCTTCTACCTCTTTAGGCGTTATTCCTCTTAAGGATGCAATCTCATCTCTTACATATTTTACATAGCTCGATTCATTTCTTTTACCTCTCATTGGAGTAGGAGCTAAATATGGACAATCTGTCTCAATTAATAACAAATCTAAAGGAACTGCCTTTGCAACCTCCTTAGGCTCCTTTGCATTTTTAAATGTTACAGGTCCACCTAAGGATATGTAAAAGCCTAGCTTTACATATTCTAATGCTAATTCCTTAGAGCCACTATAGCAGTGCATAACACCCTTTAAT
>CAMEKD010000021.1 GCA_945920825.1 uncultured Anaeroplasma sp.
TCATATAAAACATCATTTACCGTATCATATACGGCTTTATAGCCTGTATAGGTATAAGAAGAATTCGTAAGACCTAAAATTTCATATTCATAATTTATATCCGTAATCTCTAATTGCTTAAGTATTTCAACCCTATAGGTAACCTCTTTATCATTATTATCACGATAAGTAACAATAAAGATAAAGTCTTCATATGCACCACTTAGGGTTTTCTCATCTAATGTACCCGATAAATCATTTGTTTCTACTACATTCTTTCCATACTGAATTTCTATAGATTGTATAGAAAGATCAGTCAACTGACGAATTTCATAATCAAAGGAAATATAATCCGTATTATCCATATAGGTATAATCGGAAACCGTTATGAAATCGATATAATCTCTTGATGTTATAACCTCTAAAGTATTGGTATCTATAACCTCAAAGGTATATTTTATGATACCTTCTTCTTTACTTGTATGAATGTCAAAGGAAGCAGAATCAAATGTACCTTCCTCACTCTTCTTTTCGCCATTTGCATATTCCTTAGTGATTTTATAGCTTAGATTCTCTGAATATGTCGCTCCCCTAAAGAATACACCATCACTATTGATGCCAACCTCTACAATAGAGGCCGCATTTAATATATGCTTACCTAAAATTTCTTCATATAGAACCAATTCATTTTGACCATAGTTTCTTATGAATTTTGTCTTTATATAAACAACCGAATATGTATTTGGAATGTCTATATATGCTTCCTTATAATAGTTATAAATAGGTCCCGCACTCGTAATTAGATTTTGGTAATTCGAATCGGAATATACCTCAATTAAAGGATTATCGGCATCATTTTCGGATTGATAATCGCTATAGCCAACCGTTAAGGTATAGCCATTTTGACCTACATTATCGTTTACATAGCATTCACTATAGGTGATATTGGAATCTGCAATCGTATAGGATATGGTTTCTTTAAGCGATGCACTATTTACAATTTCACCAAATGTATTCATGAAATCCTTAGGGAAATAGCTATAGGTTACTATAGGCTTTTCGTAATTACCACCTAATACATTACCTGTAAAGGTTATTATAATTTCATAATAGGTGATATCTTCTACACTATAGAATGCAGATACAGTAATCGTTTTATTATCTATAATACTATCGTAAGTATAATATCCACCCTGATCTACATATTTACTAGCACAATATGGATAATCATAGATTGGAATAACTATATCCTCTTGATTAAAGGATAGGGTAACATTTTCTCCTTCTACCTTATTTGCATCTACATTAAATCTTATTACCGTCGTGTCATCTTCTTTATTATAATATAGCATATCCTCAGATATAGCCTTAAGCTTATCATCGATAGATAATGGACATACCTTTCTATCATAATAAGAATAAATAAATTCATTATCCTCTGTTAATACTTTATCATAGCTATTTTTATATAGATTTAAGGATAAAGGATTTACGGGTACATATTCACCATCCATAAGCTTATAATAGGATACACCCACCTCAAAGCTTGAAGATACAACCTTTTCAAAGGCACCATTTTGATCTACATATAAATCTAAAGAAGAAGGCGTTACTAAGGTATAGGTATGGCTTAGATCATCATAGATATAATAGGCTGTATCTTGGAATTCCTCTTCTTTTGCGAGTACTAAGCCAGGGGTTCTTCCTTCACTAAAGCCTAAGCTATTAGGTGTTGCAAGAATATAGCTTCCATCTATATATTGGAAATATTCCTTCTTACTATCGAAATAGGTATCCTCTGTTAAGATATAATCTTCCTTTACCATTAAGCCTAGGCTTGATGGTAGAGCCAATATATATTTTTCTTCAAAAACATAATATTGTTTATTGCTATCAAATGCTGTATCTAAAGATAATTCATAAGAAGCTGTATCTAAAGATGGATCTACAATATACTCATATAAGCCTAAGCTTTGTGGATTTACAAGAATATATTCATTACCTTGGTGTTGGTAATATGTAGTATTATCGATGAAGGAATCCGATGCCTCCTTGTATGAGCCATCTCCTCTTTCATATAGATTATAATTTGCTGGAGATGGATTATTCTCACCATTTACTCCTATATATTTATCTAATGCTTTATAATATATAGTTAAATTTATATTTTCTAAATCATATGGTACGGTTAGATTATAGTTTGAAGAGCTAAAATATTCTGTATGACCATATCTTGTAATACCATCTTCCTTATAGGAATAATTTATAGTACATACAATTTCACCCTTAGTTGTAGTTTTTCCTAAATCGAAATCGAAATAATAATGCTTTAGTCCGTTATCTTCTGTTACAATATAATAATTATCCTCTGGAATAGAATAATTATCTACATCATCATAGCTTGCAATCTTATTGAAGGTTCCATTTGGAATATTTATGATTTCCTTGTAGCCTAAGGATTCAATTCTTAAATCTAAATAAGTGATATTATCCGTATGAACTAGAGGTATTTTATAATATCCATTTATATAATCTACCTTATCTATTTCTTCGTCATCCTTAGTAGAAATAATATATTTATATTCCATGGTTCTATAGGTTTCATAATCTAGTGGCCCTTCGGTTAAGACCATGAGCTCTAGCTCACGAGTGATTTTTACGCCATCGATATATGCATCAATGTCTAAGAATGCATAATATTCTGAATTCATATAGTTTGCATAATAATCTAAGGAAACCTCAGTTTCTAAAGAAATCGTTTCCTTTTTCATTTCGCGAGAAATATGTAATGTACCTTTTTTATAATAAATGGTTGTATTATAGATAAGCTCATTCGATGTAAGATTCTCTACTCGAATACTACCCTTAGCGATTAAATCATCAAAGAGATCATTTGTGCCAGAATTAAATTGAACCATTGCCGTTTCGAAGGTAGCATTATTCATTTCTATCTCATATGGGATAGTAACAATTGCATTTTCATCAATTTGATATGGCAAGTAGGTAATATTTGCATCATCCTTTGAATAAGTATAGGATCTAATGAAATTACCATCGATATCAAAAATAGATAAGGTGATACTTGAAATATCCTCATCGGTATAGGTATTTAAATCGTAATCTAGGTCAATTACCTTCTCTAAAAAGCCGACAAATTCACCTTTTTCCTTTCTTTCCTTCTTATCGCTATAGATGAAATCAATAGAATAGGTATAGGAAGCATCGCTATTTCCATCAACGGAAGAAACACTTAAGGATAGCTCTTTTTCAAGTAAATCGAAGTTTACCATTTTAAATGGATCCATAACTTCCCTCACCTGAGGTGTGAATAGGGAATTTTTAAATGTAGCCTCATATAGAAGAATACCAGCTTCTGTATTTGTTGCTTCCTTGGTTGTAGTTACTGTAGGTACTGCCGCCTCAACCACCTTATGGGATGGATCATTTTGACAAATTGCAGTAGCTATAACTTTTGTGTTATCCATATTCCATTCATAGCTAATTTGAAAGTCATGACCGAAGGTTAAATCCTCTTGGATATAATTTATAGATACAGCATCAAAGCTCTTTCCATTAGAAATTGGAACAAATTCTAATATTAATTCCTTTGTTTTTATATTTTCAAATGTAAGTGTAGCCTCTATAGAATCCTTTGTTTGTAATAGGTTCATATCGGTATCATATACATTTAATGTATAGGAATCCAAAGAATTTGCCTGTTCAAATTTTGTATCTATAGAAAGAATATTCTTACATAAATCTAAGGATACATTTTTACTATCTAAGCTATATTTTGATGTGAATTCACCAAAGCCTGTTGGGTATTCTACAACAAATTCATTGCTTCCAATAAGGATTTCTTTGTCATTCCTTTTTGTATAAACGATTACTCTAGCTGTAAAGCCATTATATAAATTTTCTATAGTGGACTCTACATTATAGCTTGTAATCGCTAAAGCATCAGAATCATTATTGTTTAATAGAACCTTATAATAGAATTCCTCTCCAATATTATATGGATCATTAATTTTAATAGTATAATCTAGATTATAAATACTATGATCATAATCTAATACTGGATTAAAGGTAATGGATGCGGTTGGATTTTTCGCATCAATTCTATTTTCACTAAAGGAATAGGAGCCAATATGACGCTTAGCATAGTATCTTTTTTGATTTCCAATTTCCTTTGTTGGAGTTAGGTAAATATCAATACCATATAGGTTTGCAGGAACATTAAAGGAGGCAATCGTATCCCGCCCTTCAATGCTTAAAACCAAATCATCTTCTTCTCTATTAAGCTTGTAATTGGTAAGAATGGAATCATATTCTCCCGTCTTATAGACATCAAGAATATAGCCCTCATGTTCATTTTCAGGCATAAAGCCAGTATCGATAGATATGAAATAGGAATCCTCACTTGTCGTGATGACTGGGGCTTTAAAATCAAAGGTCGATTGATAGATTTCATCTGCCATATAATCTGGATAGGTTAGCTTATAGCCTAATTCACCAATCTTCGTCAATTCATCATAATAGGTTGTATATGCAGCTAAATAAACATTTTGTCCTTCATATAAATCATTAAAATAGCCTCTAAAATAATTCTCTTCATCTAATATTTTATTGGTTTCAACCAACTTTTCATCAATATAGATTTCCAAATAGGTTTGATATCCTGTTTGATAATAATCGGAAACAAATACATTATAATCTAAATCAAAGGATCCATCCTCTATAGATATTGTAGGTTCAATATCAAATACAGCCTTAGGACATTCTAGCTTAGATGTGTAGCAATCTAAGGTATAGTAGGTAATATCACCTAAATCATCATTCGATGCGACTATAGATACCGTATATCTTCTATTTGGAATTAATCCAGTAACAATTTGTTTTTGGATGCCTGCCTCATGAATTTCATATTCCGAATGAAAGGTATCATTATAAACCTTAACCTTATATAGGGTGTCTTCGGTTAATTCGGATACATCTATTTTATATTGTAAGTAGTCACTTCCTGCAGTAACCTCTAAAATTTCTACCTTAGGGGATGCATTCATTACCGTTGAGCCTACTGTAGCCGCAACAATTGCGCACGCAGAAATAATCGATACTCCACCAGCAAGCGAAGTCGATGCAGTAACTACCGAAGAGGTTGCTTCTATACTAGAGGCTGTAGAGTTTATCGTAGATATATTCCCCTCTATAGCTTCTCCATTTATATTTGCTCCTTCAGCTTCTACATTTTGACCCTCAGCATTTCTATTTTCACTTTGGTTCTTTTGATTTAGCTTTTCCTCAAATCGATTCTTAATAGCCTTTTTTTCAGAGGCAGGCTTATCATTAAAGCCTTCCTTAAATTTCTTAATTTCAGGAGGTAGTGGCGCTATTTCCTTCGGCTTATAATATTCAATTGCATCAAATCTTTTAAATTCTTTGATTTTTCTATTATATTCGAATTCCTTTTTTCTATTAAATTCGTCCTTCATAGAGTCCCTCCTTATCTTTATATTAAAAATTCATTAAAAAATTCATTTAAGCCTTTATAAATTTTTCTCAGGTTATTTCTTTCCTTAAGCTCTCTTATTTCCTTTTCATAAAGCTTAAGTAAAATATCCTCTGTCACTAATTTATATATATTCTTCTTTTTAATGACATAATCCTGTAGATCTTTTAAATAGGCTTCTCTTTTATCCTTTAAATCATCAAAATCAAATAAATTAGAATTTAATACTGTATAAATTCCTAATGTGGATTGAATAAAATAAGGAAATCTCATTTTACTCTTTATGCTTGTTAAATAATCATACACATATCTTGCACAAGACATAAAATCATCAAAGATATCTACCATATAATTATATTTTGATTTTTTTCTTGTTAGACTTTGCTCATTCATTTTCCATAAATAGGATACGATATCCAAATAATGAATTTCCTTAGGACTTAATGTACCAACAAGACAGCTTGTAAAATAAGAATCCTCTAAATGTCTTACATTGGGATGAAATCTTAAATTATGATCCTTAAGATAAAATCTTTTATAAACCTTTCCATGCATCCATGGGAATGTTTCTTCTCTTTTTCTTAATCTTAAGGATTTTTGATTATCAAAATAAACCTCAACCATGATATTGGTAACTAAATAATCGGGATTATATTTTTTTAAATAATCTAAAATCTTAGAGAGTACATTCAAATCTATAAGCCTATCATCCGCATCGAAAAACATAATGAAAGGCTCATCCGTCATATCGATACCTCTTTGCCTTGTAAGACCTGGTCCTAAATTCTTATCGTTCCTCAAATACACAATATTTAATTTTTCATAATTCATTAAAAATTCATTGGATAATAAAACATTCGATGCATCATTTATGACGGTTACATGAATGTCATGAAAATCTATATTTTTTTGATTTTCTATAGAATCTAATAAATCTTTAATTTTATGTTCATCCTCCATGTATTGTGGAATGATAATATCTAGCATAAATATCTCCCATTCTTTTATTCTATAAAGCCATTTTCCTTTAAATATTTTATAGAATTTAAAGCTTTATTATAATCGGATATCTCAATTAAAATCGTGGTTTTATCCTCTAACTTTCGAATATATTCAAATACCTTTTTAAAATCGATTGAGCCCTTACCAATTTCATCATGAGAATCCATAATTCCATCATTATCGTTGATATGAATATGCTTAATATAAGGCTTAAGCTCGCAAAACCATATATCTAAGCTTGTATTTGAGAGATTCGCGTGGGCAAAATCGAGACAAACGCCAATTCTTTCATGATGGATTTCTTTAACTAAATCTCTTAATAAATAGGGATCTAAATCAAACATATTCTCTATATAGATTTCTAAATTAGGAAATTCCTCTATTAAGGATAAATACGCTCTCTTATTATATTCAATCCATCTTCTTCTGTATTTTTGATCCTTCATCCAGGTAATATAATTCGTATGAAATATGACTCCCTTACAATTGAGCTTATCTGCAATTTCAAGCGATTTTTTCACTCGATCTAAGGAGATATTTTGAATCCTTTGATCCATAGAATCTAATACAATATCAAAGAATGCCCCATGAAGTGTATCCATAGTACGATTTAATTTTTTATATTCGCTTAGGATATCCGATATTTTATTTTCATCATCTAATGTATCCGGAATAAAAAATTCGTTATATTCGAACCCTAAATTGTATTTTTTAGATAATTCTATATATTTTTCTTTTTCCTTAAGATTGGGAACAACAAAATATCGCATAGAACCTCACCTCAATTGATACACTAATTATATAATTATAATTAGATTTTTTCAAATACATTTAAATGATGATATTGCTTTTTCTTTTGTTTAGGAAATGAATATAAAGTATATCCATATAGAGTTTCATTTTTAATATTCATTTATGATATCCGATTGTCTATTTTTATCATCTAATGTATTAAGAATGAAATATCCTATAACGCCTAACCTAAATGAACACACTAATTATATATTATAATTAGAATTTTTCAACTACATTTAAAAGAATATATTGCTTTTTCTACAATTTACAAAATGAAAGATATTATGGTAAAATAGTACATAAACGAAGAAAGGCATATATTGGTATGGAAAAATTCAAAACAATTTGGAAAAAATTTCATATTACCGCTTTATTCATCGTAATTTCCGTTTATCTTCTACTGGTTACCTTATTATATTTTATACTGAAGTGGAATAATGTTTTAGGCCCAAATAATGAGCCTTACTCATTCATAGATGTATTCATATTTAATGTTTTAGCCTTAGCAGGAAATGATTATGAATTCATAGACAATAACCAAACAAGACTATTAGGTGTTATCTTCTTAGCCTTTGGTACAATCGCTATTTCTATGTTTACAGGTTATATTTCCTCTGCGTTTGTAGAAAAAAGATTAAATCAAGAAAGGTCGATAAAGAAAATGCAGCAAATGAAAAACCATATTCTTATACTAGGATATAAAAATGATTTAAAGGCATTAATCTTAGATATTATAAGAAAAAATGATAAATTAAAAATGGAGAACATCATTTTAATTAATAATCTAGAACAAGAAAAGCTAGATTTAATTAAAGAGGATAAGGATTTTAAGAATTTAAATATCTTAAAGGGTGATTATACGATTGAGCAAACCTTAATCAATGCGAATGTTAAAGAAGCATCTAAGGTTTTAATTATTGGTGAAAATATAGAAAGCCTAGATGATGAATTAATTGATTCTAGAATCTTTGTTACAGCATTAATGGTAAGAAATTTAAACTCAAAATGTCATATATGCTGCGAGGTAAGAACAAAAAGATATAGAGATTATCTTTTACAGCAAAATTGTGCTGAGGTTGTTTATTCAGAAGAATATACAAGATATATTCTATCTACCTCAACCAATTATAGTGGTATGTCTAAGGTAATGTCTTCCTTCTTAGATAATGGAGATGGCACGAGTGTACAAATCCTTAAAATAGAAGATCAATGGGTTGGAAGAAAATATAAGGAATTATTTGATTATTATAAAAATGAAAAGAAATATTTATTACTTGGTGTCTTAGAAAATATGGGTGTAGAAAAGGAGCTTAAGCATCAAATATTATCTGATGCTCAAAAATCTACAAACTATGGTGAAATCATTCAAAAGATGAAAAATATTAAAAATATTGAAATGAATAATCCAAGATTAAATCCACAGGATGATTTTATCTTAGATAAAAACATGGGAGCTATCATTTTAGGGGAGGAAAAATAATGGATATTATAGAAAAGAAAAATATATTAAAAAAATTCCCTCTTCTATCTACAATAGAGGATAAGGATTTAGAAGCATTAGCCTCTATGGTTTTCGTGCAGGAATTTCATGAGGGGGATATCATCATTAAGGAAAATGATATCGATACAACAATGTATTTATTAATTGAAGGGGTTGTCGATGTCATTAAAACTACCATTTATAATGAAGAATTTGTTTGTGCAACCTTAAGGGATGATATGCATATCATATTTGGTGAAATGGCCTTAATTGATAAGGATAAAAGATCTGCAACAGTCATAGCGAAAACGAATTGTAAAACCTTCTCTTTATCGAGTGATGACTTCAATACATTTTGTGAGGAGTACCCTAAGGGTGCAGTTAAGCTTTTAAAGCTAATGAATAAAAATATCATAAGAAATTTAAGAAGTGAAAATGAAAATTTAAAGCTTATTTATCAGGCTTTAATTGAAGAAATTGAATATAATTAAATAAAAAAATCATCCGCGGATGATTTTTCTTTTTATAATAAGGTAATTCCGTTTTCCTCTAATAATTTTAAATCCTTATCGTCCCATACACTAGATTGTACCTCACCAATATGAGCCTTTCTCAGCATGAACATACATAATCTAGATTGTCCGATACCTCCACCAATCGTAAGTGGGAGTCTCTTATTTAGGATATCCTGTACATATGGGTTTTCGAGTTTTGTCTCCTCGCCCTTAGCCTTAAGCTGGCTTACAATAGATTTTTCATCTACACGAATACCCATTGAAGAAATCTCAAACGCGATATCAAGTACATCATAATAAAGTAGGATATCTCCATTTAGGCTCCAATCATCGTAATCGGCAGCTCTACCATCGTGAGGCTTGCCATTTGATAATTTTCCACCAATACCAAGCAAGAATACTGCCTTCTTTTCTTTGCAAATTAAATATTCTCTTTCCTGTGGTGTTTTATCTGGATATCTTTGTAATAATTCCTCAGATGTAATAAAATATATATCCTGTGGTAATTCATTATATAAATGAGGGTGTACCATAGATACCTTATGCTCAAGCTCTAAAATAACAGAATAGATATCCTTAACTGTTTTTCTTAAGTATACCTCATTTCTATCCTCTCTATCAATAATCTTTTCCCAGTCCCACTGGTCAACATAAGCACTATGTAGGGTATCTAAATCCTCATCTCTTCTTATCGCATTCATATCCGTATATAATCCCGTATGAGGAATAAATTGATAGCGTGCAAGCGCATGACGCTTCCACTTCGCTAAAGACTGAACAATTTCAACCTCAGATTCAATATTCTTAATATCAAAATTTACTCTTCTTTCGTATCCATTTAAATTATCATTTAAGCCTGTTTTAGGGAATACGAATAAAGGAGCTGAAACTCTTGTTAAATTTAATTTATCTGCAAGTAATCGTTCAAATGTATCCTTTACAAATTTAATTGCAATTTCTGTATCTAATAATCCTAATTCTGATTTGTAATCCTTTGGTATAATTAATCTTTTCATAAGGATCCCTCCAAAAAATAATTTACGACTATTTTATCACAAAAAAATTGTGATGAAAAGAATATTATTAAATTAAATGAAGAAAAATCATTATTTTTTTGAATAAAAAACAAAAATTGGAACATTTTTTGAACGAATAAAGAGTGAGGGCATTCTTTACCCTCTTATATATGGATTGTGTAATTTCTCATTCTTAATGGTTGTTTTAGGACCATGTCCTGGGTATACAATAAAATCCTCTTGATAATAATTTATCATTCGATTTAAGGATTTTAAAATATCTGTATAGGAGCCTGTTGGAAAATCTGTTCTACCACAAGAACCCATAAATAGGGTATCTCCACTAAATACATAATTTAAAAAGTTGATACATATAGAGCCTTTCGTATGACCTTTTGTATGCAATATCTTAAATTTATATCCAATCAATTCTATTTCATCTAAATCATTTAATAAATGAACATTTAAATCTCCTATAGAAAAAGGACATACTCTTCCAAACATATCATAAAGGGATGAATAACTATCATATAAGGAATTGCTATCTAGCTTATGAATATAAATAGGTAAATCCATGAAATATTCGATTCCATCCATATGATCGATATGGGCATGGGTAATAAATATAGCCTTTGGAATATAATGATCCTTAATATATTTTGCGGCATCCTTATAGCCTAAGCCTGGGTCTATAAGTATACATTCCTTTTTTTCATTCGATATAATATAGCTATTGGTATTAAGCTCTCCTGTTGTTATACATTCAATCATCGTCTCACCTCAAAAACATTATATAAAGAAATAAAAAACCAAGCAATGCTTGGTAATTTATTTATGTTCTTACTTCTTTTCTTTATGTAAAGTATGCTTACGGCAATGAGGACAATATTTTTTAATCTCCATTCTTTCAGGAGTTGTCTTCTTGTTCTTGTCTGTATAATAATTCTCGTTCTTGCATTCAGAACAGATTAACTTTACTAAGTCACGCATGTCTTTTTCCCCTCCAGACCTAAAGATTAACTTCCTAAGGTATTATATCAAAACGAAGGGATTATTGCAACAGGATTTTTATTTTTTTTATAGTTTATATTTCTCGTTTTAATGTATAATATGTTTAGGTGATGTGAATGTTTTATAGAAATGATACAAAAGTGGTAAAAGTTGGTAATATTTATCTTGGTGGAAATAATCCTATTCGTATTCAAAGTATGTGTAATACCAAAACAAAGGATGTAGATAGAACCGTAAATCAAATTCTTGATTTAGAGAAATTAGGCTGTGAAATCATTCGTGTTGCGATATTCGATATAGAGGATGCATATTCCGTTCATAAGATTAAAGAAAAAATTCATATTCCTTTGGTTGCAGATATTCATTTTGACCCAGAGCTTGCGATTATCGCAATCAAGGAGGGTGTAGATAAAATAAGATTAAATCCAGGTAATATTAGAGATAAAAATAAAATCAAAGAAATTGTAGAGCTATGCAAGGAAAGACATATTCCTATTCGTATTGGTGTAAATGCTGGGTCCTTACCAAAGGGATGGGATGTGAACGCAGAAAATATGATTAGGGCTGCAAAGGAGCATATTGAAATATTAGAGAATTTAGGATTCTATGATATTGTATTATCCATTAAAGCATCCAATATTAAATTATGCCTTCAGGCATATAAGCTTGCTGCAGAAACCTTCCCTTATCCACTTCATATAGGTATTACAGAGGCTGGTACAGCCTTTAAGGGATTAATTACTTCTTCTATTGGTTTATCTAAGCTACTAGAATTAGGTATAGGAAATACAATAAGAGTATCCTTAACTGGAGATCCTTTAGATGAGGTTAAGGCAGCTAAGGTTATTTTAAATGAGGAAGGATTAATGGATAATATGCCTATATTAACCTCATGCCCTACTTGTGGTAGAACACAAATCGATTTAATTCCACTCGCAAAGGCTGTGGAGGAATATTTATATACTGTAAATAAAAAAATTCATGTTGCTGTCATGGGTTGTGTTGTCAATGGTATTGGTGAGGGCAAGGAAGCTGACTTAGGTATTGCTGGCGGTAAGGGTAGTGCTGTCATCTTTAAAAAGGGTGTTCCTGTTCGAACAATTAAGGAATGCGATATATTAGAGGAATTAAAAAAAGAAATAGATTCGATGTAAAAAAATTATGCGTCTTTTGATAGACGCATTTTTTATGGCATTAAAGCCATTGTAATTAAGAAATAAACACCACACATTATAATGGGGATAAAGGCTGAAATAATCTTTACTATAAATAAAGCATCCCCCTTGAAGAAATTACTCTTCATAGAATATGTCATGGCTGAGGCACCATTAACGAGTGTTACAATTAAGAAATTACCTAATACCCATAATAACATACTTGAAATAAATGGCTGAACCTTAGAGATTATTTCTTCTTTATCGATCAAGCCTTCTATTGCTCCCTTTGTTTGTACAAATCCTATAATAAAATAAATGGTACCACCGATAAACATTAGTGCTCCAATGATCGATAATAATAAGGATATCTTTCTTGAACTCATATAATATCAACTCCTAAAAAATATACATAAATACTATATCATAAAACAGCACAAAAAGAAAAGGAATTGTCGAATTTCACGACAATTCCCCATATTTCTTAAACAATTAAATCGCCTTTTTTTATCCAGCCAAGCTTATAGAATAAGAAATCAATTCCAAATACTAATGCTATCGGTAGGATAATTTCAAATCCGAATATTGCAAGCCATGTTTGCCAAGTATTTCCCATGGCTGCGAATGTACCAACCTGGCCAACTAAGCCAGATGTACCCATACCAGCATTTGAGCCAACACAATAAATGTTAAATGCACAAGTTACAATAGGTCCTAAAATCGCAGATGCAATTATGGTTGGAAGCCAAACGATAGGCTTCTTTAAAATGTTTTTAAACTGTAGCATAGATGTACCAATTCCAATGGATACTACCATACCAATACTGTTATCTCTTCTCGATTGAACGGCAAAGCCAACCATCTGACAGCAGCAACCAACAACTGCAGCACCAGATGCAATAACTAATCCTGAATAATTGGGATCGGCTAGGGCCATTTCTACAGATACCTCCTTAGGTAGCATGAATACCATTGCCGCAATTGCAGCTGAGGATATTGGAGCTGTAAGTGCCATACCCATGAGTACAGCAACTACAATTCCCATGACGAATGGAACAGCATTTGTACCAGCATTAACTAACCACTGAATAGCGTATGTTACATATATTGCAGGGAAACGTAAGCTTAATGCAAAAATTAATCCTAAAGTAACTGCAAATAGTGGAACAATTAAAATATCTACTGGTGTTTTCTTTCTTAATACAACATCCATCAATAAAGCAACACCGATGACAGTTAAATAAATCGTTAATGGATCTCCAGTTTGGAATGTTCCATTGTTTATAACTCCTTCTGTAATAAATCTTGTTGATAGCGAGAAATATCCGGCAAGCTCACCTACGCCCGCTAAAACTACAGTTTCTAGTGGTTTTTTCTTAAGTGCAATCGCAATACCAACACCAATACCTGCGCCAGTTAAATTTTGTAGTGCCTTTGCACCATTACAAAGAACAGTATTTAAAAATGTGCCAAAATTGTCTTCTTCTCCTACCACTGGGGATGGGAAAAAACCACCAATGGTTGCAATAATTGTACCAATGATTAATGTGGCAAATAAGCCATAAGCCATACCATTTAGTGTAGTAATTAGGAAGGATAATACCTTATTTTCCTTCTTTTTCTCATCTTCTTTTACTTCCACATTTTCCATCTTTTCTTCATCTTCGGTAAATTCATCTTGAGTAACCTCTAAAGTCTTTTCCTTTTCTTCCATGAAAAATCTCTCCATATTCATTTATTTTAAGGACATAGTATCATAAAAAAGAACTAGTGTTAAACAAAAACATAACAATTGATGTAAGTAAATGTTTTCAAAAAGAAAAGCAGAATGCGTTTTGCATTCTGCATATATCTAGTTGCCAAAGAAATCGACGAGCGTATCTCCTGCTTGATCCGTTCCATAGCTTTTAGCGATAACATCTACGATTTCTATTTCTTCATCTATAATTGTTGGTTTATCATATTTTTTCATTAAAATTCTCCTAACGCTAATGCTACCTCATCACTAATTCCAAGGGTAGCTTTATTTTGAATATAATACTGTGCAAGAGTATGCATACTATACTTCGATATTTGCATATAATATTTTAATCCATCGATTTTTACATAGCACTTTGCATAAACTAAAGTAGTATAATCTACTTCATTTGTAGGAATTAATACAGAATACTGTACATAGTTACCATTAACATTTTCTACCTTAGCACCAATAGAATCCACATATACAGGATTTGCTAAATAATCTGTATAATTTATACCATCCTTAGATAAGGAAACTCCAAAGGATACATCCTCACCTAAGGTTAATAATCCTTGGTAGGTTGACTTTGAAATTCCACCACCAAAACGAATATATACATTTGATATATCAATTGTAGTTCCTTTTCCACTCGTCTTCTTGTAGATTTGAACGGCTTGTTGACCTGATGCATAACAAGAGAATATTTTCGCACTAGAATTATACTTCAAATTATTTCTTGAATTCGTTCCTTGAGCTTTTATTGTACCAGTGCCATTAGAATAATCCATTGCCCATGAGGCATTATCATCTATTTCATCCTGTGTTTTTAAAACATTACTACTTGAGCTTGCGGCATATAAATAACCAGAAGATGTCTTTAAGGCGAAGGTATTCTCTAAAGCTCCTCTTTCAAGTGTAATGAATTGAACATCATCACCAAAAGTAATCGTATTGGATTCCTTTGTAATTTCAGCTTGACCACGATTATTTGTATTTTGCGTTGTACTTAATGCATAATTTGCATCACTTGCTGCAATTACAATAACATCTCCTACCTTTAGCTCATTTGTATTAGAAACCAAAGTATATGTAACAGTATCATTAGAAGCAGTTTCTGTAACATCATAATTAAATTTCATAGATGCTTTCGTAGGTGTTTCTCTAAATGTATTAATGTCCTTCATTAAAGTATTTAATTCTGCTCTTTTTTCTTGAAGAATAGAATAATTGGTAACCTTTGTTTTTTCTGAAGCTGTTAATGCACTATAAGAGGATTCAATATTTAAAATATCTTCTTCTATAGAAAGAGTTACTACCTCTGGTAAAGCATTAATTAATGAAATTACATGATCTACTTTTGTTTGATCTAAGGAATCTATAGTATTTCTTGCAATAATTTCATGCCAATATGTATCTAAATCTATGGTTGAATTCGCCTTAGATTCAACTAGGCTAAATAATGTTGATACATTTGTAACTGAAGATTTATCTTTTGTATTTAATCTACAATATTTTGCATAAGCCCTATAAACATCCTCACTTGAAGAGGATTGTGTTAATGTGTTGATTGCGCTAATAACATTTTGTGTAGAATACTTTGTATTTGAATCTGAATCTTTATAACTGTTTGTCCAAATGGTATCAATCCATTCTGGATGATCAATAAATGGATTTCTATTTCCTTGAACATCTTCTATCGCGTCGTTTCTTATGATTTCTTTATCCGATACAGGATCTAAATGACTCCATTTTGTAAATAAATCCATAGCATAGCTTGTTAAATAAGGATAGCTTCCGGTGAATATCTTTTGTGCCTCTCCTACGGTCCAGCTAGATAATTGATCGCTATATCTTATGGCCATATACATATAGCCTCTTGCGATATCTCCTTTATATTCGTCAATAGGCTCAAATACTGTACCTTTATAGCCAGATAGCTTACTAGAGCCTAGCTTTCCACCATTACCTGAAGTGTAGGTTGAAGTGTCTACCTCACCGTATGGGTAATTACTTCTCTTGCCGTTCACTTGACCGTCGGTTGCCAAAATGTGGAATACATCTGCAACCATTGGGGAGGCTTTACCAAACCAAGACTGAGGGACTGTGTGCTCACGGTTGTAGTTATCCCCCTCACCCGTGTATCCTGAGCTTCCTGTTTGATCTTTCCCATAGGTATATAAATACTCCGAATAGGTATCCCAAATAATGGGTGTACCTGGGAATGTATCTGTCGTCTTATATGCAGTCCATACATTCGCATAAGATAATTTTGTTGTATGTGTGTTTGTAATTAACGTATGTAGACTAGAAGATAGATTGGATCCATTTGTGGTATTCGTAATGGATGCATAATAATCTGAAGCTACACTAGAAACTCCTAAAACCGATGCAAGGCACATGGTCATTAGGGGAATTCCAATAAGATTTCTCCATAATTTATTCATTTTTTCAACCCCTATTTGAAAGTTTTATATTACATAAATTATACTTTCTTTCAAGATTTCATTCAATATGTTTTGATCCATTAAAAAAATTATATGTTTTGATGCATTAAAAAAAAATTAAAGCGACTCTGGAAAAGTCGCTTTAATTAATTCTTGCTTAAGCTGTACTAAAGCTTTAGCCTTGTATTTGGAAATCATTTGGTGTGATACAGAATATGCTTTCGCAATATCCTCTAAAGAGTATTTTACCTCTCCAATACCAAAGGATTTACGTATGATGTCCTCATCTCTTTCAGAAAGATGGGATAGTGCAGAATCTAAGTATGGGATATAGCCCTTAAAATAGGAGTCTGCCTCTAAGTCCTCATCCGGGATGATATCACCTAAGGAGATGTCATCGTCCTCACCACCCACAGGTTGGTCTAAGGATGAGGTATGAAGTGGAGTTAAGCACTTACGAACCACTTTTATAGAATAGCCAGTTTCTTTAGCGATTCTATCTAAAGATGCGTAAGGCATCTCCTCCATTTTCGCTAAGACCTTAGCTCTTGCCTGGTAGTCATCTACGGATAAGGAGATAAGTCTAGAGTTCTTAGATAAATACTCCTGAACTCTCCACTCCATAAGCTTGCAGCAATAAGTCTTTAATGATGCACCCTTCTCATAGTTAAAGGAAGATACAGCGTCGAAGATTGCAAGAAGCATTACCTGGCTTAAATCGTCAAGCTCTTCTTTATCCATATAGGAATACTTGCGTAAAATTCCCTTCTGATGGCTCTTAGTAGCCATTACCATTTGATTAAATTCAGTCTCTTTACACATATTAAGATTGTCCTCCAAAAGTGTAGTCGAAAAATAATAGCAGAAAGAATTGAGATAACATTATACGGAATTATTAAATTGTTAAAAAATATAAATTTTGGCTTACCTAACGCATTTTTTAAAATCAATCCTTTGTAATTTTCGCCCATTTTTTACCATATATGCGTAAAATAAAAGCCAAATTATATTTTTGTGTGCATTAAGTATATATCTATGAAGTAAAAATTCGCAACCCAAAAAACAAAAAAAATTGCAAATTGAATTTTTTGCAATTTTTTTGTTTTTTGACTACATTTTTGTTTCTTTTTCAATATATTCTTTACTAGATAATTGCATATTATCTAAAATAGGACTAAGCCTTAATGAGATTATATAGGCGAATACGACACTAATAGAATCCTTTAAAATAAATGGTAGAAAGCCTACTTGTATTACATATACTATAGAAGCCTTATCGCTTCCAATATAATATTTCAATATGAAATACATATAGACGATGCCAATGAAATCTAAGGCAAGTAAGCCGAATAAGCCTTTGATTAATCCAGCGATTTTTGAGTTTTTAAATACATTAGACCCTGTTATGAATGTTGATGCCAAAAAGCCCAAAATAAAGCCAAAGGATGGCTTTAATACATAAAAGAATCCTCCACCATCACTAAATACAGGAATTCCTAATAATCCCATTAGGATATAGGCTGTAAGTACAATAGATGCTCTTTTCCATTTTAAAATATATGGAATAATTGCAACAGCAAATGTTTGAAGTGTTATGCTAATAACACCAATGGGCACTATAATTTTAGAGCACAGGATTAATATGCATAAGCATACGGTCATTAAACATAAATCCTTAACCTTCATTATCTTAACGACTCCTTTAAATTAATTTCATCACAGGATATACATATCTCTTCATAATCATTTTTTAAGATTAAATACCCTAAATTAGATACACCAATAGCCTTATATAGCTTATCATGGTAATATACCATTCTACCAATGACAATCGATTTTTTACGGTATAGTGCTATTAAATCCTTGATATCCATTTGTAATAGCTCATCAAGCTTTACTAAAATAGCATCAATAATTTCATATTTCGATAATTTTGAATTTAAGCCAATGGCATTATATTCTTCCTTATCGCTCATATTTAATCCTATACCAATAACCGCACTATGAAATGTAATTTGATATAAATCCTCAATTAAAATGCCTGCAAGCTTCTTATCCTGCATATAAATATCATTAGGCCATTTAATGCCTGTATCATAGCCTAAGCTATATAGAGCTAAAGATAAGGCAAGAGGCGCTATAATATTATAGCTTGCGTTATGCTTAAGTAATATAGAAAATGTAATATCATCCTTAGATTCCCATACTCGATTATATCTACCTCTGCCCTTCGTTTGCCTCTGAGCAATTAATACAGATCTATCCGGATATTCTTCTCTATGCTCCTTAAAATAGGTATTCGTAGATTCTATTTCATCTACAAGAAAGAAGGAATATTTTGCGTCATATTCCCAATTTAATTTCTTTATCATATTACTTTTTTAATGCCTCTAATACTGCTAAATAGGACTCATAATCTGTAACAGCGTAAATATTTACCTTACGGTTTACTCTTTTTACAAAGCCAGATAAAGATTTACCTGGTCCAATTTCAATGAATGTATCCACACCATTTTCTAATAAATATTTAATTGATTCCTCAAAATATACAGAGGAATGAATTTGTTCTTCTAATATATCATTTAAGAAACGATCCGATTCCTTACCAGATACATTATAAACCATCTTATATTTTGGAATATTTGGTGTATATTTATCTAATACGGTTCTTAATTCCTTTGCTGCATCATTTAAAAGACTGGAATGGAAGGCACCAGAAACATTTAGTGGTACTACCTTAAGTGCGCCAAGTTTTGCCATATTTTCCATTGCTAAATCGACACCCTTATTATCGCCTGTAATAACGATTTGGCCTGGGCAGTTGTAGTTTGCAACCTCACAAACTCCATCTAAAACCTTTATACCCTCAAGTACCTTTTCTCTATCTAAACCAATAATGGCTGCCATTTTTGTAGTTCCTAAGGGAAGTGCATCTTGCATGATTCTTCCTCTGTTTTTTATGATATCTAAGGCAGAATCTATGTCCCAAGCACCACCAAAGGCTAAGGCAGTATATTCACCTAAGGATAAACCGCAGGTATATTCTGGCTCAATACCCCCCTTTTTAAGTG
>CAMEKD010000022.1 GCA_945920825.1 uncultured Anaeroplasma sp.
GATGGTAGTACGTTCGATCGTGCGAGAGTAGGAAGCTGCCAGGCTCTCTCTTTGATTTAAACTTATGCCTACTTAGCTCAGTTGGTTAGAGCACCTGACTGTTAATCAGGGGGTCGTGAGTTCAAGTCTCTCAGTGGGCGCCATTTTGGTGATTTATATATGGCCCGTTGGTGAAACGGTTAACACACATGCCTTTCACGCATGCATTTATGGGTTCGAACCCCGTACGGGTCACCATCTTAATAATTCAAGTCTCAGAATAATCTGAGGCTTTTATTTTTTAGAGATTAAAGAAAAATTTGGAGTTGAACTCCATAAAAATCGAATATTTCAAGTCTCAGAGTAATCCGAGGCTTTAATTTTTAAACATCGTATAGATTTCCTCCAAAAACTACTGAATTCAAGTAGTAACTATAGGATATTTGTATGAATAAAACTATCTTTCATCTTTCATCTTTATTATTTATAAATGTTGCACAATTAAATCTTTTTGATATAAAAATACTGGCAAAAAAATCAGTGATAAAAAAATCAGTGATAAAAAACCGGTAAAGATGGTGATTCTATGTTTTATGGTAGAAAAAAGGAAATCAATCCCTTCCAAAAATTGGTTGGTAGATTTCCTTTTTATATTATTTGTTTATCTTTTCTTCAAATTTGTTTTTATAGGATTCCTTTGGCACATCTATTGGATATTTACCTGAAAAGCATCCATCGCAGAAATGACATTTGGAATTCTCTGCAAGATTATGAACTCCATCTAAGGATAGATAGCCTAATGAATCCGCTCCAATTACTTTAGCTATTTCATCTGTTGATTTATATTTACATGCAATGAGGTTTTCTTCTGAATCAATATCTGTTCCAAAATAGCAAGGGTGCTTAAATGGTGGTGCGGATATTCTTAAATGAACCTCTTTTGCACCATTATCTTTTAATAATTTAATAATATGGGCACTTGTCGTACCTCTTACAATGGAATCATCGATTAAGATAACTCTTTTATTTTCTATTGTTTCTTTGATTACATTTAACTTTATTTTTACAGTAATATTTCTTTCTTCCTGTGTTGGCTTAATAAAGCTTCTCCCCATGTATTTATTTTTTACAAACCCAACACCATATGGAATCTTAGATTCTTGGGAATATCCAATTGCAGCATCAATTCCTGAATCAGGTACACCAATGACAATATCTGCATCAACAGGAGATTCCTTAGCTAGTATTTTTCCTGCGTTTAATCTTGCTTTATGAACGGACGTGCCTTCAATAATTGAGTCCGGTCTTGCAAAATAAATGAATTCAAAAATACATAAAGAAGAAGAGGCGTTTGGAAGGAAATCCGATTGAATTCCCTCTTTTGAAATGGTTAGAATTTCTCCTGGTTTAATATCTCTTATTATAGTACCATTAACAGCATCAATAGCACTAGATTCACTAGCAACAATGTATCCTCCCGTATTTGTTTTACCTAGGATGAGTGGTCTAAAGCCATTTATGTCACGAAAAGCAATAAGCTTTTGCGAGGACATGGCAACACAAGAATAGGCACCTTTAATCTCCTTCATTGCATTTTTTATAGCTTCTTCGATAGATTTTGTTTTTAATCGTTCCTTTACAATTTGATAAGCAATATCCTCTGTGTCTGAGGTTGCTCTAAAGATAGCACCTTCAAGCTCAAATTTATGCCTTAATTCCTGTGCATTTGTTAAATTACCATTATGTACTATAGCTAGATTTCCTTTTATATGATTTACAATTAATGGCTGAATATTGTTCATGTTATTTACGCCAGTAGTAGAATACCTTACATGACCCACAGCCATATTTCCCATTCCAAGACTTGTTAGGCTTTCTTTATTAAAAACATCCCCAACTAAACCAATTCCTTTATGGTATCTCATAATGCCATCATCGCATACAGCAATTCCACATGCCTCTTGGCCTCTATGCTGTAATGCAAATAAGCCAAAATAGGTTATATCCCCAACCATTTTAGGCTTTGGCTCAAATATTCCAAAAACTCCACATTCCTCATGTATTGAATTAAACATATAATAAACCTCTATTTTCCACTATTACCATAATTCTTTAAAACTCTAGCAGAAGGATCATTTACATTACATCCCTCCCAGTTTTTATTTGGCATCCAAAAATCCTTTACCATTTGGCTTTGGTTTGGATAGTATTTTTCAAAGATTTCTCTATATAATAAGGATTCCTTTGTGAAAGGCTTTGCGTGATAATATTTATTAGATAGTGTTATAAATTCTTCATCTGTGTAGTATTTATTTGCAAATTCCTTTAAATAATCTACCATAGAATGCCCTACAGCATCTGAAAATGCGGCTTTATCTCTTAATAAGATATCCTTAGGTAATATATTATCCTCTTCAAAGGCATGTCTTAATAGGTATTTTCCCATATTATATTTATTTAATTTTAATTCAGGGTCAATAGCCATAACATATTTAACAAAATCTAAATCTCCAAAGGGTACTCTTGCCTCAAGCGAGTTTACGGAAATACATCGATCGGCCCTTAATACATCATACATATGAATTTCATGTATTCTTTTGATTGCTTCCTTTTGAAATTCCATAGCGTTTGGTGCGTAATCCGTATATTTATAGCCAAATAATTCATCCGATATTTCACCGGTTAATAAGACTCTAATATCCGTAGTTTCATGAATTTTTTTACATATTAGATACATACCAATAGAGGCACGTATCGTTGTAATATCATAGGTGGCTAATGATTTTATAACAAAATCCAAGGAATCGAATATATCCTCCTTTGTCATAAGGATTTCGTGGTGATTTGAACCAATAAAATCTGCGACCTTTTTTGCGTATTTCAAGTCAATTGCATCAATATCCATTCCAATTGCAAAGGTTTCTATTTTTTTATTTAATAGCTTTTGGGATATAGCACAAACCAAAGAAGAATCTAGTCCACCAGATAATAGGAATCCTATTTTTGCGTCTGCATCTAATCTTTTTTCTACCCCCTTTATTAATTTATCATGGATATTTTTACATATAGTATCTAAAGAATCATTAATAATTGTGCTTACTTTTGTTACATCATTATAGCAAACAAACTCTCCATTTTTATAATAATACCCTGGAGGGAAGGGGTAGATTTTTTCTGTTAGACGAATTAGGTTTTTTGGCTCAGATGCAAAGATAATTTTTCCAAAGGAATCATATCCATAATACAATGGTCTAATTCCAATAGGATCCCTTGCAGCAATGATTTCTTTTGTATTTGCATCATAAAGGATTAAAGCAAATTCAGCATCTAGCATTGACAAGAAATCCATTCCATATTCCTTATATAATGGAAGAAGAACCTCGCAATCGGAATTACTTTTGAAGGTATATCCTTTTTTTATTAGATTATCCTTAATTTTTTTGAATCCGTAGATTTCTCCATTACAAACCAAATATGTATCGTCTAGATGAAATGGCTGCATACCAATTTCAGATAATTCCATAATTGCAAGCCTATGGAACCCTAAATAGCAATCATCGATTGTTATTATTTTAGACATATCAGGACCCCTAGTTATTGTTTTATCGAATCCCTCCTTAAAAGCCTCAATAGGCATTTTTCCTAAATATCCCATTATAGAACACATAATAATACTCCTTTTATAAAACAAGTTAAGTGTGCCTATAGAATAGGGCACACTTAATTCTTTTTATTCAACATCTAATAAGGCATCAGGACCAGTTTCACCAGTTCTAACCTTAACAACATCCAAACAGTTATATACAAAGATTTTACCATCGCCGATGTGACCGGTATATAATACCTTTCTTGCAGATTCAATAACCTTTGATGCAGGTATATTTGCAACTACGATATCGACTTGAATCTTTGGTAATAGGGTTGGCTCAATTTTTATTCCACGATAATATTCTGGAGCGCCCTTTTGAATACCGCAACCCATAACATGAGATACGGTCATACCTGTGATACCAATACTCATGAGCTCATTTTTAAGAGCTTCAAACATTCTTTCCTTACAAATGATTTCAATTTTTGTAATAATTTTATCTCCAGGTTTAATGACATCTACTTGAGGCATAGTTTCAACTTTTATTGCCTCAGAAGCAGGTACATCCCCTGTGACTTGTAATACTGCATCTCCATAATCAAAAGATTGAGGAGCCATTTGGAATCCTGCATAGGCAGTTACTAATCCATGCTCGGTTAAATCTAATCCTCTAATTTCTTCCTCAGGTGTAGCTCTTAGGAATGGAGTTACACCATCATGTCTTTTGATTAGCTTCATTACACCAAAGATTAAGAATGCCCATGCGGCAGTCCAAGCACATACAGCTAGGATACCAATGGTTTG
This sequence comes from uncultured Anaeroplasma sp., assembly GCA_945920825.1. Classification (GTDB taxonomy): domain Bacteria; phylum Bacillota_I; class Bacilli_A; order Acholeplasmatales; family Anaeroplasmataceae; genus Anaeroplasma. Next base: position 4,373 of record CAMEKD010000022.1, read on the forward strand.
AATTCCAAGCTGAGCGAAGCCATAACCATAGAATAATCCTGTGTTTGTTGAGAATAATCCACATGCAAAGGTTCCCCAAACTCCATTTAGGAAGTGTACAGAGCATGCACCAACAGGATCGTCAATGTGACAAACCTTATCGAAAAATTCAACACCAAACGTTAATATAAAGCCTGCAACAATACCAATAGAAATAGCACCAATAATATCAACTCTTGAGCAGCCTGCAGTAACAGCAACTAAGCCAGCTAATGAGCCATTTAGTGTCATAGAAACATCTGGCTTTCCGTTTCTGATCCAAGTTATCATCATTACGGTAACTGTTGAAAGTGATGCAGCAATTGTTGTTGTCATGAATACCTGACCCATGCCCTCATATCCATCCCAGGATGTACATGCTGCTGGGTTGAAGCCATACCAACCAAACCATAGAATGAACACACCAAGAGCACCCATTAATACATTATGTCCTTGAATTGCATTAATTTTTATGATTTTTCCGTTTTCATCCTTAACATATTTTCCAATTCTTGGTCCAACCATCCATGCACCAATTAAAGCGGTTAAACCTCCAACCATGTGAATCGAACAAGAACCGGATAAATCGATAAATCCTTGCGCAGTTCCATTCATTAGTCCCCAATTTATAGCAAGCTGTTGAAGCCATCCATTATTTCCCACTCCCCAGTTCCAATAAGCTTCTACTGGATATACAATTGCAGAAATAATCATAGAATAAATACAATAGGCTTTAAAATTTGTTCGTTCTGCCATTGCCCCAGAAACGATAGTAGCAGTAGTAGCACAGAATACTAAATTAAAAATGAAATCGGTCCATCCAGCCCATGAAGCGCCTTCGCCAAACATTCCTTTATAGACTTGACCAACATCTCCAAATAGCCCACCTGCAATTGCATTTTCTGCACATAGAATAGGCCCACCAATTAAAATGAATGTGATTGTACCCAAGCAAAAATCCATTAGGTTTTTCATAGTAATGTTACCTGTGTTTTTTGCTCTTGTAAAACCAGCCTCACACATTGCAAAGCCTGCTTGCATAAAGAAAATCAAGGCAATAGCAATGAGTTTCCAAATCTGATAATCCCACATAAATAATCCCTCCAAAAACTATTATTTTACGCTATATAGCAAATCACCATAGGATGGCACTGGCCAATCCTTTCTATCCATATCTACTTCAATAGAATCAATGATATCTCTAGCCTCTTCCATTAGAGGAAGAACTTTTTCCATGTAATACATAGAAAGCTCCGTACAATCTTCAATAGATTTTGCATGCTCTAATACCTTTTCAAGATTAATTTTTGTATCATATGCATTCTGAAGTCCATTGGAAATCTTAATTAATAGCTCAAGCTCATATGTAGTATTTACACCAATAGATTTCTTTATAGATAAGGATTCAGCTAATTTCTTAGTGTAATTTGAAATAGCAGGTAAATAATCCTTATTTAGCATATCTAAGCATGTTAATGCTTCAATGTTTACAATTTTAGAATAATGCTCCTGTCCTATTTCATATCTTGCATGAATTTCATTTAAAGTATAAATGTCATGAGATGTAAATAAATTAATATTTTTATCGTGAAGATAATATTGTAATGCTTCAGGTGTTGATTTTAAATTCAATAAGCCTCTTTCTTTAGCTTCTTTTACCCAAGAATCATCATACCCATTGCCATTAAAGATAATTCTCTTATGGTTCACAATGGTTTCTCGAATTAGATCATGTAACTCCTGATTAAAGTCTTTAGCCTTCTCTAATCGATCCGCAAATTGCTTTAATTCCTCCGCAACTGCAGTATTTAGCATAATATTTGCACAAGAAATGGAATCCGATGAGCCTAATGCTCTAAATTCAAATTTATTACCAGTGAATGCAAAAGGAGATGTTCTATTTCTATCTGTTGTATCCTTTGGTAGAGGAGGTAATACATCTGCCCCAATCTTTAGGAATGTCTTTCCATTTGTTTTTAAAGGACTTCCAGATTCTATAGAATCAATGACCGCCTGTAAATCAGATCCTAAGAAGATGGAAATGATTGCAGGAGGTGCCTCATTTGCACCTAAACGGAAGTCGTTTGAAGCACTTGCAACAGAGATTCTTAATAAATCCTGATATTCATCAACGGCTTTAATAACAGATACTAAGAATAATAAGAATTGTGCATTCTCACTTGGAGTATCACCAGGCTCTAGTAAATTTATTCCAGTATTCGTAGATAATGACCAGTTATTGTGCTTGCCAGAACCATTAACACCCTTAAATGGCTTTTCATGTAATAAGCAAACAAGATTATGCTTTTTTGCAATTCTTTGCATTGTTTCCATAGTAATTTGATTGTGGTCTGCAGCAATATTTGTTGTCGCAAATATTGGAGCTAATTCATGCTGTGCTGGCGCTACCTCATTGTGCTCAGTTTTCGCAAGAATACCTAATTTCCATAATTCTTGATTTAAATCATTCATGAAAGCTTGAATTCTAGGCTTGATAGAACCAAAATAATGATCATCAAGCTCCTGCCCCTTTGGTGCCATTGCCCCAAATAAGGTTCTACCTGTATAAATTAAATCCTTACGCTTTTCGTATACTTCCTTATCAATTAGGAAATATTCTTGCTCAGGTCCTACCGTTGTTTTTACAGAAGTAGCACTTACTCCAAATAGCTTTAAAACTCTTAATGCTTGCTTATTCAAAGCCTGCATAGACTTTAATAATGGAGTCTTTTTGTCTAGTGCCTCACCACCATATGAGCAGAATGCCGTTGGAATGCATAAGCATTTATCCTTAATAAATGCATAAGATGTTGGATCCCATGCGGTATATCCTCTAGCCTCACATGTAGCTCTTAAGCCTCCCGATGGGAAGGATGATGCATCAGGCTCTCCCTTAATTAATTCCTTGCCCTTAAATTCCATAATGATCGATCCATCTTCCTCTGGAGAGATGAAGGAATCATGCTTTTCTGCAGTAGAACCAGTCATAGGCTGGAACCAATGTGTGTAATGTGTGGCTCCATTTTCAATTGCCCATTCCTTCATTGCTTGCGCAACAGAATTTGCAACGCTAATGTCTAATTCACTGCCTTCATTAATTGTCCTCTTTAATTTTTTATATACATCCGAAGACAATTTTGATTTCATTACTTTGTCGTTAAAAACACGACAGCCAAAGTAATCTGTAACTTGTTTCATATAAAATTCCTCCTAAAAAATAAAAAGGGCAAGAGGGCCTTAATGCCTTGGCCTCTTTGCCTTTATGCACCCATTATAAACCTCTAAAATCCTCTTGTCAATTTGTTTTTTGAATAAAATTTTGCATTTAATGCGTTTTTAACTCAAAAACTAGGTAAAATTAGATTTAATACACGAACAAAATTCAAAAAAAGTTAAAAAAATAAAATTTTTGTATTGATAATATAAAGAAATGGTGCTAAACTCTTTGTATATTTAATAAGAAAACGGGATTTTTTCAAATTATATTTCGAATTTTACTGATTTCTTGTTTTAAATTCATATAGAAAGAAGTGACATTTTATGAAAAGCATGGATAAAATTCATATAACTATATTATCGGATTTAAATAATTTCAAAAAGAATATGTATTCTATCATCTCGTTGTTGCCACTTAAAGGAGTTTTAAGCTCCACTATAGATTCTATCTATGAAATTAAATCTATATTGGATGAAAAGAGAACAAATGTAATCATTATAAATAAAACTGTTTATACGAAAGAGGAAATGGATTATTTATTAGCCCTAGATTATAAAGAAGTATCTGTTGTTATGATTATTGATGCATATTTTAAGTATGAACCATTCTATCTTAACTGTGATAAAGGATTTATTACGATAAGAAGACCAATAAGCATAAATAGGTTCTTGGAGGTATTAAAAATAGCCTTATATGGAAGCATAAAAAAGAAGAAGACTTTGGATTATGAAAAAATAAGAGCATTAGAATTTGCAAAGACAATTCTAGTGGTATATGAAAAAATGTTTGAGGATGAAGCTCATAAATATGTTGAAATGATGGCAATGAACCAAAGAGTTTCACTCTATGATGCTTGCTTAGAGCTTATTGTTAAGTATTTATTGGAAAAGGAGAATATAGTCTATGAACATAAAATTAAATTCTAATTTCGATCAATTATCTGAAAATTATTTGTTTTCAGAAATTAATAAAAGAGTAGCAAAATATAAGGAATATAATCCCAATAGAGATATTATTAAGCTTGGAATTGGAGATGTTACCTTACCTTTGGGGAAGAATGTTATTGAAGCATTAATCCATGCATCTTGTGAAATGGGAAAGAAGGAAACATTTAGGGGCTATCCACCAGAATATGGATATAATTTTTTAAAGGAAGCAATCTTGAAGTATTATAAAAGATTTCATGTAGATTTAGATTTAAATAGCGTTTTTATTTCTGATGGTGCGAAATCTGATTTAGGAAATATAGTAGATATCTTTGGAGATAATCCGATTTATATTCCTAATCCTGTATATCCAGTTTATTTAGATTCCAATCGAATGAGTGGAAGAGATATATACTATATGGTTGGAAGCGAGAATAACAATTTCTTACCACTACCTAAGGATAATATGAAGAAATCTAGTATTATTTATTTATGCTCACCGAATAATCCGACAGGTAGTCTATATAATCAAGAGGAATTAAAAAAATGGGTTGATTTTGCTAAAGAGAATGGATCATTAATCATTTATGATTCAGCATATGAAGCTTTTATTAACGATGATAAATATCCTCATTCAATATACGAAATAAATGGTGCGAAGGATTGTGCAATTGAAATTTGTTCATTTTCTAAGCAAGCAGGATTTACAGGCCTTAGATGCGGATGGACAATTATTCCAATGGAATTAGAAAGTGAAAATCATAAAATAAATAAATTATGGGAAAGACGTCAAGCAACAAAATTCAATGGTGTGTCTTATCCAGTTCAAAGAGCTGCAGAGGCAGCACTTAGTGACGAAGGCATTTTAGAATGTAAAAATAATATTAATTATTATATGGAAAATGCTAAATTATTATCCAATTTATTTGATGAAAAGGGTATCTATTATACAGGAGGTAAGAATTCACCATATATTTGGTTCAAGTGTCCAAATGGAATGAAATCATGGGATTTCTTTGATTATTTATTAGAAAATGCAAATGTAGTTGGAACGCCTGGAGCGGGTTTTGGTACATTTGGTGAAGGATATTTTAGAATTACTTCTTTCAATACTCACGAAAAGACAAAAGAAGCAATTGAAAGACTAAAAAAAGTGTTGTAATCGGAGGCATTGTATGGATAAGAAGACCAAATTTATATTTGTTACAGGTGGAGTTGTATCAAGCCTTGGAAAGGGTATTGCAGCATCTTCCATTGGAAGAATATTAAAAAATAGAGGCTTAAAAATTTTTATGCAAAAATTCGATCCATATATCAATATGGACCCAGGTACAATGTCACCATATCAGCATGGTGAAGTATTTGTTACAGATGATGGTGCTGAAACGGATTTGGATTTGGGCCATTATGAGAGATTTATTGATGAAAGCTTATCTCAAAATTCAAATATAACTACTGGTAAAATTTATTCAAATGTAATTTCAAAGGAAAGAAAAGGAGAATATGCAGGAAGTACAGTACAGGTAATTCCTCATATAACAAATGAAATAAAGGATAAATTAAAAAAGGCTGCTTTGGAATCGAATGCCGATATAGTTATAACTGAAATTGGTGGTACAGTTGGAGATATTGAGTCCTTGCCATTTTTAGAGGCAATTCGACAGGCGAGAAGAGACTTTGGTTATGAAAATACATTATATATTCATAATACATTAGTTCCATATTTAAAGGTTGCTGACGAGGTAAAAACTAACCCCACACATCACCCCGTAATGGAATTAAGAAAAATAGGTATACAACCAGATATTATTATTTTAAGAACCGAAGTTCCTCTATCGGATTCACATAAAGAAAAAATCGCATTATTTTGCGATGTAGATAAGAAAAACGTAATAGAAGCATTAGATCAAAAAATTATTTATAACGTAGCTAAAAGCTTACATGAACAAAAAATTGATGATATCATCTTAGAACATTTCAAATTAAATGCTAAAGAAGCTTGTATGACGGAATGGTATCAATTAATTGAAAGAATAGAGAAATTAAATGGTGAAATAAAAATCGGATTAGTAGGTAAATATGTAAGCCTACATGATGCATATTTATCTGTTTCTGAAGCATTAAAGGCTGCAGGATATTATTTTTATAAAAAGATTGTAATTGATTATATTGATTCAAGTCTAATTACTGAAGGTAATGTATCAAAAAAGCTTGCGAATTTAGATGGAATTATAGTTCCTGGTGGATTTGGTGATAGAGGAATAGAAGGAATGCTTGAGGCAATAAAATATGCAAGATTAAATAATATTCCTCTATTTGGTATTTGCTTAGGAATGCAACTAATTTGTATTGAATACGCAAGAAATGTAATCGGATATATAGATGCAAATTCAGGTGAATTTGATAAAACAACGAAGCATAATATTATAGATTATTTAGAAAACCAACATGACGGTATTAATATAGGTGGAACATTAAGATTAGGCTTATATGACTGCCATATTTTAGATAATAAAACAAAAGCTTTTAAAGCATATCAAAAGGAAGATATTAAAGAAAGACATAGACATAGATATGAATTTAATAATAAATTCTTAGAAGTATTGAATAAGGATTTAATTATTTCAGGTAAGAATTTACAAGGGAATTTAGTGGAAATTGTTGAATTGAAAAACCATCCTTGGTATGTAGGATGTCAATTCCATCCTGAATTCTTATCAAGGCCTCAAAGACCTCATCCATTATTTAGAGATTTTATTGAAGCCGCAATTAAAAAAAGCGAGGCGATTTAGATGCAAGATTACCCTAATAAACAAGGCTTATATGATCCAAGCTACGAGCATGATGCTTGCGGTATTGGAGCAATTGCTCAAATTAAAGGTATAAGAACTCATAAAACAATTAAAGATGCGCTTGATATATTGATTCATCTTGAGCATAGAGGTGGTACAGGTGCCGAAGATAATTCAGGTGATGGTGCTGGTATATTATTTCAAATACCTCATAAATTCTTTAAAAATGAAATATTAGGCTTTGATTTGCCTGATGAATATGATTATGCCGTTGGTCAATTATTCTTATCCAAAAATGAGACATTAAGATGGGAAGAAATTGAATTAATTAATGAAGGATTAAAAAATGAGAATTTAGAAATATTAGGCTATAGAAAGGTACCAGTAGATACAAAAGATATAGGAAAAACAGCATTAGCTGCAATGCCTTATATAGCTCAAGTATTTGTAAAAAGACCAGAAAATACGGAAAGAGGATTGCCATTTGAAAGAAAATTATATTTAGCAAGAAGAGTAATTGAAAAAATGGCAATTAAAAATAATTCTAGATTATATTTTTGTTCTTTTTCGTCAAGAACAATAGTTTATAAAGGAATGCTTGTATCTACACAGGTTAGAAATTTCTTTTTAGATTTATTAGATACAAAGGTTGAATCAGCCATCGCATTAGTTCACTCTAGATTCTCAACGAACACATTCCCATCATGGGATAGAGCTCATCCAAATAGATTTTTATGCCATAATGGTGAAATAAACACAATTCGTGGAAATGTAAATATGGTTAAAGCGAGAGAAGGATTATTTAAATCCGAATATTTTGGTGATGATTTAAATAAAATAGTTCCTATTATTCCAAAGGAATCATCAGATTCAGCTATGTTTGATAATTTCTTAGAATTTATGTATTTAAATGGTAGAAGTCTAGAAGAAACGATTATGATGATGATACCAGAACCATGGGAAAAAGATAATGAAATGGACCCGGATTTAAAAGCATTTTATGAATTTAATTCAACATTTCAAGAGCCATGGGATGGTCCTGCATCCATTATATTTTCAGATGGTGTTAAGGTAGGTGCTTCCCTAGATAGAAATGGCTTAAGACCATCAAGATACTATATTACTAAGGATAATTATTTAGTATTATTTTCTGAGACTGGATCTCTTCCAATCGATGAGGCGAATATAGTAGAAAAGAAGAGATTAGAACCAGGTAAAATATTATTAGTTGATACAGAAAAAGGAAAAATAATATCGAATGATATTATAAAAAAGGAATATTCAACGAAATATCCATATAAAAAATGGAATGAAAAAATAATAAGATTAGAAAAGCTTAAAAATGAAAAAGAAATAAAAGCGGATTATGATATTGATCTTTTAGAAAAGAAGGTTGGATATACATATGATGAATTAATGGAAAGCATTATTCCATTTGCGACAAACGGGGCAGAAAAGGTTGTATCCATGGGTAATGATATGCCTTTGGCTGTATTAATGAATAAAGAATTTAATTTATTCCAATTCTTTAAACAGAGATTTGCTCAAGTGACGAATCCTCCAATCGATTCAATTAGAGAAGAAATTGTAATGTCTACTATCAACTATTTAGGTTCTGAAGGAAATCTATTAAATCCAACAGAAAATAATGCTTTTAGAATTAAAATTAATACTCCTATATTGAAAAAGGAAGAATTTTATAAGATTAGAAATGCATATAAATATGGCATTAAGGATGAAATAGTGTCTATAACATATGATTATAAAAATGAATCAATGGAAGATGCACTAAATAGAATATTTAGAGAATGTGATTTAAAAATTGATTCAGGTGCTTCAATTCTAATTTTATCCGATAGAAATCAAAAGGGTATTCCAATACCATCCTTATTAGTATCAAGTGCTATTCATCAGCATTTAACGAAAACATCAAGAAGAACACGTGTATCTTTAGTCTTAGAATCCGCTGAGCCTAGAGATGTTCATCATTACGCAACATTAATTGGATTTGGTGTCAATGCGATTTATCCATATTTAGTATATGAAACAATCGAATTATATACAAAAAGAGGATATATAAAATTAGATTTAGAAAAATCTATCAATAATTATATTAATGGTGTTATTCATTCTATATTAAAAATCATGGCAAAGATGGGTATTTCAACAATTCAATCCTATAATGGTGCTCAAATTTTTGAATGCTTAGGATTAAATGATGATCTAGTATCAAAATATTTCACGAATACACCATCATCCATTGGTGGAATAGGATTAAAAGAAATAGAGGAGAATACGATTAAAGTTTATAATAAAGCTTTAGAAACGAAATCGGATACATTAGAATCCATTGGATTACATGGCTTTAGAAAGAATCAAATGGAGCATATATATGATCCACTTGCTATAATGCATCTACAATATGCTTGTCAAAATGATAGATATGATGAATATAAAGAATTTACTAAATTAATAGATAAAAAGGTTATTAATATTAGAAATACATTTGATTTAAAATATACAAATGCAATTTCAATTGATGAGGTTGAATCCGTAGATTCCATTGTAAAAAGATTTAAAACTGGCGCTATGTCCTATGGTTCAATATCTAAGGAAGCGCATGAATGTATGGCAATCGCTATGAATAGACTTCATGCGAAATCAAATACTGGTGAGGGTGGAGAAGAAAGAGAAAGATATTTCAAATTAGATAATGGTGATTCTAAGTGTAGTGCAATCAAGCAGGTTGCATCAGGTAGATTTGGTGTTACGATTGAATATTTAACAAATGCAATTGAGATACAAATTAAAATGGCACAGGGTGCAAAGCCTGGTGAGGGTGGACAGCTTCCTGGCGCTAAGGTATTCCCATGGATTGCAAAAGCAAGAAATTCAACTCCAGGTGTATCCTTAATATCACCACCACCTCATCATGATATTTATTCCATTGAGGATTTAGCGCAATTGATATTTGATTTAAAGAATGCAAATAGAAGCGCAAGAATATCCGTTAAATTAGTATCTGAATCAGGAGTTGGTACAATCGCTGCTGGTGTTGTAAAGGCAGGTGCGAATACAATATTAATTTCAGGCTATGATGGTGGTACAGGTGCAGCTCCTAGAACATCCATCTATAATGCAGGTATTCCTTGGGAAATCGGCCTTGCTGAAACACATCAAACATTAGTAATGAATGGCTTAAGAGATAGAGTAAGACTAGAAACGGACGGTAAGCTTTTAACGGGTAAAGATTTAGCTATCGCTATCCTTTTAGGTGCAGAGGAATTCGGATTTGCGACAGGACCATTAATCGCTATGGGCTGTATAATGATGAGAGTATGTAATCTAAATACTTGTCCTGTAGGTGTTGCAACTCAAGATGAAAAATTAAGAGCTAGATTTAAAGGTAAGCCTGAATATGTAATGAATTTCATGAAATTTATTGCACGAGAATTAAGAGAATATATGGCATTGTTAGGCTTTAGAACTATTGATGAAATGGTTGGTCATACGGAATTATTATCCTTAAAGGATGAATTTAAAAATAGAATTGATTCTAGAAAAATGTTATTTAATAGAGATGTTGTGAATAAAGAAAGTATATTTAAGGCTTATAAAGCAAATGATTTATCGAATACATCAGATTATAGAGTTTTATTACCTTTATGTAAGGATGCAATATTAGGTGGTTTAAGCAAAAGAATTGATTTAGAAATCTCAAATGTAAATCGTTCCTTTGGTACAATGCTATCGAATGAAATAACGAAAATACATCAAGATAAAGGATTAAAGGATAATTCAATTATTATTAACGCATATGGAAATGCTGGAAATTCATTTGGTTGCTTATTAACTAAAGGTGTAACTATTCATGTTTATGGCGATGCAAATGATTATTTCGGTAAATCCCTATGTGGTGGTATTTTATCCGTAATGCCTACAGATAAAGCAACATTTAAGCCTGAAAATAACATTATTTGTGGTAATGTTGCTCTTTATGGTGCAACATCTGGTGAATGCTATTTAGAAGGTATTGCCGGAGAAAGATTTGCAGTAAGAAATTCAGGTGCGAGGGTAGTAGCATTAGGCTGTGGCCAGCATGGATGCGAATATATGACAGGTGGTGTAGCTGTAATTTTAGGCCAAATTGGGAAAAATTTTGCGGCAGGTATGTCTGGTGGTGTCGCATACATCTATGGACAAAATAATAAAAAATATATCAATGATGAATTGGTTTCTATCTTAGATTTAAATGATGAGGATGAAAATAAATTAAAAGAAATTTTAAAGAATCATATTCATCATACGAATTCTAAATATGTTAAAGATATTTTAAAGAACTTTAATAAGAAGGATTTCATTAAGGTTTTACCTAATGATTATGCAAAAATAATGGAATTCATTTCAGAATTCAAGAAGCAAGGATCAACAAATCCTGAATTAGATGCATTTAATAAATTAATGGAGGAAAGATGATGGGAAAGCCAACCGGTTTTATGGAATTTAAAAGGCTAAATAAGGATGAAATAAAAGTTGAAGAAAGAATTAAAAATTTTAACGACTTCCATATTTCATTCGATTTAAATATACAACGGCAACAGGCTTCACGCTGCATGAATTGTGGCGTTCCATTTTGTCAATCTGCCATGAAGGTGAATAATAGAAATGTTGGATGCCCATTATCGAATCTAATTCCCGAATGGAATCATTTAATCTATTTAGGCTTATATGAAGAAGCTTATAAAAGATTAGAAATGACTGCCCCATTTCCTGAATTTACAGGTAATGTATGTCCTGCTCTTTGTGAAGCATGCTGCTCATGCTCAATTCATGATGATGCAGTAGGCATTAAAGCCAATGAATTATTTTTAATTGAAGAAGCCTATAAAAATGGCTGGATTAAGCCTAATAAAAATATAAAAAGAAATGGTAAAAGAGTTGCAGTAATTGGTTCAGGTCCATCAGGCTTATCCTGTGCTAAAAAGCTAAATGATAATGGTTTTTCTGTTACGGTTTATGAAAAAAGTGATCGATTTGGTGGCTTATTAATGTATGGAATTCCTAACATGAAATTGGAAAAGCATATCATTGAAAGAAGAATTAATTTATTAAAAGAAGAAGGTATAGTATTTATTAAAAATACGAAAATAGGTAAGGATTTATCTATGTCAAAGCTTCAATCATCCTTTGATGATATAGTATTTGCCTGTGGTACATCAGCTCCAAGACCATTAGTTTGTAAAGGATGCGATGCAGATGGTATTTTATATGCAGTAGATTTCCTTAAGGAGACTACAAAGGATTTATTAGAGGAAAAAGATTTTAAATACAATTTAAAAGATAAAAATGTGATTATAGTAGGTGGTGGAGATACTGCAAATGACTGTTGTGGTACTGCAGCAAGAGAGCAAGCTAAATCCGTAATTGAGCTTGAAATAACAAAAGAACCTCCACAGAATAATACATTACCTTGGCCGAATTATCCTAATAAAAAGAAAACAGATTATGGTGTTTATGAATGTAATACAGTTTATGGAAAAGATATCAGAAAATATGAAACTACAATAGATGAGGTTATTAAGGATGAACATAACCATATCGTTGGTGTAAAAAGTAAAAAGGTAAAATTTGAAAATGGTAAAATTGTAGATATTCCTGATACGAAAGAATATTTCGATTGTGATTATTTAATAATCGCAATGGGCTTTTTAGGGACAAGTGATCGTGATGCCAAAGAATATAATATGATAACAAATAGAAATAGAATTCTTCTTCATGATTTTAATTATGAGGATAATATTTATGTTTGTGGCGATATGAAAAATGGTCAATCCCTCGTTGTAGTTGCAATTAAAGATGGTATGGATTGTGCGAATAAAATTATAGAAAAGTACAGGTAGTTTTATGGAAAAGAAAGCATTTGTAACTAAAGAATTAATTGAAGAAATAACGAAAACATATCCTACTCCTTTTCATATTTATGATGAAAAGGGAATAAGAGAAAATGTTAGAAGATTAAAAAAGGCTTTTTCTTGGAATAAAGGTTATAAGGAATATTTTGCTGTAAAAGCAACACCAAATCCATATATTTTAAAAATATTAAAAGAGGAAGGCTGTGGAGTTGATTGCTCATCCTTAACAGAATTAATGCTATCGGATATAGTTGGATTTAAATCGGATGAAATTATGTTTTCATCAAATGTTACTCCAAAAGAAGATTTCATGTTGGCTAGAAAGCTAAATGCCTATATTAATTTTGATGATATTACTCATATTGATTATTTCAAAGAAATAGCCCCTTTTGCTCTTACTATGTGCTTAAGATATAATCCGGGTGGAGATTTCACATTAAATAATGAAATAATGGATACACCTAAGGATGCCAAATATGGAATGACTAAAGCACAAATGAAAGAGGCAATCCTAAAGCTAAAATCCTATGGTGTTAAGCATTTTGGTATTCATGCCTTTTTAGCATCGAATACTAAGGATAATGGATATTATCCAAAGCTTGCTGCCATATTATTTAATTTAGCTGTTGAATTAAAAAAGGATTGTAATTGCCATATTTCATTTATTAATTTATCCGGTGGTGTTGGTGTAGATTATAAGCCAGAAGAACCAAGAAATGATATTGAAATAATTGGTGAGGGCGTAAGAAAAGCATTTGAGGAAATACTAGTTCCAAATGGTATGAATGATGTAAAAATCTTTACTGAGCTAGGTAGATTCATCTTAGCCCCATTTGGTCATTTAGTTGCTAAAGCAATACATGAAAAGCATATATATAAGGAATATATAGGCTTAGATGCATGTGCTGCAAATCTAATGAGGCCTGCAATGTATGGTGCATATCATCATATAACTGTTCTTGGTAAGGAAAATGAAAAATGTGATCACAAATATGACATAACAGGTGGTTTATGTGAAAATAATGATAAATTCGCAATAGATAGAATGCTTCCTAAAATTGATATTGGTGATTATATTGTTCTTCATGATACAGGAGCTCATGGCTTTTCAATGGGATATAATTACAATGGTAAATTAAGATCTGCTGAATTATTATTAAAAGAAGATAATACTGTAAAGCTTATAAGAAGAAAAGAAGAACCAAGTGATTATTTTGCAACATTGGATTTTAAAGAATTTAACAAAAATTAAAAACATATAACTTTACCTAAAAACAAAAATATATAATGCGTTAGTGGTATTATTTTATAGGAAACTTTAAGATATCCAGAGGGCTGACAAGATTAGCTCAAAAGAAATAATACCATGGTTTGATATTACTAGTTTTCTAGTCCTTTTAGCTAGAAAACTTTTTTTTGTTTGTTTTAGGTGTTTTTATGCTCGCACAAAAAACAATTTCTCTAGTGGAAAGGAATTAAAAATTTGGTATTGCCTGTTCGGAGCGAACAAGTTTATTATCAAATCAGAAAGGAATATGAATGAAAAAACACTAGAGAAGGTCACAGGATTAAGTAGGAGACAAATCATAATGCTGCAAAAGACTTGTATTAAAAGAAAAAACAAAATAGTAGTAGGTATAAGCTATGAATATACGGATGATGAGGTTGAACAGTTTATACTTGCAAAGATGTTTAAGGATTGTGGTTATAATTATCCGGAAATTAAAAAAGAAATGGATAATTATGCAATCCATAAGGTTGAAGTTTTAGATAAAGCAATATCTAAAACAGAATCTAAAATTAAAGACTTAGAAGAAATTTTAAAAAGAGTAAATGAATTT
>CAMEKD010000023.1 GCA_945920825.1 uncultured Anaeroplasma sp.
CCTATTTTTACATTATTTATGTCTATTTACCAACTTTTTGTTTGAACTTAGCAATTTTCTTTTTATATTTCTATTTCCTTCCTGTTGAACCTGTTCCAAAATGGAAATAGTTGAATTATCAAGTTCTCCATCATTTAAGATATTATTGATATGTTTTACAATAGCTGGTCTATTCACATTGAATAGAGAGGCCATATCTTAAGCTCTCAACCATACCGTTTCATTTTCTTTATCTGTTCTTACATCAAGTTCACTCTAATACAAGGAAAATGTCCGAGTACAAATCTTAAAAAGCACCAAAATAGAGCTCATATGACTCTAAATTGATGCTGTATTTCTTCTTATATTTCAAATAAACGGCTTACTTATGTGGCATCTATTGATACAAAGAAAAAAAGGACTGATAGCTAGTATCAATCCTATTGTACTTGATTGGCAAAGAACTCCATAATGAATACAATTTACATTACTTACTTAAATCATATTTTAATATAATTTCTTCACCACAATAATCCTTTGTCTTTTTAAAGCCATTTTCCTCATATACATGAATTGCTTTGGCATTTTTTTCTTCTGTAGATACCCATATAAATGTTTCATTAACTGATATTGATTTTATAATCTCAATTAATTGTTTTAAAGCAAGCTTACCTAATCCTTTATTTTGATGCTTCGCTTCTATCATCATTCTTAAAATACAATAATTATTGATATATTCACCTTTTATATTATCTCCAATATTGCCTTTAGTAATCATTGTAAAACCAATAGGCACTCTATTTCTATATATAGCTATAGGAAGTACATATGCTCCCATAGTTTTAAATAAATATGCCTCTGCTAAAGACATTTTATTTGAAGCAACAAATTCTTTATCTTCATCATTTACATCTAGCATACATACATCATAAAAATTATCTTTATTAATTCCTCTAAATTCTAAATTAGGTAAACTATATTTTAATAAATCAACATTTATAATTTTATTGTCAGCTAATTCATTTAAATCGATTGAATAAATTTGTGATAATTTAATCATTTGACTAAAGGTAATATCATTATTACCTTTTTCGATTTTAGTAATAGTAGATTTCGATGTATATCCAAGTGAATCAGCAAATTCTTGCAATGTTAAATTATTCGATGTTCTAATTTCTTTTATCTTATTTCCTAATTTACTCATTATTATCACTCAATAAATGCATAATGACATTTATTATTATCTCCATTTCATCAGGTTTAGATTCGGCAGTTAATAATGTTATAGCAACAAGTGTATTATTCGATATTACTAATTTGCCATTTTTAACTAATCTCTTATTCTTATTTAAAAATTCTAAGAATAGAGTTGCTGCAATTCTTTTACATCCATCAGCAAAAGGATGATCTTTAACTAAGAAATATAATAAGTGCGCTGCTTTATCTTCTATAGTTGGATATAATTCAGTACCAAATACATTTTGATATACTGCTTCTAATATACCATTTAATTTACCATTTTCTTTTTCTACACCAAATAGATTGGAATCATTATTGAATTTCATTGAATCTATAATTTTTCTTGCTTCAATATATTCAATTTTATAAATGGTATCATTACCTTTTGGCTTTTCGAGTCTTTGATGATCATAATCATCTAATAAATCAAGAGCATTCGTATATGTTTTAATTACTTCAGATAATTCATAATTATCTATATTTAAGGCTGATGCAAGCATCTTATTTTGAATATCGATTACTTTGTTTAAGTTTTCTAATCTCTTATTATTTATTGAATAGCCTTGAATCAAGTATTCTTTTAATACCTTATTAGCCCATCTTCTAAAAATAATACCTCTTTGAGATTTAACTCTATATCCAACTGATATAATCATATCAAGATTATATATTTTTATTTTACGAGTTACCTTTCTATTTCCCTCGATTTGAACTACCGAGGATTCCTCGGTTGTTGAATCATCTAATTCATTTTCAGCAATAATATTCTTTATATGTAGCCCAACATTATCTGTTGATACAGCAAATAATAATGCCATCTCTTTCTGAGACAACCATACCGTTTCGTTTTTTTTATCTGTTCTAACATCAAGTTCAAAATCATTATCTACAAATTTTAGAATATCATATTTTTCCATATATATCACTCCCTCATTGATTAAATTATAACAATTTGTTGAATAAATTTCAATAATTTTGTGATAACAGGTCTATGATTCCCACTTATGTCGGAAATTCCGACGAAAGTATTTGAATCTAACTCATTACTACTAAAAATATTATTTATATGCTCTGTAATTGTACTTCTAGCTTTGCCAAAAAGTTGAGCAATCTCATCTTGAGTTAGCCAAACAGTATCATTTACTTTATCAGTTCTTACTTCAAGCTCAAAATCATTATCTACAAATTTTAAAATATCGTATTTTTCCATTAATATCATACCCTCGTTAATTAAATTATATCAATTTATTGAATTTCAATAATTTTGCGATAAAAAGTTGATTTTAATTCAATTATTTTGCAAAGAAAAGGAATTCTTCTTTTTGTCTAAAATCACCTTCTTTTCGTTAGTTATGAGATATGCAACGGAAAACTGCAGGTTTTTTAGGCCGAAAATACGGAAAACCGCAATTAGAATTCATTCCATCACGAAAATGCAATTTATATATTAAGTTTTACCACGAAAATGCAATTGTTAACATAAAAAATATCCGAGCACAAATCTTAAAAAGCACCAAAATAGAGCTTGTAAGGTTCTAAATGATGCTATATTTCATCTGATATTTTAAATAGATGGTTTAGTTATGCAGTTTATACGACTATACAAAGAAAAAAGGACTGACACATAAGTACCAATCCTATTGTTCTTTAATGGCAAAGATATACAATTTTGATACAAAACGTTTACCACTAGGTTCAAATCGTTTGCTATCTATTTTAAATCGTTTGCCACCCTATATTTCTTTACTTTTTATTCAACAAATCTTTATTTCCTTGTTTATATAAGTTGTAAAAGTAAAGATTTTTAGTTTCAATCTTTACTTCTTTATGTATAAATCTTTACTTTTTAGTTGCTTTGTGGCATAATAAGTAAAGATTTAAACAAGGAGGCCTTTCATGTATTCATACAAACAACTAGAAACAAGACTACATGCAATCGGGCTTAACAAGTCAGACCTATCTACGAATCTTGGTATTTCATCAAGAACTATTGCAAAGATATCTAAGGGTGAAAAGATTGCAACAAATGTATTGAAAAAAATCTCAGACTTCCTCGGTTGTAAGATTGAAGATCTTTTCACAGAAATACTAGATAATCATATCCTTCAAATTCTTAGAGATGAAAAGAATGCTAAAATCAAAGGTAGACTTTATCATGAGACACAAGTTAGAATGACATACAATTCTAACCACATTGAAGGTAGCAAGCTTTCTGAAGATGATACAAGACTCATCTTTGAAACAAGAACAATTCTTCCGCATGGTGAAGCTGTTTTTGTTGATGATGTCATTGAAACAAGTAATCACTTTCGCTGTATCGACTACGCAATTGATAAAGCATTAGAGCCACTTAATGAAGATATTATCAAGCAATTCCATTTTCTTCTTAAACAAGGAATTAAAGATTCAATGCTTGATTACTTCGCTGTTGGCGATTATAAGAAACGCGCCAATGTGGTAGGAGGAAGAAAAACTTGTAAGCCTAAAGATGTTCCTGCTGCTATGAAGAACCTCATTGATGAATATTCTTCTAAAAAGAACATAAACATTGAAGATATTATTGCATTCCATGCTGAATTTGAATACATTCATCCATTTCAAGATGGAAACGGTCGTGTAGGAAGACTAATCGCCTTTAAAGAATGTTTAAGATGGAATATCATACCATTCATTATCGAAGACTCCAAAAAAGCCTTCTATTATAGAGGCTTAACAAATTGGAAACAAGAAAAAGGATGGCTTATAGATACTTGTCTTGATGGTCAAGATACTTTCAAAGGAATTCTAAGAATGTTAGATATTCCAGAGACAAAACAATAAATAATTTGCTAGCCAGTAAAAATGGTTGGCTTTTTTATTCATTTGGATGTCTATCGCCTTCATCTAAAAGGACTAATGCGGAAAAACGCAAGTAGCGAAGTCATTCCATCACAGAAAATGCAATGTTTAATTTGTGTTTTACCACGAAAATGCAATATTTAATTTGTGTTTTACCACGAAAATGCAACATTTGACATAAATAATAGCTATGTAAAGGAAAATGCCCCTACTACTTAGAAAAATGTCTCTAATATAAAAAAAGAAATACGAATTGATAATAAAACTAGAGGATGCTGATTTTAGTTTAGATGTAAATGTAAATGTGTCACCTAAAGAGGATACAGTTTGATTAACACATAATTCTTCAATCATCTAAATTTCAATAAAATTTCTTTCAAATTTGGTATATCATTAGAAACCACTTCATAAACAATTGTATAATCTGTTTTCCCATAATCATGAACTATTCTATTTCTAAATCCAACTATATCATTCCAACTAACGTTAGCATGTTGCTCTTTAAACCTAGTGGATAATTTCTTTATGTTTTAAGTCATTTGAATCAATCTAAATAATACTGCATCTATTCATTGCTCATCATCCATAAAATCATCATATGAAACATTGTTAGTGTATTTTATTATTTTATCAATATCATCTAGTATTTGATTAATATAATACTTATCATTTTTTATATTATCCATATATCTTTATTCCATCTTTCATTATTTCACTGATCAATTCTAGATTGTCCTTTAAATCATTAAATCTAATAACATCAACTTTTTTCTTTAATGCTTGATGCAAGTTTTCGACTAATCCAACAAATCTAAATCCAGTAAGTGTAGTGTTAATACAAAGATCTACATCACTTTCATCTTTTGCATAGCCTTTTGCATATGATCCAAATAAGTAACAAAAAGATATTTCATCTTTATATTGTTCTATTACATTTAATAGGATAATTTTTAGCTTATCTAATGCATAAATTCCCTTTGCTTCAGTAATTTCATATTTATCTTTTAACAATTCTACAATCTTTTGATATTTTAAATTAGACTCATCCGGATTAGATTCATACCTTATGTATGTCCTTAAAGGAACACCAACAGAATTTGCTGCTTCTACTTGAGTCAATCCAAACGTTATTCTCAATTCTTTAAGTGCCATATCAAACCACCACCAACTATATTATATCATGGTGGCAATATATTCCAATATTCAAGTGTCATTTTGGCATATTGTTATTAGAAACTTGTGCCATTTTGGCATATTTAAATTCACATAAAGAAAAAAGGCTTAATACTAAATTGTATCAAGCCTATTGTTCTTAAATGGAGGACCCGATCGGATTCGAACCAACGATCAGGCAGTTGCAGTGCCGTGCCTTACCACTTGGCTACGGGTCCATATTCGTGAACGCTTCTATTATACTGAAATGGCATACTAATGTCAAACATATTTTTATTGTTTTTCTACTTTTTGGCACTCTATACTTGACAGTGCCAATTTTTAATATTATAATAGAGTTGACTTAGGTGAGAGAGTCAGAAAGGTGTGATGATATATGCAGTATAATAACGAACAAAATGAAAATGAAAATGTACTTGAAAAATATGGAAGAGACATTGTTGCGCTTGCCAGGGAAGGAAAAATTGATCCCGTTATCGGACGTGATGAAGAAATCCGTAGGATCATCAAAATCCTTTCAAGAAAAACAAAAAATAATCCTGTATTAATTGGAGAACCAGGTGTTGGTAAAACAGCAATCATTGAAGGTTTAGCTAGACGTATTGTAGCAAACGATGTTCCTACTACATTAAAAGATAAATCTATCTTTGAGCTAGATATGGGAGCTCTTGTTGCTGGTGCTAAATTTAGGGGTGAATTTGAAGAAAGACTTAAGGCGGTATTAAATAAGGTTAAGGAATCCGATGGTAAAATCATTATGTTTATTGATGAAATCCACCTTATTGTTGGCGCTGGTAAGGCAGATGGTGCACTAGATGCATCCAATATGCTAAAGCCAATGCTTGCTAGAGGCGAGCTACACTGTATTGGTGCTACTACCTTAAAGGAATATAGGGAATATATCGAAAAGGATAGTGCACTTGAGCGTAGATTCCAAAAGGTTTTAGTTTCTGAGCCTACAGTTGAAGATACAATCTCTATATTACGTGGTATTAAGGAAAGATTTGAGCTACATCATGGTGTAACCATAATGGATAATGCAATTGTAGCTGCAGCAACACTATCGAATCGTTATATTACCGATAGATTCTTGCCAGATAAGGCTATTGATTTAATTGATGAGGCTTGTGCTTCTTGTCGTATGGAAATCGATTCTAAGCCTACTTCTTTGGATGATGCCGATAGAAAGATTGCCCAATTAAAGATTGAGCAAATGGCACTAAAGAAAGAGTCCGACGACGTTTCTAAGAAGAGATTGGTTGCTATAACGGATGAGCTTTCAAAGCTTGAGAGTGAAGCGAAAGAATTAACTGAAAAATGGCAAAAGGAAAAAGCTGAAATCAGCAAATATAAGGATATTAAAAAGGAACTAGAGGATAAGAAATTTGAACTTGAAAAGGCCTTTAACGAAGGAAATTATAAGAAAGCATCTGAGCTTCAATATTCTCTAATTCCATCCCTTGAAATGCAAATCAAGGCATATCAAGAAAAATCTAAAGAAGACCATTTATTGTCCGAATCTGTAGATGAGGAGGCTGTAGCTGAGGTTGTTGCTAAATGGACAAATATTCCAATTTCAAAGCTAATGCAAGGTGAAAGAGAAAAGATTTTATCTCTTGCAGATACACTTAAGGAAAGGGTAATCGGCCAAGATAGTGCAGTTGAATTAATTAGTGATGCTATCATTAGACAGCGTGCAGGGATTAAGGATGAAAATAAGCCTATTGGCTCCTTCTTATTCTTAGGTCCTACTGGAGTTGGTAAAACAGAGCTTGCGAAAGCCTTAGCTGAAGCATTATTTGATTCAGAATCTCATATTATAAGATTAGATATGAGTGAATATATGGAGCAATACTCTGTATCTAAGCTTATAGGCTCTGCCCCAGGATATGTAGGATATGAGGAGGGAGGACAGCTAACAGAAAAGGTTAGACGTAATCCTTATTCTATCGTATTATTTGATGAAATTGAAAAAGCTCACCATGATGTATTTAATATTCTACTTCAAATCCTTGATGATGGTAGATTAACAGATTCTCAAGGAAGATGCGTAGATTTTAAGAACACAATCATCATTATGACATCAAATATTGGTTCTGATATTCTTCTTTCTCATGATGCAAATAAGGAAGCTATGGTACAACAATTATTAAAGGAAAACTTTAAGCCAGAATTCTTAAATCGTATTGATGAGATTATCACATTTAATCCTTTAACAAAGGATGTACAATTAAAGATTGTTACAAAGATGCTAAAGAATTTAAATATGAGATTAATTACACAGGGTATCGATATGACTTTTGCAGATTCTTTAAAGCAATATATCCTAGATCAATCCTTTGATGAGGCATATGGTGCAAGACCAGTAAAAAGATATATTACAAAATACATCGAAACATTTATCGCAGCAAAGATTATCAAGGGTGAAATAAAGCCTAATATTCCATATGTTATGGATGCAGTAAATAACGAAATAAGATTACTTCATAAATAGTACATTGAGCCACTTTTGTGGCTCTTTTCTTTATATAAAAGAAAAAGGGCATGTGCCCTTATCTTAAATACCAATAAATCCTAAAATTGCTAATGCTGCAAATACTACAAATAATATAGATAATACAAGTAAAGCAGTTTTATTCTTGATTGTAGTTCTAAGCCAAGTCCAACCAAAGACTAAAGCAATTACAGTTAAAACGATGGATGCAATCATTTTAATACTGCCAAAAACTCCTGCTACAGCTGGAATCCAGTGTAAGCACCATGCGATACCTGCAGCAAATAAAATGATGAAGGCTAAGAAGCCTACCCACCAAGCTAATGTATTCTTTTTCATTATAAATTCCTCCTTAATTTCTTTCTATTATACCACTATTTCTTTTCAATGATTCTCATTTTTGCAGAATGTGCTCGATTATTTTCTAAAAGCTCCTCTTCGTTAGCAACAATAGGCTTTTTAGTAATTAGTTCATATGGTGCTTCTATATTAACAATAGGTACTCCTTTTGGAATATCTACGGTACTTCTTTCCTTAAATACTGTTTTACATATTCTATCCTCAAGAGAATGGAAGGTAATCACTACTGCTCTACCTTTTGAATTTAGCATTTCTAATGCATCATTAATAGAAACCTCAAAGACTCGAAGCTCATCGTTAACGGCAATTCTTAAGGCCTGAAAGATTTGTTTTGCAGGATGTCCCTTTTTGGATAATACCTTAGCAGGTAGTGCACTCTTAATTACATCGACTAGCTCAAAGGTAGTATGAATCCTTCTTTTTTCTCTTTCGCGCTCAATCGCTCTTGCGATTTGCTTAGAAAATGGATCCTCACCATATCTTGTAAAGATTCGCATTAAATCATTAAAGCTCCAACTATTCACAATAATTTCAGCAGTCAATTCCTGGCTTTGATTCATTCTCATATCGAGTGGTGCATCATAATTGTAGGAAAATCCTCTTTCTGGTATATCAAATTGGAAGGAGGAAACTCCTAAATCATATAATATACCATCGATTTTCTCTACACCAAGCTTGTTTAATTCACTTTTTATATTTACAAAATTAGATTTAATGAAGGTATAATTCTCCTTAGAAATAGGATCTAATACCTCCTTGCTTCTAGTATAAGCATATTCATCCTGGTCGAAGCAATATAAATGTCCTGTAGTAAGCTTAGATAGTATATGGCTTGAATGTCCACCACCACCTGTAGTAGCATCTACATATATTCCATCTGGTTTAATATTTAAGCCTTCTATTGCTTCATTTAATAAAACACTTTTATGTATATACATAATATCAACTCCTCATTCATTATAAATGAATTCGAATAATAAATCTATCCAATAATAGAAAATAGGCTCCCCTGGAGCCTATTTCTATCAGCAATATTTTCTTAAAATGAAATTATTCCTCAACTTTTTCTGCCTTAGGAGCTACAACCTGCTTGCCTTTGTAGAAACCACAGTTTGAACATACTCTATGAGCTAATGTTAATTCACCACAGTTTGGACAAGTGATCATTCCTGGAACATTTAATGCTAAGTGAGAACGTCTTACTCTTTTCTTCATCTTAGAAGTTCTTCTGAAAGGTACTGCCATCTTTTACACCTCCTAGATTAAATCTTTTAATGCTGCGAATGCAGGATTAATATCTGACTTTTCTTCCTCTTTTGGTTCTGGATCAGATTCAAATTCACAAAGAGTATAGCTCATTGGCTTTTCACAAAGAATATTCGTAAGAATTGCTTCTTTTGTGTTTAATGTAATTCCATCGATTAGGAATACATCTTCTAGAGTTTCATCCTTAGTAAAAATCTCTTCTGCCCTAGTATCAATAGGATAGGAAACAGGTTCTAGCGATACAGAATCCTCTAATGTAAGCTCACATACAATATGGAAGCTTATATGGTAGGTATCTATACCTCTTTCCCTAATTGTAGATGTTACATGAACATTAGATACGGATATAATGTCCTCAAATCCGTTAAGGACATCGGTTAAATCTATATCCTCCTCTACAGTATATGGGAAGGTAACCTTTCTTAACTGAGCCAGAGTTAACTGCATAAAAATCACCTCAGCATTGTTTATTATAAGTGTATGATAATGAAATGTCAAGAAGAAAATCATTTCCTTTTATTATATAAAAGGGGGATTAATTCTCTACTCAAACTTTAATTCCATATCGACTAAACCTTCATAAAAATCATCCTCATGTGTAACTAAAATTACAGAACCAGGGAATTTATCTATAGCCTCCCAAAGCTCTGCTTTGGATAATACATCTAAATGATTCGTAGGCTCATCAAAAATTAATATATTACTTTTTTTCATTGTCATTAGGGCAAGCCTTACCTTAGTTTGCTGCCCACCAGAAAGCTGACACATTGGCTTTACGGCGAGGTCTCCCTTAATTCCAACAGAGGCAAGTACACTTCTTAATTCTCCATCGGTCTTTAAATGATAATAATATCTTAAATATTCTATTGGAGTTGTCAGAGCATCATATACTTCCTCTTGGGCAAAATAGTTTAAATCACCACTAGGATTCCATACGTATTTGCCTTTAAGGGGTGGAATAAGTCCCATAATCGTTTTTAAAATCGTGGATTTACCTACACCATTATGGCCTAAAATTGCAATCTTTTGGTTTTGCTTCATCAAAAACTCTAAGTCCTCTAAGACTACCTTATCCTTATAACCTACGGTAAGGTGATCTAGCTTTAATACCTCTTGACCTAATCCTTTAGAGAATGGGAAGGTAATATGCATAGGCTCATGGTTCATAGGCTTTTCTAAAACCTGAATTTTTTCAAGCATTTTTCTTCTGGATTGTGCACGTGCCGTAGTTGTTGCACGAACAATATTCTTTTGAATAAATTCCTGTGTTCTTTTAATAAAGGCCTGTTGGTTTATATAGGCTTGCTTATATTGCTCTTCTCTTAAATCCTTTTCCTTAAGATATAATTCGTAAGACATATTATATCTGACCATATTCTTATTTGATAGATTATATACAACCTCACCAATCGTTTTCAAAAAGCCCTCATCGTGAGAAATGACAACAAAAGCCTTTGGAAAGCTCTTTAAATAATCCCCAAGCCATTCGATATGTGCTACATCTAAGAAATTGGTAGGCTCATCCATTAATAGTACATCTGGTGCTTCAAGCAAAAGCTTAGCTAAATATACCTTAGCACGCTGTCCACCAGATAGCTTAGATAATTCTGTATCTAGTCCATATTCTCGAATCCCTAAGCCATTGATCATATTTCCCATTGTAGAATTCATTGCATAAAAATTTTCTTTATCTAGCTCATCTTGAATGGCTTGTGCATAGTTCAAATATTTCTCATATTCATATTCTTCGCATGTAGCAAGCTTATCATAATAGGAATTCATTAATTTTTCCTTTTCCATTAAAGGTTTAAATACATCGCTAATATAATCTATGATAGATATATCCTGCTTTACCTTTAATTGCTGGTCTAAATAGGCATAGGTAATGCCATTCATCCATGTAATTTTACCAGCATCAGGAATTAAGTTTTTTGCAATTAAATTCATGAATGTGGATTTACCGCATCCATTATCACCAACTAAAACAATATGATCCTTTTGAAGGATTCTAAAGGATACATCGTTAAAAAGATTATTATCTGTATATTTAAATTTAAGGCCTTCTACTTCAAGTAATCCTCCCATAGAATCATCTCCTTTTTGAAAAAAGGCCTAAGGGATTATCTTAGGCCATAATTTTACTTCTTTTCTTCGTTAAATTTAACCATCATATTTAAGAATTCTTCTTTAGAAACAGTTACCTGTTCCTTCTTTCCATATTCTCTATATGTAATAGTACCATCCTTAACCTCATTATCACCAATAACTAACTGATATGGGATCTTCTTCATCTGAGCTTCACGAATCTTGTATCCAAGCTTTTCTTCTCTATCGTCCATTTTTACACGAATTCTCTTTTGCTTTAGCATAGATACAATTTCATTAGAATAATCTAGATGGAATTGATTGTTCACAGGAATAACCATTACCTGTACTGGAGCTAGCCATACAGGAAGTACACCCTTAGTTTCTTCAAGTAAGAAGGCAACAAATCGATCCATAGAGCCTAGGATTGCTCTATGAATGACTACAGGTCTTACCTTTTGGTTATTTTGATCAACATAGGTTAATTCAAATCTTTCTGGTAGCTGATAATCTAGCTGAATCGTAGATAAGGTTACATCATGACCAATAGCACTTCGAACCTGTACATCTAGCTTAGGTCCATAGAATGCAGCCTCACCTAAAGCCTCATAATAATCGACACCTAATTCCTTTAAAACCTCACGAAGCTCGTTTTCACTTCTTTCCCATAATTCATCATTGCCGAAATATTTCTCTGTATTTTCCTTATCACGTAAGGATAGACGGAATTTATAATTCTCGAATCCAAAATCCTTATAAACGTCTAAAATTAGCTTTGTAACAGCCTTGAATTCCTGTGCAATTTGATCTGGGCGGCAGAAAATATGAGAATCGTTTTGAGAGAACGCTCTTGTTCTTTCAATACCAGTTAAGGCACCAGATGCCTCATATCTAAAGTCATTTGCAATTTCAGCAATTCTTACAGGTAAATCTCTATAGGAATGTGGCTTTGATCTAAACATTACCATGTGATGAGGACAGTTCATAGGTCTTAATACATATGCCTCATCGTCAAGTTCCATTGCAGGGAACATATCATCCTTGTAATGAGCCCAGTGACCAGATGTCTTATATAATTCAACATTACCTAAGGATGGAGTCATAACATGCTGGTATCCTAAATCATATTCCTTATCCATGATGTAATCGGACAATAGTCTTCTTACGATAAATCCATTAGGTAGCCACATAGGAAGTCCTCTACCTACTAAATCATCAAACATAAAGATTTGCATATCACGGCCAAGCTTTCTATGGTCACGCTGCTTTCTATCCTCTAGTACCTCTAAATGATGCGCTAAGGCCTCAGGAGTTGCCCAGCAAGTACCATAAACTCTAGTTAATACATCATTCTTAGAGTCACCTCTCCAGTATGCACCTGCAACACTTAAAAGTTTAAAATTCTTAATTAATCCTGTTGACATTACGTGAGGTCCACGGCATACATCACTATATTCACCCTGCTCATAAATACCAACCATATCATCACTTATGGCATCAATTAATTCTATTTTATATTTATCGCTTGCAAATTTAGCCTTTGCATCTGCCTTAGATAGCATATAATGCTTAATAGGTAAATTTTCCTTAACGATTTTTTGCATTTCCTTTTCAATCTTAGGTAAATCCTCATTTGTGATTACCTCAGGAATTGCAAAATCATAGTAGAATCCTTCTTCGATTGAAGGACCTACACCAAATCTTGTACCAGGGTATAGACGAGCCATTGCCTGAGCCATTAAATGAGCACAGGAGTGATTGATAACCTCAAATGCTCTTTCATCATCGAAGGTTACTAAATCAAGCTTTCCATCCTCCATAAGTGGCATCTTTAAATCTACAAGACGTCCATTAAATTCTGCAACACAGCATTTCTTTGCAAGGCTTGGGGATAATTCCTTTGCTACCTCAATAATTAGCTTACCCTCTAAAACCTCAAGTACACTTTCATCCTTTAAAGTAATTTTTAACATAATATCTTCCTCCAAGAAATAAATAAAAAATCCTTAAGAATAATATCTTAAGGACGTATGATCGCGGTACCACCTTAGCTTCCAGATTAAAATAATCTGACACTCAATTCACCTTTAACGCAGGAATACGGAATGACATTTCCTTCATTCATCTCCAAGGTAGTAATATAAAGATTTTCTTTGGCATTTTCACCAGCTAGCCATCTCTTATGAAGAAAATTTTCTTTATATCTTGTCCTCTTCATTGATAAAATAATTATACTCGATTGTATTTCCTAAATCAACAGAATTCTTAAATTGTATTTAAAATTTGAAAATGGAGATTATATAAATCTCCAATTATCTATTATAAATTTTTGAATCATCCATATCTAAAATCTTCAAAAGAGATCTTAATCTAGAAATAATCCTTCCTGCCTTAAGCTTAGATTGAGGTGTACCATCAATAGCTAAATGGTCCTCTAGGTCACTTGGGGCTAAATTGGATGAAACATAGATAGGTTTCTTCGCCATCATACGGTAATTGATGATAGGGCCTAATATTTCATCTCTTAACCATGGTGTCATATTTTCACTACCTAAATCATCAAGCATTAATACCTCAATATCCTTAAGCATATTGATTAGCTCTTCAAATCTATTCGTTCCTATAGCACCCTTTAAATCTAAAACTAAATCAGGGAAATAGATAAGTAAGGAAGGCACATTTCTTTTCGAAAGCTCATTTGCAATAACAGCTAACGCATAGGTTTTGCCTCTAGAGAAAGAACCATAAAGTAGTAATCCTTTATCGAAGGATTCCCCATTCTTTTTTAATCCATATTCCGTAATATGGGCAAAAATCTTCTTTCTAGATTCCGAATTTGTATCGAAGGATTCAAGCTTTGCATCTAATATGCCATCAGGCAAATACAAGGTCTTTATTAAAGAATTTCTCTTTTGTCTTTCTACCCTTTGATATTTGCATTCTTCTATTGAGAATTCATCAAATTCGTTTACTGTTAAGCAATATCCTTTCTCATTGTTTTTGCAATAATCTAAGCCCTTGCATCTTGCGCAATGTCTTCTTTCCTCATACATTAAGGCAAAATCATTGACATTATTAATATTTACATTATGCTTTGGAAAAAGCTCTTGAACGCTTGTAACAAATTTATCTACCTGCTCTAAATCTGCAGCAGGTAATTTGATTTTTTCCATGATTATGCCTCCTCCCATTCAATTGGAGTTTTCGATTGTGATTTAAACTCTTTCTCTTTCCTTGATTTTGAAGGTCTTGATTCCTTAGTTGTAGTAATATATACTACTGCATCCTTTGTGGATAGAATATTATCCTGAATCCAGGATTCAGCAACCTTTTTGAAATAAGTAACTGGTGGTAATTCTCCTCCCTTATCTCTTAGGGTTTTAATAATCATACAATTGATTACGCCCCTAGGAAGGCTAATTGAATTATAAATTTCATTAATGGTTGCAAGATAGGTTGCCGGGTATTTAGGATTCACCATTTGCAATACCCTACTTGGTGATGCATTATCTAAGAAGGAAACTAAATCGGATGGCTTACCATCTAATTCCTCCTTTTCAACAAGCTTTGGTGCATTCATATTTCTTCTATATTCAAACAAAACATTCGCCTTTTTCTTTAGTATACGATAATCAAAATAGCCATTTTTATTGATAGAATCCATAAATAGAGTAGCCATATCATGCTCGTTGAATAAATAAACAAAGGATAATTTAATAATTTGCTCCTTAAATGTACTATCGATACCTGCTTCTAGGTAATCCTCATTAATTTCTTTAGCAAATTTATCAAAATCAAAGGTTACATTTTTGATATCTAAATAATTTGTCGGATTTTTTCCTAAAAGATAGCTAAACTTTTCAAAGGTTTCATCACTGCTTACCCTAGATGAATAAACCTCATCAAAGGATTTTGTGATTTCCTTATAGCCTAAAACGTCTGGCTTATCAATTAAGAAATGCTTCTTAATTAGCTCATAGGCTTCCTTTCTTACCTTAGAATGTAGATATAAGCCATATACAGCATCTTTTATAAAATTTTTAGGGGATAGAGGTGGTAATAGCACATAAATATAGTCCCCATCTTTTTCATATGTAAGTAAAAGACCTATTCCCTCGAGCTTATTTTTCGATCTTAAAAAATCGACAGGCTTCAAGGAGTAAATGTCGAATAGGTCCTGATGTATAATTTCCTCGCTTTTTAGATTATTACGATTTAAAAGGGCAGCAAGTGCCATATAAAGCGTAAATGCATCATTTCCGATTAATGGTGCATATAAAAGGGATAGAGCACTAATATCATCGGTGGATAAATTAAAGCTGGAATAAATATGAAATTTTGATGTGCTAGCCACTAAATTCTGGGCCACAATACTCCTACTTATGAAGGGAAACGCCCTTGAATTCGAATTTTGCTTCTAAGCCCTCTAATACTTCCTTAATGAAGGTAGTAGCCTTTTTTGCTGCACCAACAACGAAGTCTGCATGAACCTCGAAGTCGATCGATGTTTCAGGGATTTGAGGCTCAAGCTGAGTGATTTTTGCGATAACCTCCATATGAGGTGCTTCAGCATATACCTCGCAGTAATCATCATTTTCAGAAACAATCTTATAATGAGCCTTATTCAGAATATGCATATATTCTTCCTTAAGATCCATATAATTTGCCTTGTAATAATGCGTTTGTAATTCTAAGGATTTTGCGTTTTCGCTTGTAATAATGTCTGCCATAATTTATTCTCCTTTAATCATTTCTAATATTTTTAGTACCTGGTCGTATGTTTCTTGAAAGCTCCCTTTACTATCAATTACATAATCAGCCAAATCCCTTTTTTGATCTAAATCCATTTGTGATGCAATTTTAGCTTTTGCATAGGAATAATCTATGTGATCCCTCTCCATAAGCCTTTTTATTTGTGTTTCTTTGTTTAGGTATACACAGATTACCTTATCACATAAGGAATCAAATTTTGACTCATATAATAGGGGTACATCAACAAATATGATTCCATCTGCCTTATTTATTTCCTTTAGTACCTCTTCTTTGATAATGGGATGGGAAATAGAATTGAGTTTTAGCTTTTCATTCTCATTATGAAAAATTAATTCTCCTAATTTTTTTCTATCTAATTCTTTATTATCTAAAAAGTAGGAACTACCGAATGCTTCTTTAATCGCATTATAAATAGGCATATTTATTTTTTGAAGATTGTGATTGATTAAATCACAATCAATGACCTTAAAGCCCTGTCTTTTTATAATAGATATTACATTACTCTTTCCAGAGGATATGCCACCAGTAACGCCAATGACCTTTCTCATTCTATCACCTCTGACAGTTCTTACAATAATATGTCATTCTTCTATCTATTTTAACACGATTTAATGTCATTTTGCAATTAGGACATATATTTTTTGTGTGAACTTGTAAAAATGCTTGGTATTCTCCTTCTACTCCTAAGCTCGATGTATAGCTTTTTATCGTTGTACCCTTATGGGAAATTGCAAGGGTTAAAATCCTTCTAGATTCTATAAGAATATCCTTAAGGTTCTTCTTAGTAATTCTATAGCCCTTTTTCTTGGGATTAATTCTTGCGCTAAATAAAACCTCATCTACATAGATATTGCCAAGCCCTGCAAGTATTTCTTGGTCGAGTAATAATTGCTTAATCGCTTTATTGCTTCTATGTATTTTATGGTATATATCATCTAAATCTATATTCTCATTTAATATTAAATCTGGCCCTAGCTTAGATAATGGTAATTCATCATAGATATTCTTATCTATATATTTCATCCTACCAAATTTTCTAACATCCTTGTAATAAAGAGTGGAGTTATCCTTAAAATGGAATACGACATGGATATGCTTATCCTCCATAAAAGAATTCTCTAAATAATAATATTTACCCTCCATTCTTAGATGAGATAATAGATAACCTTTATTTAGTTCAAATATTAAATATTTACCATATCGTTTGATATCGATTATCGTTTTATTCAAGATATTCTTTAAAAATTCATCCATAGGATCTTCAAGGATACCCGGATAAAATACATCGATCGATTCTATGGTTTTATGAACTAAATGTTGTTTTAATACTTCTTTTACGGTTTCAACCTCAGGTAGCTCTGGCATTATTTTACCTCATACCAATTCTTACCGAAGGAATCATCTACGATTAGAGGTACATCAAGCTTGACTGCATTTTCCATGTTTCTTTCTACAAGTTCTCTTAATATATCCTCTTCTCCTTCTTCTACCTCAAAGACCAATTCATCGTGAACCTGTACGAGCATTTTGCTTCTTAAGCCTCTTTCCTCAAGCTCATTATCAATTTTTACCATTGCAATTTTGATAATATCTGCAGCACTACCCTGAATTGGAGCGTTCATTGCGGTACGCTTTGCAAATTCTCTTTGCATGTATATTTTTGAATTTATATCTGGTATATAACGAATTCGATTCTTCATAGTTTTTACATAGCCATTATTTTTACAGAATTCGATGGTTTCATCCATAAATGCTTTAATTTCTGGATATGCCTCATAATATTTATTAATGAAATCGGAAGCCATAGTGTTCGATATATGTAAATCTTGGGCAAGACCGAAGGCGCTAATGCCATAGACAATACCAAAGTTTACTGCCTTAGCACGTCTTCTTTCCTCAGGCGTTACTTCCTTTGTGCCAAAAACCTCCTGAGCAGTTCTTGTATGAATATCCTCTCCATTTAAGAAGGCTTCCTTTAATTTTTCTACATTTGCCATATGAGCTAATACTCTAAGCTCAACTTGAGAATAATCAGAGGAATATAGGCTATTCTTAGGACTAGATGGTATAAACATCCTTCTGATTTTATGTCCCTCCTCCGTACGAATTGGAATATTTTGTAAATTAGGCTCAATAGAGGATAATCTTCCTGTTTGGGTTAGGGCCTGTTGGTAGATCGTGTGCACCTT
>CAMEKD010000024.1 GCA_945920825.1 uncultured Anaeroplasma sp.
CAAGTGCATCATATGCAGATACAATAGGCGTATCTCTTGAGCAACAAGAGAATACTAAGGGAGATAAAATTCGTTTTATCAGTACAATGACTCCAGTAACGGATTTGACATCCATTACAAAGATCAATCTAAACTTCACTTTATCTAAAGCAGGAGAGGCTACAAAGAATGCTAGCATTACTACTACTTCTGTTTATGATGAGGTTACAGGTACAAATGGCAAGAATAAAGTATCTAATACTTATTATTCCGTTTATACATTAACAGATTTAGCGGAATATCAAGGATGGAAGCTAGGTACAACATTTGAGTATTTCTATGCTGACTCAACAACAGAAACCACAAATACTGTATACTATGATATTCCAGAAAAATTTAGTGTGACATTAGGCAGTGGATCATTTGAAGAATCTTCCTCTATTGCTGATTGCTTCACTGCAAGCTCCATTGAAGATGGTAACATCTTCCATGCATGGAACTGGCACATGTCCGTGATTGAAGAAAATTTACAAAATATAAAGAATGCAGGTTATACTGCAGTTCAAACATCACCAATGCAGCCTCAAAAGGATTACTGTGAAGGTAACACAGCCAAGGACGCATGGTGGAAGCTATACCAACCACTTGGCTTCGTCATCGCTCCAGATACCTGCCAAAATGCAATTGGTACAAAGTCTGATTTACAATCTATGGTTACTAAGGCACATAATATTGGACTAAAGGTAATCGTAGACGTTGTTGCAAACCATTTAGCTGGTAGCACTACAGAGTTATCCTCTGGCGTTTCAGATTATGAGCCAACCATCTATGGTACGAATGGTACTATTGCTGGGGGAGCTAAGCTTCATTCAGAGACATCTAATAATGCATTAGATAGTTCTCATACAACAAATGGTGCGATTGGTTTACCAGATTTAAATACTCATGATTCTCATGTTCAGCAAAGAGTATTATCTCTATTAAAGGAATACATTGACTTAGGTGTTGATGGATTCAGATTTGATGCTGCTAAGCACATTGAAACAGATAACTCTTCTGAACCATGTGGTCCATCACAGTTTTGGCCTACTGTAGTTGGTGGTGCAAGAGAATATGCAGAAGGCAAGGGTCAAGAAATTTATTGTTATGGTGAAATCCTAAATGGTTGTGGAAATGGAAGATCCTATGATTGGTATATTCCATACATGGATGTTATCGCAAATGAGTGTGGTAACAATTTAAGAAAAAACTTTAACGGTGGAACTGCTTCTGCATCTAGCTCTTATACCCCAACAAGCTATGAAAGTGGAGAAAACTGCATCGTTTGGGCTGAATCTCATGATACCTATGCAAATGATGATGAACATAAATCTACAGAAACATCTATTTCTAATATCAACAAAACTTATGCAATCATGGGTTCTAGAAATGGTGCTAAGGCGTTATATTTAGCAAGACCTACAGATACTGCTGGTACTTCTGCATGGATGAGCTGCCAAACTAAGCTTGGTGCTAAGGGCTCTGATGCATATAAACTAGCAGAGGTAGCTGCTGTAAATAAATTCAGAAATTATTGGGGAACTCAACAGGAGTATTTAGCAAATAATTCTAACTTTGCACAAGTAGTACGTTATAACGATACTGAATCAGGTATGGTATTAGTAAATGCCTCCTCTGGTACCTCTGTATCTAGCGTTTCTGTACCTGATGTTATGAAGAATGGTACATATCAAGATTTAGTTTCCGGGAATACATTTACTGTTACAGGTGGTAAGGTATCTGGTGAAATGGCACCTTGTGGAATCGCAGTATTATATTCTGGTGGTGATGGTAGTCTATCTATCGAAGATGACATTGAGGATTCCTTCTATACTGCAACTACTACTGCTACATATACAATTAAAAATGCGGTTTCTGCAACATTAGAGGTTTATGGTAAAACATATAACATTACTTCTGGTGCTACATTAACCTTCGGTAATTCTATGGCTGAAATGGATACTCTTACAGTTACCGTTAAGGCTAAGGATATCAACGGTACTGAAACAACGAAAACATTTGTTTATACAAAAACTAAAGCTCCAGATGTTTATACAGTTACATTAACAAAGCCTGAAGGATGGGAAAATACTATTTATGCATATATGTATGGTAGTAAGGATAAGAATGCTACATGGCCTGGTAAGGCAATGACTCAAGATGGTGATACTTATTCTATTACATATACTTCCTTCGAAGATTATGAGAATATCATCTTCAGTGATGGTACATATCAATCTGAGGAATTAAAATTAGATTACACAAATGCTTCTTATAAAGGTCAAGCAGTAACTGCTACACATTTCAAAAATTCACCTGGTTGGTCTAATGTTCACGCATATATTTGGAATGATACAACTTCTGATAAGGTTGCTGCATGGCCAGGTATTGCAATGTCAAAGGATTCTACTGGATTATATGCAGTAGCTTATAATGCAGGCTATGACCGTATCATTTTCAATAATGGTAATACAGAAAATGTTGTACAAACTTCTAATTTGGTATACAATGAATATATTTCAACATATGATTTATGTGGTACAAAAAATATTTATTATTACAATATCGTTAAAAATACTTGTTCTTCTCACTCCTTTGATTCTGGTGTAGTAACCGCTCAACCTACATGTGAGGTTACAGGTGTAAAGACTTATACATGTGCAAATTGTGGTTCTACATATACTGAATCTATTCCTGCATTAGGTCATGATTATGATTATGCAAGTGAGCCTACTTGGACTTGGATTGGCTTTAGCCAGGCTACTGCTTCCTTCACTTGCAAGAGAAATGCATCTCATAAGGATACAGTAAATGCAACAATCACAAGTGCAGTAGTTGGAACTACAACTACTTATACTGCGTCTGTTACAGTAGGTGGCCATACATATACGAACCAAAAGGTTGATGATGGCTCTCATACACATACATACACTCATGTAGAAGCAAAGGCTGCAACATGCGGGGTTACTGGTAATTTAGAATATTATTATTGTGCAGATTGCAACACATATTTTGATGCAAGCTACCATGAAACTACACTAGAGGCATTAACGATTCCAAAGACGAATAATCATACCTTTGATGAGGGAGTAGTTACTCCTCCAACAAGAATTCAAGATGGCTCTGTAACCTATACTTGTATAGCGTGTGAAAAGGAAAAAACATTAACCATTGATAAGCTTGGAACATCAAGAGTTTATTTAACAAATAGTCAAGGCTGGACCGAGGTATATGCATATATTTTTGATTCTGTTTTAGGCGAATATGAAATATGGCCTGGAATTAAAATGACCTATTTAAAGAATAATGATATGGGTCAAGGCATTTATTATATTGATTATAATGTAACTCAATATTCCAATATTGTCTTTAATAGTGGCAACGGTAGCCAAACGATTGATATTCCTGTAGATATAACTACAACAAATGCATATTATATTAGTGATGCAAATGCAGAGGGTAAATATACCGTAGGTACTTGGTCCTATTATGATGTTCCTGCATCGAATCTAGATAATCATAACTGGGATTTAGGAGTTATTACTAAGGCTCCTACTTGTACTCTAGCAGGACATAAGACCTATACATGCTTAGATGATTTATGCGGTGAAACTAAGGTTGAAATTCTTCCTCCAAAGGGTCATACATGGGATAGCGGAGTTGTAACAAAGGAGCCAACAGAATCTACTACAGGTATGATGATCTATACCTGTACAGTATGTAGTGAAACTAAGCTTGAGGCCATCCCTACACTTTCTCATACACATAATCCATCTACTCCGACTTACACATGGAGTGAGGATTATCTAAGCTGTGAGGCAGAAATTACATGTACTATTTGTGATGAGGTTATAGAATATGAATCTATTGCCTGTGATGTTACTGTTACAAAGGAATCTACATGTAAGGTTCATGGTACAAAGGTATTTACTACAAGAGGATTCGTAAATACTAATTTTACAGAACAAACAAAGACAGTTGAAATGCCTTATACAGATCACCAAAAGGTAGTAACAATAGAAACTTTAGATACTACAAAATATTATGTAGTAACTTGTTCTGTTTGTGGAATAGAATTAGAAAGAAAGGTACTCGGTGAGGCTTCCTCTTCTGAATCTCAACATTCCCACACTTGGGTTCAAGGAACTATAGTTGCTCCAACAAGAACTACAAATGGTAGTGTAAAATACACTTGTAGCGATTGTAATGAAACGAAAACATTAACTATTGATAAGATTGGAACAACTAGAGTTTATTTCACAAATAACTATAGTTGGTCTACCGTTTACGCTTATATTTATAATTCGGGCAATGACCGATTAAATCCATGGCCTGGAACAAAAATGAGCCTATATGGCAAAAATTCTAATAATGAGGATGTTTATTATATCGATTATGATGTTTCTGCTTATACCTATGTTGTTTTTAACAGTAGTACTGGTACACAAACTGTAGACATCACAGTCGATAAAACGACAACAAATGCATATTACATTAGTGGTGGTTCTGGAACTTCTTGTACCGTAGGTACATGGATGCAATATGAAATACCAGCTCCTTGTGTAAATCATGTATGGGACGATGGTGTTGTAACAGTCGCGCCTACAGAGGCCTCTACAGGCATTAAGACATTTACTTGTACCATTTGTGGTGAGACCAAAACTATAGTTTTACCTAAGCTTGGTCATACACATACTCTTGCAACGGACTATTCCTTCTCAACAACTACACATTGGATGGAATGTGTAGACTGTCATGAAAGAATAAATGAGATAGACCATGAATTTGAATTCATCAATGAAAATGATAATTATTATCAATTATGTAACGTTTGTGGATATTTAGAGGAAATTACCATCAATGGCTTAAAATTACATTATCATAGAGCTGATAATGATTATTCTACATTTGATACAATCCATGTTTGGGCTGATGGCCTTGAGGGTGCTCAGTACAAAATGACAAGTACAGATTCTTATGGTATTTATTACACATTTACTCAAGCAGAGATTCTTGGTGCAGATAACTTTGGTGTAATTATTAAAAAGGAAACCGATTGGAGTAAGGATGGTACAAATAAATACTTTAAGCTTTCTGATTTAAAGAAGGAAGCTGATGGCTATTTACACGTATATTTCGTTGGTGGTTCTTCTGGTGTATATTCTTCTATTGCTGAAACTGTTGGCGCAAATATAAGCTATTTCAATTTCTACCAAGACAAAGAAGATAATCAATTCTATATGAATTTTGGATTAGCTTCTCCTTCAATCAATTGGAAGATTTTAAAGAATGGTACAGAATTCATTCATTCAGGATCCTCCTCTTCCAATTTAACTTCAAATACTCCTACATATGTAGCATATAACTTTGGTTCTACAATGCCAAATGTAAATGATGTATATCATCTAGAGGTTACATTTGCAAATGGTAAAGGTAGTGCTAAGGGAAATATGATGTATTTATATTCTACATCTCAATTTGAAGCTACCTATGGATTTGATGGCGAGCTTGGCGCAATCTATTCAAAATCCAGCACAACATTTAAGGTTTGGAGCCCAATTTCAACTTCCATGAAGTTAAGAATTTATGAAACAGGTACTCCATCCTACCTAGGTGGAAAGGATACATATACAGAATACGATATGACCTTAGGCGCTATGGGCGTATGGAGTAAGACTGTAACTGGTGATTTATCTGGTAAATATTATACCTATGTCGTTTCTAATTTCATGTATGATAGCCAAGAGCTTGTTGACCCTTATGCAAAATCTGCAGGTGTCAATGGCCTTCGTGGTATGGTTGTTGATTTTGAATCTGTAAACCCAGAGGGCTGGGATTCCATTCAAACATTAGATATTAACCCTGGGGATTTAGCTGTTTATGAGGCACATATTGCCGATTTAACATCCTCTTCTACTTGGGGTGGTAATCCATTATTAAGTAAAACATATTTAGGCTTCTGTGAGGAAGGTACAACCTATACTCAAGATGGTACAACGGTAACTACAGGCTTTGATCATATTAAGGAATTAGGCGTCAATGCAGTTCAATTACTTCCAATCTTTGATTCTTCAAATGATGAGGTAAATCCATCCTTCAACTGGGGCTATAACCCATTAAATTACAATGTACTTGATGGTTCTTATTCTAGAAATCCATATGATGGATATGAAAGAATTAGAGAATTCAAGACATTAGTAATGAAATATAATCAGGCTGGCATTACGATTATCATGGATGTTGTATTCAACCATGTAAGTGATGCGATGACATCGAACTTCAATTATCTAATGCCTGGATACTACTTCCGCTATGTAAATGGTTATATGGCAGATGGATCTGGTTGCGGTAATGAGACATGTAGTGAGCGTATCATGATGAGAAAGTTCATGATAGATTCTACTGAATTCTGGGCAAAAGAATATAAGCTTGGAGGCTTCCGCTTCGATCTAATGGGAATCCATGATATTGGAACTATGGATGCTTTAGCATATAATCTTCAAACAAATGTAAAATCGAATATTGTCGTATATGGTGAGCCTTGGGCAGCTGCATATATTGATTATGCTGGTGCTCCATTATGTAGCTTATCCAATTATGGCTCTTGGGAGCACTTCGGTTGCTTCAACTCAACCATTCGTGATGCTGTATTAGGTAGCGTATCGAATTCCAATACCTGGGGTTGGGTAAATGGAAGCAGTGACCACGGTAGTGATCTTTATGCAATTCAAAATGGTGTCATGGGCTTTATTGGTGATGATAGATCGAATAATATTCCATACACAGTATCCTATGTTTCCTGCCATGATAACTATAACATTGCCGATGGTCTTGCAACAAATAATATCACTGGTCAAAACGCAGCGAAGATGTCAACACTTGCCAATGCGTTAGTATTAACAAGCCAAGGCATTTCCTTCATCCAGGAGGGTGAGGAATTCCTAAGAGATAAGGATGGCGAGCATAATTCCTATAATTCAGGTTATGCTGTAAATGACTTAGATTATTCATTAAAGATTACTTATAACAATATGTTCCAAAATTACAAGAAATTATGTCAATTAAAGACTTCTGGTAATATTACATTACCTGCTTCATCTTGTTCTAGTGTAAGAAATAGTATGACTTATGATCAAACAAATCTATCTTACTTCTACTATGATATTGAAACATCTAATGGTACATATAGAATTATTCATCATAATGGATATGATTCTACTGCTACAGTAGATTTAAGTGGATATACATTATATTTAGATACCTTAGGTAAATATTCTTCTGTATCTGGAAATACAACAATTTATCCATATCAAACCATCATTGCTTATAAAGAAAATTAATAGATTAAGGCAATAGCCATAGGGTTATTGCCTTTTCTTTATGCAATAAAAAAGAGAGAAAAATTTCTCTCCTAATCAAAATTATCTTTAATTTCTTGTGTTTTTGTCCTATAAAGGATATCTTCTTTAAAGGCTTGAAATACCTTAGCTGTAACCTCACTATCGTTAAACGCGTCATGAACCTGTATATCTTCATTATCATAATAAATTTGAAATAGCTTAAATAAGCCTGGGTCATTTCTTAATTCATAATGCGATTTAATCAATTGACATAAATTCACATATCTTGTTTGATTCTTTAAGGATGGAACATTATGTAATAAATAAGAATCATTTAAAACTAAGATATCATTCTTACCATAAACGACGATAGCTGGATTATATTTTTTAATGATTTTTTTAAAATCATTGTAGAAGGTTAAATAAGGAATTTGATTTTCTATGAATTCCTCATTGGTAATACCTAAGAACTTCTCTGCTCTTTTCGATAAGGTCTTTGTAATCATAGGCTCTATGAAATTCCTATATCTCATAAGCTCCTCACCATTCTTATTAAAGATGATAAAGCCAGCCTGAATAACCTCTGTTCTAAAGCCTTTACCCTTAAAATTATAAGGAGGCATTGTCATTTCTAAATCTAAGAACATAGTATTATCTAAGCTTCCTAAGAATTCATATAGGCTCGACGTAATATCCTTTTTATCATAATAAACTATATGATCATATAATCCTTCTGCCTCTAGGCGATTTACAAAAGAAATTACATAAGCTAAATATGGACCTCTTCTAGTAGTTTTTTCTTCATCATATTCTAAATCAATCCAATTCCCTACATATAAATATCTTTTGAAAACATTCATCTGTGAATTTTGGAAATAAAAGAATTCTATCTTTTTATATTTTTTAATGCCGATAATTTTATTATCGAGCTCAATCATATGAATTAATCCACGGATTCGCAAAAGATATCACCTCCTAGTGGATTGGATTTAAATCTATTTCTTAAAATGTATATACCAAATAATATTATGGCAGCTAAAAGATATAAGAGTGCACAAATAAAGAATAATATGCTTCTTTCCTCTACAGGAAGGGAATAATAAATTGCACCTCCAGCTAGTGGGCCAACTACTGCCCCTAAGGACATAAAGGATTGCCTTACTCCCATAATTAAGCCTGGTGCTATTTTTATATTTTCTTGAATGAAGGAAACACTTCCGGATTCAATAATTGCCTTAGACATAATATATACCATTAATACGGTATATATCATATAAATTAAATAATCCTTATTTATGGCGAAGGTTATTACAATAGATATTGTACCTAATATTGCAAATAATATAATGGATACAATAGATTTTAATTTCTTTAATAATATTGGAGTAATTAAAATATTCGTTATAAGTGTAACGATACCTATAATTAGATTATATAATCCAAGCTCACTTGAGGTTTTGCCTATATCTGCATAATAATAATCTAAATATCTTTGCATATTTGTAAAAACTATATTGAATAATGTTAAGCAAATCAAGAAGATAATACTCCAAAGTCCAATCTTTGAAACATTCTTAATATTCTTAATAAAATTGAATCTTTTTTGATTTTCATTATATAGCTCTTCATCCGTGAGCCTAAAGAAGAAAAACAGAATTAAACCAAAAATAGATAGCGATATTGCCTGAATATATAATACCCATTGGTAGCTATTTAAATTTCCACCTAAGGTATCACCTAAGACTCCGCCAATATAGGACCCTAAGGAGGATCCAACTAGATTAAAAGATAATACCATAGGTATTAATCTTTTCATATCAAAGCCTTTAAGCCCCCTAGAGGTATCTAAAAAGCTTATGACAGATACCATTAATCCTGCACTAAAACAGCCACTAAAGAATCTTGCACATATAACCAAATATATATTATCTAAAAAGCCAAAGAATACCTGCCCTATAGAATATCCTATAGAACAAATAAGTAATACAATTCTTCTTCCATATTTATCTCCAAATGAGCCCCATACGGGTGCAAATATAAGCATTCCTAAGCTCATTACAGAAAAGAATATAGAAAATGAATATTCTATAAAGCCTCTAGCTTTAACTAAATATGGAGTTACTGGATGACCTAAATTTGTAAGTATGCCTATGAATAATGAGGTAATTACAATAGTGATATATCTAGGATAGCTTCTCATTTTTTAACTGAGATGGCTATGCCATCTCCTACCTCAAATAAAGTAGTATCAAAATCCTCTTTAGCTAATAATTCATCATGGAATTTAGCCATTTTTCTTATAATACCTCTAACCCCTCTAGAATAGGATTTGTATTCCTCTATGTTATCTAATACCTCAACTAAGCCATGAAATTCCATATTATCACATACAACAACACCATGGGTAGATAATAGTGGAGTATATAAATTAAAGAATTTCATATATTGAGCTTTTGCAGCATCAATGAAGATTAAATCAAAGGTATTATCCTTAACTAAATCATAAGCTTCTAAAGCATCCTTAAAAATAATGTGAATTTTATCACTTAAATTGGCTTTTTTTACGTTTTCTATAGCTTGGTTATACATTTCCTCATTTCTTTCAATCGTATAAACTATAGAGCCCAAAACGGATGCCATTCTTATGGCAGAGTATCCAATAGCACAGCCAATTTCTAATATTTTTTTAGGTCTTTTTATTCGAATGATAGACTCAAGCATAGCGAGGCCATCATCTTGAATAATAGGTACATCATGTGATATAGCATACTCCCTTAGTTCTTTATCTAAATCGCTAAAGGTTAAATCATTTGTAGGCTTTCTATCATTAATGTTGGCATTCACCACAACCACCACATTCCTCATCAAAAC
This sequence comes from uncultured Anaeroplasma sp., assembly GCA_945920825.1. Taxonomy (GTDB): domain Bacteria; phylum Bacillota_I; class Bacilli_A; order Acholeplasmatales; family Anaeroplasmataceae; genus Anaeroplasma. Next base: position 10,230 of record CAMEKD010000024.1, read on the forward strand.
TGCAGCCACTACAGCCACTACAGCCAGAGGAACAAGAATCCTCCATGCTAGAAGCATAATCATTTAATAGCTCCTCAAGCATTTCCCATTCTTCATCAGACTCAATTCTCTCTAGGCTTCCCTTGCCATTATCCTCTGGATGATAAATTGCTGCAGAAGCACTTGCCTCTCCTCTTACTTGGAATACTACGTAATCCTTATTAAATTCTTCTGAATGATAGGTGAATAAAATATCGCATAGGATTTCTTTTCCATCATCCTGAATTAATGTTAATGTACGGTCTTGCATAATTCTTCTCCTTAAAAAGATTTTTTATCTAGATAGTTTTGTAAAATGACTACGGCAGCCATTTCATCCTTCTTTTCATGTCTATCTTTTCTTCTTACATTTGCAGAAATCATAGCCTTATCTACAATTACTGTAGTTAATCTTTCATCCATTAAAACAACCTTAATATCCGATCTTTTTTCAATTTCCGCTTTAAAATCAAAGGAGATTTGGGCTCTTACACCCTCATCTCCGTTCATATGCTTAGGAAGTCCAAGTACAACAGTACTTACCTTCTCCTTCTTACATATATCGATTGTATATTCAATTGCCTTTTCATAATCGTCGTCATAAAATCTTAGTGTATCATACGCTCTTGCAAGTATTCCCATTTCATCCGAAATGGCAACCCCTAAGGTTCTAGACCCTAAATCAAGACCAATATACTTCATTATTTTAAGAATTCCTTAACGTGCTCTAATGCATCAAAAACCTTAGAGGAATCTCTTCCACCAGCCTGAGCTAGATCCTTCTTTCCTCCACCACCGCCTCCGGTGATCTTTGTTGCTTCCTTAACGATTTGGCAAGCATCATATGGAGCGTTAGCTGCACATACGAAGGTAACCTTAGCACCATCACAGGATGCAAGTAATACAACATTTAAGCCCTTATTATTTCTTAAGGCACATGCCATATCCTTAATAAGGTTTGTATCCTTAACATCAACAGTAGTAAATAGCTTATCCCCTATAATTAGGCTATCGAACTTCTCTAGACTCTTTAGGGCAGATTGGCTCTTCTTTTGGTTGTATTCCTTTTCTAAGTCCTTTACACTATTTTGAGCTTTAGAAACCTCTTCTCTTAATGCTAAAATATATCTATAGCCCTTAAGGTTAAGCTCCTTCTTTTCATAATTAAAGGATAATTCAATACCCTCATTCTTTGCAGACCTAATAATATCTTCTGCCTTAGCTAGGATTGTGTTTAGGGTATTTTGAATATTTTCTGTAGATTTTACTAATAATTCATGTGCATTTGCACCTGTTACAGCTGTAACACGGAATACACCAGAACCAATAGATTCAACCGATGCAATCTCAAAATCGATGATCTCAGAGGTATTCGATACATGAGTACCTGCACAGAATTCCTTTGAAACATCCATATCAACAACTCTTACCAAAGCACCATATTTTTCACCGAATAATGCCATAGCGCCAAGCTTTTTAGCCTCTTCAATAGGTAATACTAAAGTCTTTACAGAATGTGCTTCCTTAACATAGGTGTTCACTAAATCCTCAACAGCCAATATTTCATCATCCGTTAAAGATTGATAGTTATTGAAATCGAAACGACAATAATCGCTACATACCTGAGAACCCATTTGGTGTACATGATTACCTAATACATGCTGAAGTGCAGATTGTAGTAGGTGAGCACTAGAGTGATTCTTTCTAGTTAAATCTCTATTCTCCTTATCGACAATTGCCCAGATGATATCTCCAACCTTAAATGGACATTCCTTTACACCTAAAACATGTAGATGCTGTCCATTAGGCATTTTAATAACATCAACAACAGGAATATCACCTAAAGTACCCTTATCTGATAATTGTCCACCACTAAATGCATAAAATGGCGTTTCATCTAATACTACTGCATTACCAAATACAGCAATAACCTTAGCTTTATGATTTGTTGCATCATAGCCTGAGAAGCGAGATTCTTCCTTGAAGTTTAAGAATTCCTCGTTCTGTCCTCCCATAGACTCCTCATCCTTACGTGCATTTCTTGCACGCTCCTTTTGTTCCTTTAAATATGCCTTATATCCCTCTTGGTCCACGGTTAAGCCCTTTTCCTCTGCATATTCAATGGTAAGCTCAATTGGGAAGCCATAGGTATCATATAATGTGAATGCATCCGCACCAGAAATAACCTTTTTATCCTTAGATGCTTCTGCAATTGATGCAAATCTCTTTTCACCATCGGCTAAGGTCTTTAGGAATTGCTTTTCCTCTGCAGTAATTACTTGCTTAACAATTTCCTTCTTTTCATGTAAATATGGATAATATGGATCCATAATCTTAATTACAACATCGACAAGAGTAGACATAAATGGCTTATTAATGCCTAAGGATTTTGCATATTTAGAAGCTCTTCTTAATACTCTTCTAAGTACATATCCTCTACCCTCATTCGATAGAGTTGCACCATCAGCTACCGCAAATGTTACTGTTCTTACATGGTCAGCAATAACCTTAAATGCCATTTGACCTTCATATTTTACGCCAGAGATTTCCTCAGTCTTTTTAATGATTGGCATAAATAAATCTGTATCATAGTTTGTATCTACACCCTGCATAACGCAGCATAATCTTTCAAGACCACATCCTGTATCAATATTCTTAGAAGGTAGCTCCTTATAATTTTCTCTTGCTACACCCTCTTTAGAATTAAACTGTGAGAATACGATATTCCAAATTTCAATGAATCTATCGTTTTCAATATCATCACGAATTAATTCAGGGCCTCTCTTATCATATTTTTCGCCACGGTCGTAAAACATTTCTGTATCCGGACCACATGGACCCTCACCAATTTCCCAGAAATTGCTATCCAGTGGGATTAAATGGTCTTCCTTAACACCATGGCTCATCCACTCACGCTTAGCATCTAAATCCTTTGTGTAATATGTGATATATAATTTATTTGGGTCAAAGCCAAACCACTTCTCGCTGAATAATAATTCTGAGGCAAAGGCGATCGCCTCACTCTTAAAATAATCTCCAATAGAGAAGTTACCAAGCATTTCAAAGAAGGTATGGTGTCTTGCAGTCTTACCTACATTTTCAATATCGTTTGTACGAATGCACTTTTGTGCATTTGTAATTCTTGGGTTTTCTGGAACCATTGTACCATCAAAATATTTCTTTAATGGTGTTACACCCGCATTGGTCCATAGTAATGTTGGATCATTGTGTGGGACTAGGGATGCAGATGGCTCTACACTGTGTCCTTTTGATTTAAAGAAATCTAGCCACATTTGGCGAATTTCACTTGAAGTCATATATTTCATAGACTCTTACCTCCATTAAGCACCCTATAGGCGCTTTACAACATTTTGATTATATCAAAAAAGGATTTCAATAGCAATAACAAACCCGAAAGTAAAACATAGTTTTAAGTAAAAGCGACATATTTAAAAAAACATTTCTCAAAATGTGATTATTCCTTTTCATAAAATGCTGTGATACAATCCTATTGAATAGCAAAAATGAATTCAATACTTAAGGAGAATCTATGACATTTTATGCTTTTTCAAAAATAATGAAACAAAAAAGAATTGAATTTGGGTATAAGCAAAAGGAAATGGCTAAAAAAATACCTACCCAAATTATAAGATATAATCGCATTGAAAATGGTTCTTTAGAACCATCCTTCATTGAGCTTCAAGCAATTTGTAGAATTTTAAAGCTGGATTTAACAGAAATTTTAGAATTAAAAAAGCCTATGGAGGATAATATAATTATCTTCGATTAGGCTTATTTTTCCATGAAGGAATATGGAGTTATTCCTTCCATATCATATTCACCAAAGGTATCAAATGGGATATCCTTATCGAATATTTTATTTTCTAATTCGCTAGAGATTTTATTGGATAATCTTGGTGTTAAATAGGTTTGTCTTAAATAATCCATAGCGTGAATTGCATGCTCTAGGGATTCAGTTTTACCAAGAAGAATTAATTTTTTCTTCGCCCTAGTCATTCCTGTATAAATAATCTTCTTTTTAAGCATTATTTGATAGGATGGCAGTATTGGCATAATGACATTTAGAAATTCAGAGCCCTGCGATTTATGTATAGACATACAATAGGCTAAAGTTAAATTTTCTATATCGGATGCCATGTAGGTTATGATTCTGCCATCAAAATCGATGAGCATTGCATCCTTTTCGTCTATCTTAATGATATCTAAGATTTTACCGATATCTCCATTCATTATTTCATGAACGGAATCATTTTTAAGCTGTAAAACCTTATCATTTTTCTTAAAAATCTTAAAATCTCTTTTTAAGATTTTTTCTTTTTCTTTATTATATTCTTCTTGAATAAAGCTATTGATTGCATCAATTCCTGCATTACCTGCATACATTGGCGCAAGGATTTGAATACCAGATTGTAAATCTCCACCATTAGCTAAATAAGCATCTAAAAGCTTTTTCAGCATAGGAATTGTCGATGAAACGTCACTATTATAAAAGAATACCTCTTTTTTATTATTGAATATCTTATAATCGATTCTTTCCGATAAAACCATATGGGATAAGGAAATAATATCGGAATCCTTTGCCTGACGCATAATTTGATTTAGCTTTGTTGTAATAAATACATCCGATTGAATTAAATCATATAAAACATTACCAGGACCTACGGATGGTAATTGGTCCTTATCTCCAACTAAAATGACTTGGCATTTATCCTGTAATGCTGTAAATAGACTCATCGTAATGGATATATCCATCATAGATGCTTCATCGACAATCAGTAGGGAATATGCCATTTTGGAATCCTCATTATAACTAAAATCGCCATCAAAATTGTACCCCAGTGCCTTGTGAATGGTAGAAGCCTTATATTTTGTTGTCTCCGTCATTCTTTTGGCAGCTCTACCTGTTGGGGCAACCATACATACCTTATAGCTAAATTCATCGGATTCGATAGATAGGCCATTTAATTTTGCATATACATGTAATATACCATTTAAAATGGTAGATTTACCTGTACCAGGTCCACCAGTAATTATAGATAATTTATTTAAAATAGATGTAAGTATAGCCTCCCTTTGCATAGGAGTATATTGAATATGTAACAACTCTTCTACATATTTTATAGCATCGAAAACCTTCTCCTCTGGGTATTTTTTTATTTTCCCTTTAGAAAGTCTTAAAATAGCTTCAGCTGTTTTTACCTCACATTTATGTAAGTAAGCATCAAAATATTTATTATCCTCTAATACTATTTTTTTATTTCGAACTAAATCATCTAAAATAGGCTTTAAATCGTTACCGTTAATTTCACCATTTAATAATCTTATGACAGAATTTATCAATTGTTCTTCTGTTAAAAAGGTAAAGCCCTGCTGGTAGCATACCTGATTTAGGGTATAAAAAATAGCTGCAGATAATCTTTTAGGATCATCTTTCATCATGCCCAAAGTTAATGCAAGATTATCACATTTTTTAAAGCCAAAGCCCTCAACCTCAGTAATTAAGCAATAAGGATTCTCTTCTACTTTATTTGCAGCAGAAACCGAATAGGTATTATATAATCTTTCTACCATTTTTGCAGTTAGCCCAAAGCCAAAAAGGCGGATAAATACCTGCTCCGTTGCATAATTATCCTTTAATGTTTGATATAATACCTCTATTTTAGGCTTAGTCATTCCATAAACCTTTTTTAAGACTTCCTTATCCTCTAGAATTTTACTTATGCAATCAAGGCCTAATTCATCAACAATATTGGATGCAAGCTTAGGACCTATACCATAAAATTTATCACTAGATAAATAATGAATTAACCCTTCTTTAGAAAAAGAATTGCTCTTAGAATAAGACTCAACAAAAAACTGCTCTCCATATTTAGGGTGTTTTTTCATTTTGCCTACAAATTCATAAGATAGTCCATCCTCTAAATGCGGAAATGAACCAACAATAATCAAAATAGTATCATCCTCTTGTACAAGCTCACAAACCTTATATAGGGAATCTTGGCTTTCATATATGTAATTTCTAATATAACCAGATACTACTTTTCTTTCTTCCATTAATACTTTCTTCTTTCCTCATTCATATATACTTCATCAATGATAGCTCCACCTAAGCAGACCTCACCATCATATAAAACAACAGCCTGTCCTGGAGTAACCGCTCTGACATTGTCATAATATACTTCAATTTTATTTCCAGGAAGCTTTTTAATTGTAACCTTATTATCACTTTGACGATATCTGAATTTAGCGCCATATTCCTTGCCATCCTCTGGAATATCACAAATCCAATTACAGCTCGATGCAATGCAATGGTTCGATAATAAATATTCACTATCATGACCCTGACCAACTAAAAGCTCATTCTTCTCTAAATCCTTACCACAAACAAACCATGCCGCATTATCAAAATCATGATTACCGCCTATACCTAGGCCCTTTCTTTGCCCGATGGTATAATACATTAAGCCATCATGACTTCCTACTACCCTACCATCTAATGTAACCATATCGCCTGGTTGGCTTGGTAAATAATTTTTTAAGAATTGATGGAAATTTCTTTCTCCAATGAAGCAAATACCTGTAGAATCCTTTTTATCTGCAGTATATAAATTTGCCTCCTTAGCAATCGCTCTAACCTCTTTTTTCGTTAAATCTCCAACAGGAAATATTGCATGTCTTAATTGCTCTTGAGAGATTTGGCATAAGAAATAGCTTTGATCCTTAGAAGAATCTATTCCTCTTAATAGATAGCTCTTATCCTTTTCGTGTCTTACTCTTGCATAATGCCCCATCGCAATGTAATCTGCACCTAGGGTAGAGGCATGCTTTAGAAATGCATTAAATTTAATATATTTATTGCACATAATATCTGGGTTTGGCGTTCTACCAGATTTATATTCATTTAAAAAATAGGTAAATACAGTATCCCAATATTCCTCAATGAAATCGATGCGGTTTAGCTTAACTTCTAATTGGTCAGCAACCTTTTTTGCATCCTGATAGTCCTTTTCCTGTGGACATACATCAAGATTGATGTCTGGATTACCTAATACATCATTATTTGTTGCTGAATCCCAGTTTCGCATAAACATAGCTTCAACATCATATCCTTGATCCTTTAAAAGCTTTAAAGCTACAGAGGAATCTACTCCTCCAGAAAGGCCTAAAATCACCTTCATAATTCAACATCTCTTCTTTCGTATCTCATTATAGCATAAGGCTTTTCCTTTATCTATGAAAACTTTTTGAAAAATTTTGAAAAAAATCTTTACTTTTTCATGAAAATGATTTACAATATAAATCCTTCAGAGGTGATACCCCTGAAGTATCACTTCTGATTTATATAAATTTGGAGGTGAACATATAATGTTAAAACTATTGAAGGCAGCAGCTATTTGCTTCGAAAGTTGGTTTTGTTTACCATCTGAACAGCAGTTATAATAGCTAAGTCCAATCTTTGCTAGATCTAGAAGACTATAAACTCTTATTTATCTGCCAGGTCCAATTCTTTTCAGTATCTAAATGACCTTAAAAACTTTTATTTATACTGACGCATATCCATAAAAGCTTTGTGTGGTGCAACTCCACAAATGGATGCCAAAAAACCTGCCAAAATATTTTTTCAAAAAAGACAAAAAAATTGTTGACATAGAAAAATATTTTGGTATAATTGTTACTGCAGTTGCAAAAAGCAACAAAAACATATGGACTGTTAGCTCAGTTGGTAGAGCAACTGACTCTTAATCAGTGGGTCTAGGGTTCGAGTCCCTAACAGTCCACCATTTGAGAAGATTAGGTTTGATACAATATATCAAGCCTTTTTTATTATTCCTTTTGTTGTCCTAATATAATATTTAAAAAGAAATCTTATAAAAAAGGTTATTGGAAAATAATTAAATGAAAGATAAATTAGAATTTGTAGGTGAGAAAAATGAATGTTAGACTGATTAAATTGTCAAAAGAATATTATACTCAATTATCCGAAATGATTGATG